>DRKU01000077.1 GCA_011051615.1 Gammaproteobacteria bacterium
CCCCGACCATGGGATACTCACTGTCGCCCCAGCGTAGCGAGCGTGTCAGGTACATGAGCCCGCCACACTCGGCATACACCGGCAGGTCCTGTTCAACGGCCGCGGCGATGGCATTGCGCAAGGAGGTATTGGCGCTTATTTTCTCCGCGTGGGTTTCGGGAAAACCACCCCCGATGAAGAGGCCGTCGATAGCGGGCAGTGTTTCATCGCGCATGCTGTCGATTTTCACCAGTTCCACCCCCCGCTGTGAAAAGGCCTGCAGGTCGCCGGGATAATAAAAGCCGAAGGCATCGTCCTGGATAATGCCGACACGCAGCCCACGCAGCTCAGTGTTCGCCGCCGGAGCGGGCGGAGACACCGAGGGGCGCATCAGCGGCGGTGCCTGTTGCGCGATACCGGAAATGGCCTCGAGATCAACTTCAGCGGCAATACGTTGGGCGAAGGCATCGATGATGTCACCGGCCTGTTGCTGTTCATTGCTCGGTACCAGGCCCAGATGGCGTTCATCGATATGCAGGTTTTCATCTCGACCGACGGCACCCAGTACCGGCAAATCGGTATAGCGCTCGATGATTTCCCGTAGTTTGCCCTCGTGGCGACTGCCTCCTACCTGGTTGAGGATCACGCCGCGGATGGCGACATCGGGATCGAAAGCCTGGAAACCCTGCACCAGGGCTGCCACACCGCGGGTCATGCCACGGGTGTCGATGACAAGTACGACCGGACTGTCGAGGAGTTTGGCCAGTGCTGCATTGCTGTTGCTGCCGTCGATGTTGACGCCATCGTGTAGCCCCTTGTTACCCTCGATGATACTGATGTCGGCATCCGCGGAATGCGTGGCAACGCTGTAGCGGATTTCGTCAGGACTCTGGGTATGAAAATCGAGGTTATGACAGGGGCGGCCGCTGGCCTGTCCCAGCCACAGGGGATCGATGTAATCCGGGCCTTTCTTGTAGGGTTGAACGGCAAGACCGCGACGGGCCAGTGCAGCGCACAGACCGATGGAGATAGTCGTCTTGCCGGAGGATTTGTGAGCGGCGGAGATCAGCAGGTGGGCCATGTTTCAACACCCGTTCTGGCGGGAGCATTTGCACCTGCCCGATCCCCGCGCGCGCGGGGATCAGGCCGATGCAGATTCAGCAGCTCCGGACGCCTTGTGATAGGGATCGACCATTTTGTCCTCAAGGCTGAGGGGCAGGAACTTGAGCACCTTGACCGCCACCAGCACCATGATCAGGAATACGGCTACGCCTCCCAGGCCAAGCAGGACTTCCGGCCAGCTGGGTACGTAGGTAGCGACCACACCATCGGCGTAGGCGCTGGAGCTCTCCATGCCGGGGAAGATCACCAACGGGAAGGCCTGGCCACCGATGACAATGACATAGATCTGTGCCATACCACCGAGAATCACCAGCAGGGCGGCGAGTCCAACCAGTTTGCGGTTCTTGCCCCAGCTGGGGTGGTAGAGCAGTGCCAGCGGTACGAGCGAGCCCAGCACGATCTGTCCCCACCAGAAGAGCGTGGTGTAGATACCGCCATCACGCAGGATGAAGGACACGACACCGTGATGTTCCGTGGCATAGAGGTTGGTCAGGTTATAGGCCAGCACGAAATACAGGACGCCGGCAATGAACACGCCCAGCAGATTCTTCAGGCGGTTGACGATGAGATCGCCAAGTGGACGGCGGGTACCGTTATACAGCCCCATCAGAACCAGGATGAAGATCGCCAGGCCGAAAGAGAATGACATGGCAATGAACATCGGCGCCATGATGGCGGCATCGTAGGCCTGACGCGCCACCAGGAAACCGAAGATTGAACCGGTACCCGTAGTCAGGATAAGGCGCCACAGGAAGGCGAACAGGCCCACGGGCTTGCTGTACCTGCCAATCGAATGTTGCATCATGGTCCAGATATAGACGGCGACGATGGCGAAAAAGCCGTTATACAGGATGATGTTCCAGGCAAAGATGGATTTGAAGTTGTAGTACGTCATGGCAATGATGAGTCGGTCAGGACGACCGAGATCAAGCACCAGCACGGCCAGGCCACCGGCGAGCAGGGCAATGGCCAGCAGACCGGAAAGGCGCGCCAGGGGTTTGTACTGGTATTTGCCAAACACCGAGGCAATCGATGCAACATTGAGTGCACCGGAGGCCGCAACAATCAGGAAAATGGCGAACACGTGCGGGGTGCCCCACACGATCTGGTTGCTCATGCCGGTGATCCAGTGACCATTATGCTCCATGAGGTACCAGGCATAGCCGGCGACCGCGATCAGTGCGCCAAGGGCCAGCAGAATGCCCCAGTAACCGTTAGAACGTCCCTCGATTTCCTGGTAGTCGTAGTGATTCATGACCTGCTAAATCCCCTTGTAGTGGATGCCCGGGTTGAGTCCCAGGTCTGCACGGATTTGCCGTGATCCATATTTCTTCAAAGTCTGTGAAAGCTTGCTGTTGGGATTGTTCAAATCGCCAAACACAAAGGCCTCATGACCTTCCGCATTACACGCCTCGGCGCAGGCGGGAATGGCGTTATCACCATCCTTGTCCACGCGATGTACACACAGAGTACAGGCCTCCACCGTGCCCTTGCCGCGCGGCGCGACCACGCTCTGATCCTTCAGCGTTTCGTGGATGAAAGAACGCGCCTTGTATGGGCAGGCCATCATGCAGTAACGGCAGCCGATACAGATATGCTTGTCCACGAGCACGATGCCATCCTCACGACGGAAGGAAGCACCGGTGGGGCAGACATCCGCACAGGGTGGTGTCTCACAGTGCTGGCACATCATTGGCAGGGAATAGGTTGCTCCCGTCGCCTTGTGCTTCAGATTTACCTTGCGGATCCAGTGGGCCTGCTGATCCGGGCGTGAATGTACCTCATTGGATTCGGGACCACCCCAGCCATTTTCAGTCTGGCAGGCCGTGACACAGGCGTTGCAGTCCTTGGCGCACTTATTGGTATCGATCAGCATGCCCCAGCGATTCTTTGCACTGACCGGTTCATCGGCCGGCTTGCCGCGGGCAAGATCAACGAGGAAAACGCCGGGGGCGACTGCGAGACCAGTCAGCGCTGCAGACTGGCCCATGAACTTGCGCCGCGAGGTGTTTACATCATTACTCATTACTTCACCTCCCGCGTTTTTGCCAGGCGTACTGCCTCATGCATAAGATCAACTGGTGCCTCGACAGCAACAGCTTCGCCTTCTTTAGCCGTCAGGTTGAGTGCTTCACCGGTAGGCCCGTCGTTGTGGCATTCGAAGCAATCGATGGTGACCGCGGCATAGTTATGACAGGCGGAGCAGAAGTGTTCATCGCTGCCGTAGCGCACCCGTTCCTGCCCGGGCTGGGCCTTGGGCACATGACAGTTGATGCACTGGGCCAGTGAATACTGCGGAGTACGGATACCCTCGTGCATGGTGGCATCGCGCTGATCGAGGATAAACTCGAAATGGCGTGCACGCATGACATCGGTGGGTTGTACGCACTTCTCACCCTTGCCCTTTGGAATCACCGGCAGCGGGGTCTCCGCGAGGGCCGGCAGGGCCAGGGCGAGCAGCATCACCGCCAGCAGGGCAGCGATATACTTATTGTTATGATGTAAAGACTTCATTGGGCTTCCCCGTTGGCTTATTCACCCAGACCCATGTCGATGTAACCCGTCGGGCACACATCGGCACAGATGTGGCAACCGATACACTTGGTGTAATCGGTGGCAACATAGCGACCAAGCGTACGCTGATCCTTCGGTACACGATAAACGGCATCCTGCGGACAGTAGATGACGCAGTTGTCGCATTCGAAGCACATGCCACAGCTCATGCAGCGATTGGCCTCAGCGATAGTCTGCTCTTCTGTCAGGCCCTTCATGCGTTCCTCAAAGTGACCCAGAACCTCATCTGCCGTCGGCACGTCTTCCTGGCGCTTGATACGCTCGACGTGTTCGAAGTGACCGAGGAAGAGTTTGTCGGCCGGGATGATTTCCTGGCGTGAACGGTCATCGTAGTTATGGACGGCGAAATTGGCCTCCGAGGTACCACGCGTGTCGGAGTGGTCATACTCCTCGGGAGCCAGCCCGGTTTCACGCAGCTTGGCCAGCAGGTCGAAGTGGTGCTTGTCCACCTTGGGACGCTTGCCCAATTCGGCATGCTTGAAGTAACGATCGATGCTTTCAGCGGCAACGGAGGCCTGGCCAATGGCGGTCGTCAGCAGGTGAGGACGAACGATATCACCAGCGACGAAATGGCCTTCCTTGCCAGGTACACGGTAGTGCTGATCGGCATCGATGAAACCCTTGCCATTGTCGAGATCTTCCAGACCGTTGAGATCACCCTTCTGGCCAATAGCGGCAACGATCAGATCGGCTTCGATATCGAATTCCGTGCCTTCCTTGGGGGTCTTGCCATCGTCTTCCAGTTCGACGACGCGAAGGGCAATGGCGCGGCCATTGTCATCCTTGATGACCTTGACCGGGCTCAGGCAACCGCGGATGTTGACGCCTTCACGCAGGGCATCCTGGATTTCATGCTCGGCAGCATTCATCTGTTCGATGGGTGAACGCGAGATGAGGGTAACCGCCGCGCCCATGCGCTTGGCGGAAGAGGCGACATCGTGTGCGGTGTGGCCAAGTACGATGTTTTCCGGGCGATCCTGCTCGTTCTCGGTCTTGATGTGACCAAGGCGGCGGGCAACCGATACCACGTCGATGGAGGTGTCACCACCACCGATGACGACGACCTTCTCGGAGACCATCTTCAGGCGGCCTTCGTTGAAGGCGCGCAGGAAATCAACGCCGGTAAGGCAATTTGGTGCATCGGAACCTTCGATGGGCAGCTGGCGACCGGAGTGCGTACCGACAGCCCACAGGATGGCATCGTATTCTTTCTCCAGGTCTTCGACCTTGACGTCACGACCGACGCGGGTATTCATCTTAAGTTCAACGCCCATATCGACGATACGCTGGTTCTCACCATCGAGGACCGAACGCGGGGTACGATAACCGGGAATACCGTAACGCATCATGCCGCCGAGCTCTTCACGCTCGTCAAACACGGTGCAACCATGGCCCATCTTGCGCAGCTGGTAGGCAGCCGCCATACCGGCCGGGCCACCACCGATGATGGCAACCTTCTTGCCGGATTCTTTTTCAGGCCTGGCGTAAGCCATCTTGTTTTCCAGCGCCCAGTCACCGATGAACTGCTCAACGGCATTGATGCCAACACGGTCATCGACTTCATTACGGTTGCAGCCGGCTTCACAGGGAGCAGGGCAGACGCGACCCATTACGGCGGGGAAGGGGTTGGCGGCGGTGGAACGCTCGAATGCATACTGCTGCCATGACTCACCTTCGGCAGGTTTTTCGATGCCGCGCACGATATCCAGCCAGCCGCGGATATCTTCGCCGGCCGGGCAACTGCCCTGGCAGGGCGGTGTACGGTGGATGTAAGTCGGGCACTTGTGCGACCAACCGGCCTGGAAAATTGCTTCCTGCCAGTCGTCCTGCTGGTAATCCCCGTCCTTAAACTTACGGAAAGTAAAATCTTTGTGCATATCTTCCGGGGAAGTCGCCATGTTTGTATCTCCTGTGAATTATCCGGAACGGGTCCGATTAATAACTAAACCTGATTACCTGAAATCAAAAAATTACTCTTCGTCACCGCTTTCATCGTCGTCGGTTTCGGCACCATCGAGAATGATGGCCTCACTGACGAGCTGGTGTACGCTGACAATCTGATCCATGGTGAAACCGTAGTAGGGGATCACCTTGGTGAACTGGCTCTTGCAGATGGCGCAGATGGCAGCCATGTGCGTAACGCCGTGGTTTTCAACCACATGCTTGAGCGCCTGCATACGGGGCAGTGCACCCTTGACGCGGATCTCCATGAGGTCGTCAGTCAGAAGACCACCACCACCGCCGCAGCAGAAGGTTGCTTCGCCGATAGTGTCGCCTGGCATGTCCACAAAGTTGTTACAGCAGGCCTTGATGATCTCACGCGGGATCTTGAACTGACCACCCGGCTCATCACCCATACGTGAAGCACGTGCGACGTTGCAGGAATCGTGGAACGTCAGCGTCATGTGATCGTTCTCTGACTTGTCGAACTTGATCACGCCACGCTGGATGAGGTCGTAGGTCACTTCACAGATGTGTTGTGGTACCGGATAGTTCGGATCAAGGAAATCGAACGGTCCGGCCAATGTATTCAGGAAGGAGTAGGCAACACGCCAGGCGTGGCCGCACTCACCAAAGACGATACGCTTGACGCCAAGTTCCTGCGCAGCCTCGCGAATACGCATGGAAATGTTGCGCATGTTCTCGTAGCTGCCGATGAACATACCGAAGTTGGCTGCCTCGGAAGCATGCGAGCTGATGGTCCAGCTGAGACCTGCCTGGTGGAAGACCTTGGCATAACCAATGAGTCCGTCCACGTGGGGCTCGGCGAAGAAATCGGCCGAGGGTGTAACCAGCAGGATGTCGGCACCTTTCTGATCCAGCGGGAACTTGACCGGCACACCGGTATCGTCCTGAACCTCTTCTTCGAGGCCTTCGAGGGTATCGGCCAGCGCGGGCTCCGGCAGACCGAGGTTGTTACCAATCTTGAAGACCTTACCAATGATTTCATTACAGTACTTCTGGCCCACGCCGATGGAATCCATGATCTCGCGCGCGGCCATGGAGATCTCAGCGGTATCGATACCGTAAGGACAGTAAACCGAGCAACGACGACACTGGGAGCACTGATGGAAATAACTGTACCACTCGTCGAGGACTTCTTTCGTCAGGTCGACGGCGCCGACCAGCTTGGGGAAGTACTTGCCGGCAAAGGTAAACTTGCGGCGATAGACACGACGCAGGAGATCCTGGCGTGCCACCGGCATGTTATTGGCATCTTCGGTGCCGAGATAATAATGGCACTTGTCGGTGCAGGCACCACACTTGACGCAGGCATCCAGGTAGACGCGGAAGGAACGGTACTTGCCAAGCAGTTCCTCCATCTTGGCATAGGCCTTTTCCTGCCAGTCGTCTACCAGCTCACCGGGGAAGCCCAGGGGTTCCTGGAATTCCGGCTTGGAAATAAACGGTTTGGAATGCGACATCACCCCCAGCTTGATATGCGGGATGACGGGATATTCTTTTATTTCCGGCGTTTCAAAATCAGCCACGATACTTTCCTCGATCCTGTTCTGCGCAAAATGGCAGTTTGATTCTGCTTATTAACTGTTGTCCGACTCGAGTTTCGCTGCCCAGGCTGCCAGGTGTCGTTTCTCACGTGGGTTATCTACCTGGTTGCGTGTCGGGCTGAAGAACACTCCGGGGGCGTGCAGCAGCTTGCTGATGGGGAAAATAACCATCAGGATGAGCACCAGCGTCAGGTGCGTTATGAGCAGGGCACTTTCAGGCAAGGGCTGCCAGTCGAAATAGACCAGTCCCAGCGCAAAGGCCTTGAGTTGTACGATATCGGTACTGTGTGCGACAAAAGACATCAGCATGCCGGTAGCCGCGATACTGAAAATCAGGATCAGCATCAGGTAATCCGACGGGCTGGATATGTAGCGTACGCGATCGACGAGAACACGGCGTGCGAAAAGTCCGGCCAGGCCGATGAGCATGGCATAGCCACCGTATTTACCAGCTGCCTGGACGATTTCCATGCTCACCAGCGGCCACAGGAATGAATCCGGGGAAATGATGTAGCGCAGGTGGCGCAGGAAGGCCAGCAACAGCGCGAAATGGAACATCCAGCCGAAGATCCAGATCCACTTGTTGGACTTGAACAGGCTGTTGAACAGGACGACTTCGGTCGCCATGCGTACGACGACCCCACCAACCGTAGTCGGAGCGGGCGTTGTAGGAATCTTAAGGGGGGCAGGGGTGCGCGCATACTGCATGATCTTTCTGGCAAGACCAAAAACCAGCAGCAAGGTAGCTGCGACAAAAGCGCCTGCAAATATATAGGACAAGGCCGACATCCTACTAAATTCCTCTGTTTTTATACTTCGATTAGGAAAGAGGGGGTTAAAAACCCCCTCTCGATATTCCTAAGCGTTACACGCAGCCGGTAGGCTTGGGCAGGCCGGCATACTTACATGCCTGCTTGGCCGGACCATACGGGAACAGTTCGTAAAGGTACTTGCTGTTACCCTTTTCCTTGCCCAGCTTTTTGCCAATGGCCTTGGTCAGAACGCGTACGGCCGGAGCAATCTGGTACTCTTCGTAGTACTCGCGCAGGAAGTTGATAACTTCCCAGTGCTCGTCAGTCAGATCGGTACCGTCTTCCTTGGCCATGGCCTCACCGACTTCGGGGGTCCACTCGCTCAGGTTAGCCAGGTAACCCTCTTCATCGGTTTCGTAGGACTTACCGTTTACTTCAATAGGCATTGTTTAGATCTCCTCGTTAGCAGATTGAATCGTTTATAACCAGGGCTGCACGTTGTCGTGGTCAGCCACCAGATCAACGAACCCGCTGTAATCCACAACCTTGACGCCATCTATCAACTGGTCGTCGCGAATACCGCGTGCTTTCATGTCAGGACCGAGCACATAAAAGGTAAGACCCTTCATGGCAGCAGAAACCTTGTCAGAAATCATGGTACCCTTGGTCGCTCCATAAATACCGTCTTCAAACAGAAGGACAGCACCACCTTCTTTCGCCAGTCGAATACAGGACTCCAGCGAATTTTTCTCGAAGGGGGATTTGTTTACGGTGTGTAATCTCGACATAACAAAACTCCCCTAGAAAGCAAGAACAACGTCTTGTTCATCCATAATATCAGCCAGCTCAGCACTGGATACGACACGGATGGAAGGCTTCTCGGCCCAGTCATCATCCTCGTCTTCGTACGTCAACGGCATCAGGTCGTCTTCGGTCAGACCACGTGCTTCGAGAGATTCCTTTTCGACGTACAGCTTGTTGACGTCGTAATCTCCCAGTGCATTGTAGGTCGGCGAGAAGTTCTTCATGCCGATCTCACTCGTATCCTGACCCTTGACCAGTTCATAGACACCGTCGTCCACGAACGCCAGGCTTACATCCTGCTCGAAAGCGGCGCCGATAAGTACGACTTCCAGCGATTCCAGCGCATAGATGGTTCCGTAAGGGGCCTTGCGGTTGAGATAAAGAAATTTCTTGATATCAGACATAATTCCCCCTACGCCTAGTCGCCAAAGGTCACCAGGCGATCTGCCTGGATTCCGGCTTCAATCAACTGACCCAGACCGGAGATACGGAACTTCGGCGCGATGTTGTTGCCATCTTTGCCATTACGTTCCTGCTCACCTTCGTCGATGATGCCACGTCGCTGCGCTGCAGCGACGCACACCACGAGATCAAGGTCGTGCTTCTCGGCCAACTCGGTCCACAGCTGGGTGATGTTGCGATCATCCTGCGGCGGAATCGAGTAGCGAGTCGCGTTGTTGACCCCATCGTTGTAAAAGAACACGCGGAAGATCTCGTGTCCCTTCTCCAGCGCCGCCTTGGTAAACTGGTAGGCGGAGTCACTGGCCTGATGGTTGTAGGGGCCTTCGTTTATCAGAATGCCAAACTTCATTCGAATCTACCTCGTAAACTCGTCTTAGAAACGAATATGGGTGGAGGCATTCAGGCTGGCACGGGCGCCACGCCAGTTGTCCACGTGGTACTTGGTGAACGGCAGGCCGGTAACCTCGAAGAAACGTGGCCAACCGATACGCTCGATCCACTCGTTGATACGCTCCCAGTCCTTCGCGCCCGCCTTGTATTCCTTGAGAATACGCTTGACGATGGCGGTTGCTTCCGGCCAACGCGGCGGGTTGTTGGGGATACCAGCGGCGACCAGCTTCTGGAAGGTCGGCTTGCCACGAGCGTTGGAGTGGTTACCACCAACCCAGATGGCCAGCTTGGAGTGCTCGGCATCGTTGATCTGCATGGGCGGGCAGGGCGGGAAGCAGGCACCACAGCAGATGCACTTCTTCTCGTCCACTTCCAGCGAAGGCTTGCCGTTGACCATGGCCGGACGAATCGCGGCAACCGGGCAACGGGCAACGACCGAAGGACGCTCACAGACGTTGGCTACCTGGTCGTGGTTGATCTTCGGCGGCTTGGTGTGCTGAACGTTGATGGCGATATCACCCTGGCCACCACAGTTGATCTGGCAGCAGGAGGTGGTGATGTGCACGCGGTTCGGCATGTTGCAGCTTTTGAACTCGTCGATGAGCTCGTCCATCATGGACTTCACAACACCCGAGGCGTCGGTGCCGGGAATGTCGCAGTGCAGCCAGCCCTGGGTGTGCGACAGGGTGGTGACGGAGTTTGCGGTACCGCCAACGATGAAGCCGGCATCCTCGATAGCCTTGATCAGCGGGTCAACGCGATCTTCGTCGGTCACCATGTACTCGATGTTGGAACGCAGGGTGAAACGGATGAAACCGTCTGCATACTTGTCACCGATGTCACACAGGGTGCGCAGGCTGAACACGTCCAGGATGCGCTGCGTGCCAACCTTGATGGTCCAGATCTTCTCGCCGCTCTTGGCTACGTGCAACAGAACACCCGGCTTTACATTTTCATGGTAGTCCCACAGGCCGTAGTTACGACGCATGGTGGGGTGCATGTACTGAAACCCATCGGGGCAACCGGACTCGATAGGCTGACGCATATCTTCTAACGCCATGGTAATCTCCTGAAAATTATTGAATTCGTTGTAAGTCGAATGAGTGTTGCTTAACCAGCAGCTTCTTCAGCCTTGCGGGCAAACCACTTCTCGGCCTCTTCGTCCCAACCATCGGTACGGACATAAGAGCACTGACGCGGGTTGTTGATCATGTGCGGATCAACATCGACGCCGATACCTTCGAGGAAGTTCACCAGGCCGATACGCTCGATCATCTCACCGCAACGCTCGTGCTCGAGACCGTTCTCGGCCCAGAAATCGATGATTTCTTCGGCCAGCTCAACCAGGGACTCATAGTCCTCCACGGTTTCCAGCTTCTTGAACGGAATCACGACGGTACCCATCAGGTCACCGATCTTCAGGGTGCGCTTACCACCAATGAGGATGGTGACGCCGCGGTCGTTACCCGGCGACAGTGCCTTGGGCATGACGTTGAGGCAGTGCATGCAACGTACGCAGTTGCTGTTGTCGACGTCGAGGGTGTTGTCTTCGTTGAGAGTCATGCAGTTGGTCGGGCAACGGCTGGTGACGTTGTCGATGACATAGTCACGGCCCTTCTTCTCGACGAAGGCCTTGACTTCATCCTGGTTGATGACCATGTCATCACGCCAGGTGCCGATGATGGCGAAGTCGGAACGCTCGATGGCGTTCTGGCAATCGTTCGGGCAACCGGAGACCTTGAACTTGAACTTGTAGGGCAGGGCCGGACGATGTACGTCGTCGGTGAAGTTGTTCAGCAGATGACGGTGGATGGCGTGCTCGTTGCAGCAGGACTGCTCACAACGGGCTGCACCTACGCAGGACATGCCGGTACGTACGCAGGGGCCGGCACCGCCAAGGTCCCAACCATATTCGTTGATTTCATCGAAGAAGTGCTGCGTACCGTCGGTGTCGGTACCGATGAACATGATGTTACCGGTCTGGCCATGGAAGGTGATCAGGCCGGAACCGTATTTTTCCCAGCTGTCGGCAAGCTGGCGCAGCATGTCGGTGCTGTAATAGTTGCCAGCCGGCGGCTGAACACGCAGGGTGTGGAATTCCTTGGACTCGGGGAAGGCGTCGCCGACTTCGGAGAAACGGGGAATGATGCCACCGCCATAACCGAACACGGAAACCGTACCGCCTTTCCAGTAACCCTTGCGGGTTTCATAGGAGTGCTCCAGCTGACCCAGCAGACTGCCGCACACTTCGTTGATACGTTTCTCGGGGTGTTCGTCACGTAACCGCTTGATGCCGCTGATAAAGCTCGGCCAGGGGCCGTTTTCCAGCTCGTCAAGCATCGGTGTTTCATATTTTGGCATGTCGCACTCCTTAAACAATAAATTCAAGCGTTTAAATTATTCGGTTCCCGGATAACAGTCTCGCCAACCATCAGTCCGCGGGCCGCGGGCCCTTTTGCTGGGGTGAGAAGTCTAGGTATCTCTTCACAGTTCGCATACCCCACCTATGGGGTGGGGTGGTATTCATCAGTTATCCCTATTGGGATATAAGACTTGGGGCGCAGATTGTGCCTTAATTACGCCCCATTTGGGAGACCCTCGGGGCGATTTTTTGTCACTTTCGCAATAACCCTTCCCGGCGACGGGTTACGGGCAACACAACGGCACATGGGATACACACAGGCGCAAAACCCGGTGAAAGACACCTTTAATATACAGGGAAATCCGTTCCTGCCCGAGAACCAGGCGGCCTACGCGCGCTGGCGTGAGCAGAAACTGGTCAGGTCCCTGCGCGATGCGAGAGCATTGAGCGTGGCGATCGCCGATCCCACCCACCTGCAGGCGGGGGAACTGGCGGCGTTGCAGGACCGGCTGCGCCGCAGCAACATGGTTTTATATCGGCTTGCCGATCCGGACGTCGCCAACAAGGCCGTCATTCGCCGCCTGGGACGCCAGTTGGGCCTCGATCACCTCGACGACAATCTGTGTGCCGACAGCGACGCCATTACGTCCCTGCAGGTCATCGAAGACGGGCGACATACCCATTACATCCCCTATACCAATCGCCCCCTGGGCTGGCATACCGACGGCTACTATAACGACACGGGGCACGCCATCCGTGCCATCCTCATGCACTGTGTACAGGATGCCGCCGAGGGCGGGGAGAACGGTCTGCTGGACCACGAACTGGCCTACATCCACCTGCGTGATACCGAGCCCGCCTATGTCCGCGCGCTTATGGCCGACGATGCCCTGACCATTCCCCCCAATGATACCGAGGGCACGGAATTGCGCGGTGCGCGCACGGGGCCGGTGTTCAGCATTGATAAAACCAGTGGCAGCCTCCATATGCGTTACAGTGCGCGTACCCGCAACATCATCTGGAAGGACGACAGCGCCACAAGGGAAGCCGTGGCCTGCCTGCGCGAGCTGATGCGTGAGGGCGGCCCGGATCAGATCACGTATCGTCTGCGTCCCGGTGAGGGTATTATTTCCAATAACGTATTGCATCGGCGGGCCGGTTTCCGCGATGCGGCGTCGGATACCGCTGACGCTCGGAAACGCCTGCTGTACCGTGCCCGCTACTACGATCGCGTGGCCCTGACCGGCCTCACCGAGACTCAAGCCTGAGAGGTCAACGACCCATGTTCTGGCAGGAAGACAACCCGAAAAAGCCCGCCTACGAGGTCCCGGACGACGTCCAGGACCTGGTCTTTGGCCTGCGTTGCAGGACCCTGCCGCTGGACCACGCCCATGCCCTGTCCAGCGCGTTGATCACGGCGCTGCCCTGGCTGTCCGACGAGCCGCGCGCCGGCATTCACCTCATTCACGTCGCCGAGTCGGGAAACGGCTGGTTGCGTCCCGAGAACCCGGAGAACGAACTGCTGCACCTCTCGCGGCGCACCCGCATGACCCTGCGCCTGCCCCGGGAACGGCTGGAGGACGCACGCGCCCTGTGTGGCCAGACACTCGACATCGCCGGCCACGCCCTCGAAGTGCGCGACGCCGAGCCGCGCCTGTTCACCACCCAGCCGGTGCTGTTCGCGCGCCACGTGCTGGCCGAGCGCGACGAAGACGAGATGGCCTTCCTCGAACGCATGGCCGACGAAGTACGTGCGCTGAATATACAGGTGCGCAAGATGATGGCCGGCAAGATCCACCGCATGCAGTTTCCCGAAGGCGAGGTATTGACGCGCAGCCTGATGCTCGCCGATCTGGACGTGGAGGAATCCGTACGCCTGCAACAGCATGGCGTGGGTGGCGGTCGCCTGCACGGTTGCGGGCTGTTTCTGCCCCACAAGGGCATCAAGCCGGTCAATCCCGACGATGACAACGGCTAACGAATCACTTTAAGAGTACTCTATAACCATTTGTTTTAACGTAAATCTGGAGGTTAAAAATGGCACTTGAAGTCAATGGTCAGACCATCGCGACCACTGAAAACGGGTATCTCGAAGATGCCAACGACTGGAACGAAGATGTGGCCCTGGCCATCGCCAAAGAAGAAGGTATCGAGATGACGGACCAGCACTGGGACATCGTCAAGTACCTGCGTGAGGAGCATTTCGAGAACGGCGGCAACGAGCCCAACGAGCGCACCATCCTCAAGGCCATGGGCAAGAAGTGGGGCACCAAGCCCACCTCGAAGGACATGTACAACCTGTTCCCCCTCATGCCGTCCAAGCAGGGCCGCAAGATCGCCGGCCTGCCTCAGTCCACGCGCAAGGGTGGTTACTGATTGACCATTGATCCGGGGCGGGAGGGGGCGTATGCTCCCACCCCTCCCATTTTGGGTATAGCTGGTCCACCCACCTTCGGGTATCGTGCGCCAACTATTTGAATTTTGGGTCACCCCGTGCAACAGAGGTGCAAACGAAAATGAGCAAGAAACAGGATCTGATTAAGGAAATGCTCGAGATGCAGAAGAAATTCATGGCATACGAGCATGCCAATGGCGTCGATGCCCGCGAATACTTCGCGCCCAAGTCCGGCGAAGAGCTGGAAGGCTATCGTGAAAAGTATGCCGAGCTGGCCCGCCAGGTCAACGAGATGGCGCACAAGGAAAAGGGCTCGCATCCTTAAATTCCGCCGCCTTATCGGTCAAAAACCCGCACGCCCCAGGGCCTGCGGGTTTTTTTGTGCGCGTCCGCATGCAGGATATGGACCCTGGTATGGCCGCCCCGTCGTCGGAGCTCCGGCTTCCGGCCCTGCGCGAGTCAGCCTTCGCCCCGAGCGCCGGGGTGGCCAGACAGGGGTGAGTTGCGAGGTTGGGTTCACTGCGTACCGGCGACGACCGTCATTCCGGGGGGCGCCGAGTGACGCGAGGCGGCAACCCGGAATCCAGAAGTTTAACCTTGGTAACTCGCCGTTAGCGGCTGGATCCTGAATATCTTCGCCCCGTCGTCGGGGCGGCGGTTCCCCCGGCTGACAGGACAGGCGGCGGGGTTTTCCCCCTTGTTACGTTATTCCTGGCTGCCTGAACCTAGATCTGAGTCCACATCCTCACCAGGTTGATGTAGGCGCGATCCACCCGGGCGGTCTCTTCGGCATCGGGCTGGTGCTTCATCAGCGCTTCGCGCGCCTGGTTGAGGCCATAGAGCAGTTCGCGCCGGGCGGGGTCCGGCACCAGGCTCTGGATCCACGTCACCGCCACCAGGCGCTCGCCGCGGGTGACCTTCTCCACCCGGTGCAGGCTGCCGGAGGGGTACATCACCGCGTCCCCGGCCGCCAGTTTCATCTTCTGTTCGCCATAGACGGCCTGGATCACCAGTTCCCCGCCGTCGTATTCCTCCGGCTCGTTGAGAAACACCGTCAGGGAGACGTCGGTACGGTAGCGGCCCTGGGCGGGTCCCATGACCGGATCGTCGATGTGGGTGCCGTAACCCATGCCCTCGGTGTAGCGGGCATAGAAGGGCACGGCCACGCGGTGCGGCAGGGCGCCGTTCTGATACTCGGGACGCTGCACCAGCGACCCCATGACGAGGCGGTTGAGTTCCTCCAGTTCACGGGCATCCATGGGGATCTCTTCATTGTGTTTCACGCGCCGGGCGTGCTGGCCGGCGGACAGGCGGCCATCGACGAAGCGCGCACTGCTCAGCAGTTCACGCACGCGGGCGAGTTGGCCGGCATCGAGTACCCTGGGAATGGTCAACAACATGGCAGGCTTCCTGTGGTTCCTGTAGGGGTCAGTGGACGGTCTGCAACACCTGCTGCAGGGCTGCGGAGTCCAGTGGATAGGTGAGAGTCGCGTGCAGGGGGAAGCGTTCGCGCAGACGTTCCAGTTGTGGGCGATCCTCGGGGTAGAGCAGGGCGACGAGATGCGCAGCCGGGCAGTCTTTCTGCAGCCCGGCGAAGAGGGTTTCGAAATTACTGATGCGGTTGGGGAAGTTCGCGTTGTAGATGAACTCCGCCACCACCACCTGTGGCTGGCGCTTGCGGATCTCGGTGAGCCCCTTGCGCATGGAGCTGACGATAATGGCCTCGTAACCGGCCGCGCGGCAGGCGGGCGCCAGGGCCGGATCGGCGCCGGCCTCGAGGATGGCCACCAGCGAGGGAGTATTCGTCATACTGTTTCTAATAAAACCAATTAGTTAAGAACTATAGTTAATGTAATATTTTATCAGCGATACACGCCGAGGGCCTATTCTCGCATCCTGTTCCGCGTAACGAAACCGCCGATTTTTCCCGGAAGTCGCCGTGTGGCCCCCGTCCCTGTTACCATCGCCGCCCATGAATGACGGCTTCGATCTCCACTGCACCCGCTGTCCGCGCCTGGCCGATTTTCTCGCCCAGGTGCGCCGTGACCAGCCCGACTACCATGCGCGGCCCGTGGCACCCTTTGGCACGGCACGTCCGAAGCTGCTCATCGTCGGCCTGGCGCCCGGTATGCACGGTGCCAACCGCACCGGGCGACCCTTTACCGGCGACTACGCCGGCATCCTGCTCTACGCAACCCTGCACAAATTCGGCTTTGCCAACCGACCCGAATCGGTGGCGCTGGACGACGGTTTCAGGCTCAAACAGTGCCGCATCACCAATGCGGTCAAGTGCCTGCCGCCGGCCAACAAACCCACTGGCGAGGAGATCCGCACCTGCAACCGCTTTCTTGCCCACGAGATCGTCGCGCTGCCGAAGGCCACCGTCATCCTCGCCCTGGGTTCCATCGCCCACAATGCCGTGGTGCGTGCCACCGGTGGCAAGGCCTCGGCCTTCAAGTTCGGCCATGGCGCCGAACACACCCTCGACGACGGCCACCGCCTCATCGACTCCTACCACTGCAGCCGTTACAACACCCAGACCCGGCGCCTCACCGAAAAGATGTTCCACGACGTGTTTCGCCGCATCCGGAAGCTGGTTGGAAACTGATACAAAAAACCACGGGGCACACGGGGCGCACGGGGAGCTTATTTTGTCACTGTTTTCCTGGAGCCCGGCGGTGGATGCAAGATCGGGAAGCAAATCGCTTTTTCACAACGTCGATTTCACAGTAACCGCCGGTTTGCCACGTTGCGCTGGCAACAGACCTGTATTCGGTTCCTGACTTTATCTTTTCCCCGTGAGCCCCGTGTTCCCCGTGGTTAGTCAGGTTTTTTCCGGTAAACTGACCCCATGAGCGATGAGCATACCACCTCGACACCGGAAGGCCCGGCAACGGAAGCCTTTGACGCGCAGGCCTTCCTGAAGACCGTCTCCGAGGGACCGGGGATCTACCGCATGTTCGACGACAGCGACACGGTGATCTACGTGGGCAAGGCGCGCAACCTGAAAAAGCGCCTCACCAGTTACTTCCGCAGGAACCTGCCCGACGCCAAGACCCGCGTGCTGGTCTCACATATTCGGCGCATCGAGACCACGCTCACCAACACCGAGACCGAGGCCCTGCTGCTGGAGAGCAATCTCATCAAGTCGCTGCGCCCGCGCTACAACGTGGTCTACCGCGACGACAAGAGTTACCCGTGGATCTACCTCAGCAGCCACCAGGCCTTTCCGCGTCTGGGTTTCTATCGCGGTGCGCGCCGCGAGCAGGGCACCTTCTACGGACCGTATCCTTCGTCGGCCTCGGTACGCGAGACCCTGCGCCTGTTGCAGAAGATCTTTCCCGTGCGTCAGTGCGAGGATGCCTTTTTCCGCAATCGCTCGCGGCCCTGCCTGCAATACCAGATCAAACGTTGCACCGCCCCCTGCGTGGGGCTCATCAGCGAGGCCGACTACGCTGAGGATGTGCGCCTGGCAAGCCTGTTCCTGGCAGGCAAGAGCGATGACGCCATCCAGGCGCTGGTGGCACGCATGGAGGCCGCCTCGCAGGCACAGGCCTACGAGCAGGCCGCCGTGCTGCGCGATCAGATCGCGGCGTTGCGCCGCGTCCAGGAGACCCAGTACATCGACAGCCGTCATGGCGACGTGGACGTGCTGGCCGCCGCCATAGTGGGCGGCATCGGTTGCGTGCAACTGTTCACCATCCGGGGTGGGCGCAACCTGGGTAACCGCGCCTGGTTCCCCAGCCACGACAGGCAGGCCAGCGAAACCGAACTGCTCGATGCCTTCGTGTTACAGCACTACCTGGCGGACAGGCGAGGGGGCTTCATTCCCGACGAGATCCTCCTCAGTCATGCCAGCGCCGAAGGCGAGTTGCTGGCAGCGGCACTCAGTGAACGCAAGGGACGCAAGGTTCAACTGCGCGTCCCGCAACGCGGCGAGCGGCGCCAGTGGCTGGGCATGGCGCTGCGCAACGCCGAACATGCCGCCAGCAGTCGTCTCAACAGCCGTGCCACACTGA
>DRKU01000078.1 GCA_011051615.1 Gammaproteobacteria bacterium
GACGCCGGCGAGCAGGGAGGCGAGCAGCACGCCGGTCTTGGCCATGAGCAGGTATTCGGGCTGCGCGGCAAAGCCCAGTTCGGCGATGAAAATGGCCATGGTGAAACCGATGCCGGCGAGCAGGGCGACGCCGGCGATCTGGGAGAAGCGCGTGTCGTGGGGCAGTTGCGCGACGCCGAGCTTGAGCGCCAGCCAGCAGGCGCCGGTAATGCCGACGAACTTGCCCAACAACAGGCCGGCGACCACGCCGAGGGTCACCGGGTGGCCCAGCGTCGCGCCGATGCCGTCGAGGGAGATGGGGATACCGGCATTGATGAGGGCGAAGATCGGGATGACGAGGAAGGCCACCGGCATGTGGAGGCCATGCTCCAGGCGTTGCAGTGGCGTCTCCACCTTGTGGATGCCGTTCTCCAGTGTCTGCACCACGGCGCGCAGGGTCTGGTTGGTCATGATGTTACGGTCGGTGCGGTGCGCGGCATCGAAACGGCCCAGCAGTTCGCGCATCAGCAGGCTGAAGCGTGCCGGATCGAACTTGGGCCGTGCCGGAATGGTGAAGGCGGTGAGCACCCCGGCCAGGGTGGCGTGCACGCCCGACTTGAGCAGGGCGAACCACAGCAGCGTGCCGAGCAGGAAGTAGGGCAGGGGCTGGCGAATGCCCGCGCGGTTGAGCACCACCAGGACGCCGAGGATGACGGCGGCCGCGATGAGGCTCTGCCATACCAGTTGATCGGTGTAGAACAGGGCAATGACCATCACCGCGCCGAGATCATCGACGATGGCCAGCGCGACGAGGAAGGTGATCAGTGCTTTCGGCACACGCCGCGCCAGCAGCACCAGCGCGCCGATGGCGAAGGCGATGTCGGTGGCCATGGGAATGCCCCAGCCGCGCGCCGCGTCGCCTTCCGGATTGATGCCGAAATAGATCAGCGCCGGCAGCACCATGCCGCCCAGCGCGGCGACGATGGGCAGGGCCGCCTGACGCGGCACCGCCAGTTCGCCCACCATGATCTCGCGTTTGAGTTCCAGGCCGACGACGAAGAAGAACAGGGTCATGAGGCCGTCGTTGACCCAGTGGTGCAGGGTCTTCTCCAGTTGCCAGCCGCCGATACTGATGGCGATGGGCGTATTTACCCAGCCCTGGTAGGTGGCGGCGAGACCGCTGTTGGCGGCGATGAGGGCGAGGATGGCAGTGGCCATGAGCAACAGGCCACTGGTGGTCTGGCGATGGATGAATTCTTCGAAGGGCGTGATGATGCGATCGAAGGATTTTTCCCACGGCGCGTTGAACACGCCGTGTTCGGTGGAGGACTCGTCGTGTTTTTCCATCTCGCTCATGCCGTCGTCCTGTCGTTGGCGTCATCCATGTCGGTCGCGGAGTGCATCAACCATTCGCGGGCCGTCTCGGTGATGGCGGCGACGGCCGGGTGGGAGATCCTGCGTTCCACCGAGATGGCGTAGAACTCCTCGCGCACCGTATCGGTCTGGCCGACCACCACTACGTCGTACTGTTTTTGGACCTCAGCCACGATGGCCGTGGGGGCGATGAAGATCCCCGTGCCGGTCTGGCCAAAGGCCTTCATCAGGGCGCTGTCGTCGAATTCGCCGACGATGCGCGGGCGCAGGTGCTGATCGCTCAGCCACTGCTCGAGACGGCCGCGCACCACGGTGGATTCCCCCGGCAGCAGGAGGGGCGCGTGGTCGAGACAACGGGGAAACTCGCCCTGGAGTTCCTGCGCCAGTTCTGCGGTGGCGAGAAAACTGACGCCACATTCGCCGAGCAGATGGTTGAAGCCGCGCACGTTGAGGGTGGTCGGGATGGGGCCGTCGGCGATGACCAGGTCGACGCGGTGCACTGCCAGCTCGGCGAGCAGGGAATCGGCATTGCCTTCGCGGCAGACGATGCGCACCGGATCGGCCAGTTGCAGGGCGGGCGCGAGCAGGCGATAGGCGATGGATTTGGGCACCACGTCCACCACGCCGACCTTGAACAGCAGGGGACGATCTTCGGGAAGCTGGCGCACCATTTCTTCCAGTTCGCCGCCGAGGGAAAAGATCTCATCGGCGTAGCTCAGCACCAGGCGCCCGGTCTCGGTGAGTTCCAGGTTACGGCCCACGCGCTTGAACAGGGTGGTCCCGAGCTGTTTTTCCAGCAGGCCGAGCTGGCCGCTGATGGTCTGTGGCGTGAGGTGCAGGCGCTCGCTGGCACGGGAGATGCCGCCTTCCCGGGCGACCATCCAGAAATAGTGCAGGTGTTTGTAGTTGATCATGGCGCCGGTTTTATTTCGTTTATTGCGAACAGTATAAGATAAATATTCGACTTTTTCGTAGGCTTATTTCCCTCTACCCTGTCGCGCGTTTTATCTGTATAAGGGAGCCGGCATGCCCGGAGGAAGGAGGGTAGCGTGTTTTTTCCTCCATGTTGGCATAAGAAAACGATAATCTTTTGATTTACCAGGAGTTTGCTGTGTCCGTGATCGATCAGCTTGTGGCGGGGCATCACCGTTTTCGGGACGGTTACTACCAGGAGAACCGTGAGCGCCTCGTCGACCTGGCGCGCCAGGGGCAGTCGCCACGCGTGGCGGTGGTGGCCTGTTGCGACTCCCGCGTGGACCCGGCGGTCATCACGGACAGCAACCCCGGCGATATCTTCGTCATCCGCAACGTGGCCAACCTGATCCCGCCCTGCGAGGGCAAGGGTACCTGGCACGGCACCAGCGCGGCCTTGCAGTTTGCCGTGTGCGGTTTGAACGTGGAGCACATCATCGTGCTGGGCCATGCCCGCTGCGGCGGTATTCGTGCCCTGCTCGAAGGCGAGCAACAGGGCGAGGAAGGCAATTTCATCGCCGACTGGATGAGCATCGCCGCTGCGGCACGCGACCATGCCCTGTCGCGCGCGGATCTGGATGACTTCGAGGCGCGGATACTGGCGTGCGAGCGCGAGGCCATCGGCATCTCACTGAACAACCTCATGACTTTCCAGTGGATACGCGAGCGCGTCGAGGCGGGCGAGCTGGAGTTGCACGGCTGGTATTACGACATGGACACCGGCATCCTCTCGCGGCTGGATACGCAGAGCCGGGATTTCGTCGCGCTGTAAATAAACGTTCCTGATTCCTGGCCAGATTGCGCGTACTGAAGCATGGGGCGAGATATTTGGCCCTGGTGTTTCCGCGGGGAGGCCCCCTCCGCCGTGGCCGGGTTTTCCATCCACCAGTGCTATGCGTTGCTTGCCACTTTTTCCCCGTCTTCCGCAATGAAGGTCACCGCCGACTCGACCACGTCCTTCGCGCGCAGGATGCGCCGGTGCCCCAGTCCCCGTGTTACCACCAGGCGCGCGCCCGGCCAGTGTGCGGCCGCCTGTCGCGCCTGATCGATATCCACTTCACGATCGTTCTCGTCGTGGATGATCAGTGCCGGGGTGTCGAGCTGGCCGGCAATGGTGTCCACGCGAAAGCGTTCCCAGACCTGCTTACCCAGCCGCCGGGTGATGCGCCGGCGCAGGTGTTCCTTGATAGTGGGTGAGATGTTCAACATGGCGCAGAAGCGATCGATCATGCCAACCAGATCGAAGGGCGGGCTGATGCCGACCACGGCGCTGGTCTGCAGGTGGCCTTCGTACAGGGCGCGCATGCTCACGGGCACGCCGAAGGAGTGGGCAATGACGCCCTCGAAGGGGCCATAGCTGTCATTCACCACGCCAAGGGCATGGATCATCTCGAGGAAATTGGTCTGCCGCCCGCTACTTTCGCCGTGCGCCGGGGCGTCGAAGGCCACCACGCGATAGCCCGCATGGAGCAGGGGATCGATGAAGGCGTACATCTGCGTGGCACGCCCGGCCCAGCCATGTAACAGCAGCACTGGTGGGCGGGCGGGCTCTCCCCACTGGTAGGTGGTGATGGTCCCCTGACCGGTATCGAGGGTTTCCCCCCGAGCCGACTCCGCCCAGCCCTGTTCGCGTTGCGGCGGTGGGTAGTGGGGCACGCTGCACCAGACGCGATCGGCGATGCGCGCGGCCAGCCCGGGTGCGAGGCGACCAAGGCCAAAGGCCAGGCGCAACCACTTGAGTCTCGGCGGCTGGGGGCCGTGTTTGTGCTGGGCATGGATGGGGCCAACCGCGCTGCGTTCGCGGCGTTTTCCGGAAGGGGGGGTGTTGTCGTTCATGAGCGTTCCTTGCGGTTGGCGGGGGCAAGCCCCAGATCGGTTTCCAGTTGTCGCACCAGGCGGGCAAAGCTGCGTGCGCCGGCGGCACGGGCGATGTGCAGGCCGCCCTGCAATGCCGCGGTGACCACCAGTGCCTTGTCGGCGGGTGGACCGTCGAAATGGATCACATTCTTGCGGCGGCCATCCTCGAGGATGCCGGCAACGAAGGCGCGCAGGTCGGTATCCAGTTTACTGACGGCCTTGCACATGACTTCCGGCAGCGATGGAAACTCTGCTTCCATGACCCCCAACGGGCAGGCCTTGCCCCCGTTGCGCAGAAAGTGCAGCGAAATGGCCATGTAGCCGCGTAAGAGTTCCACGGGCCCGGCCCCCTGTTGCCGTTGTTCCTCGCGCCAGTCGTCGAACAGACGGCGGTAGTGTTCCACCACCGCGACACCCAGGTCCGCCTTGGCGGGAAAGTGGTAGTGGACGGCCGCCTTGCGGATCCCCAGGTGCGCAGCAATATGCTGATAGGAAAAGGCATTGAAACCACGCTCCTGGATCAGGTTCACGGCCAGGGCCACGATGTTGTCACGGGTTCGGTTCCGTGGTGCTTCGGGGGACGAAATGGCCGGCGAGGAGGTTGTCATGGCCCTAACTTACTTACCAATAGGTAAGTTTTCAAGCGTCAGAGTGACCCTGAATAACGCAGGGTAAATATTCTGTGACACAGTTCGCTAATTGCTGGTATGAAGGATTCGTCATCAGCGTCACAGGGGGTGTTCGCCGGACTGGAAGAGCTCCAGACCGGAGACGCCGGTGCGCACAAGCTGGCCCTGATGCTGGAGAGCAGTCCGCTGTTCCGGGGATTCTCCCATGGTGATCTCAGTCGGATTGCCGCGTTCCTGCATGCCTACCGCGTGCGACAGGAAACCATTCTCTATCGCGCCAACGAATACACCGACTACCTGGCCATTGTGGTGCAGGGCAGCCTGCGTGCCTGCGCCGAAGGCAAGCGGGACGGGGCCAGGCATTGCGCCACCATTTCACAGGGTGAGACCTGTGGCGAAGCGGCTTTCGTTTCCCACCAGGCACAGCCCGCCACGGTGACTGCCGCGGCCGCCACCATCATCGCGACACTGGACAGTGGTGCGCTTACCCGCCTGCGTGAGCAGTGGCCGCGCCTGGGCGTTCGCCTGGTGCGCGCCATTGCCGAACAGCTGACCCGAAATTTGCCGGGGGGGGCTGCACCCGCCTGACCCTGCCCATTCCCTTCCCGCTGGTGGTCACCTGCCAGTGATCCTGTTGATACGCCAATCAGCAGAATTCATCACCGCCGCATAGTCATTGAAAGCCATCCCGGCAACGTGCAAAATGCGCCCCTCAAGAATTCTGGGTGGAATACGTTCCACAATCGAAATAAACGAATCTGGAGAACGATTATGCGTTTGATCTTGTTAGGGGCACCCGGCGCAGGCAAGGGCACCGTGGCCAAGCTGCTTACCCAACTGGACGGTTCCGTTCAGATTTCCACTGGTGACATCCTGCGCGGTGCGGTTCAGGCCGGCACCGAACTGGGCAAGAAGGCCGAGGCTTTTATGAAGGCCGGCGATCTGGTACCCGACGAGCTGATCATGGGCATCATGGAAGACCGCCTGCAGGAAGACGACTGTGCAAAGGGCTTCCTGCTCGACGGTTTCCCGCGCACCATTCCGCAGGCCGAGGCGCTAAAGGATCTGCTCGCACGCCTGAACATCACGCTGGACATGGCGGTCAACATCGACGTGCCCCGTGACGTGATCCTCGATCGCCTGACCACGCGTCGTACCTGCTCCAATTCCGACTGCCAGGCCATCTACAACGTCAAGAGCAACCCGCCCAAGGTGGAAGGCGTGTGTGACAAGTGCGGCAGCCCGGTCATCCAGCGTGACGACGAGACCGAGGAGGCCATCACCAGGCGCCTCGAGACCTACAATGAAAAGACCGCGCCGCTGGTGGACTTCTATGAGAAGGAAGGCATGCTGTTGACGGTGCAGGCCACGTCCAGTGACGACGTTATCGCCGCCATCAAGGCAAAGCTTGGCAGCTGATTGGCTGACGAAAGCAGGCAGACCGACGGGCGGGACGTGAGTCCCGCCCGTTTTTTTTTCGCCCGCTGCAACCCGAACGCCATGGGGCTTCGTGGTATCTTGTGCGGTACTGAAGTCGAGGAGTCACAGGTACATGGCGAAACAACCCGAAATCTACGTCAGCGTGGACATGGAAGCCGACGGCCC
>DRKU01000079.1 GCA_011051615.1 Gammaproteobacteria bacterium
CCGCCCCCTGTCCCCCTCCCGGGTGGGAGGGGGGACCGCAATTTCGAGATCCGTGCAGTGATTCCCGCGTAGGTGGTTGATGATCTTTTGCAGGAGCGCCGCCTCGGCGCGATGATTCGGTGATGCTATCGTCGCGTGGCGCGGCTCCTGCGGCGAAAGGTTCGAGGGCTGAGGATTTATTCCGTCACCTTGCGGTGTCATTCCGGGCGAGCGGAGCGAGGCCCGGAATCCAGCATGAGTCAATATTACCGGATTCCCGGCTTCCGTTTCACAGTCCCTGGAATGACGCTGTTCGCTCTTTGCGACACTTCGCGTCCTTTGCGGTCGGCTCGAGGTTCTCCCCACTCGCCGCTGGCACCTGTGCTTACCCCGTATTCCGCATGCCGCCGGCGATGGCGTTGATGGAGCGCAGCAGGGGGTCGAGCCATTTCTCGCGCTCTTCCTCGCTGGCCGATTCGTCGCGGTAGTGTTGCAACAGGTGCAACTGGATCTGGTTGAGGGGATCCAGGTAGGGATTGCGGCGTGTCAGGGACAGGGCCAGTTGCGGGGTCTCGGCCATGAGGTAGTCCAGTTGCGCCACTTCCAGCACGTTGGACACGGCGCGCTGGTATTCCTCATTGATGAGGCCGAAGACGCGCCGTCCCACCTCGGGGTCTTCGCACAGGGTGGAGTAGGTGCGGGCGATATTCATGTCGGCCTTCTGCAGGGCCATTTGCATGTTGGACAGCAGGGCGCGGAAGAAGGGCCAGTCCTTGTACATCTGCTGCATGCGTTGCAGGCAGTCGGGCTTCTTTTCGCACCAGAATTCCAGCGCTGAGCCGATGCCGTACCAGGCGGGCAGGGTATGGCGCGACTGTGCCCAGCCGAAGACCCAGGCGATGGCGCGCACCGAACTCTTGGAGCGGTCCGACTTCTTGCGGTGCGAGGGCCGCGAGCCGATGTTCATCAGGCCGATCTCGGTCACCGGCGTGGCCTCGTAGAAATAGTCGAGGAAGCCGTCGGTGTGATCGGTCAACTGGCGGTAGGCCTTTTCCCCTTCCTCGGCAAGATGCGACATGATCTCGTGGTAGTCGGGTTTGTCCGCCGGTACCGGGCGGATGAGGCCGAGGCTGGCCTTCATCAGGCCGGTGACACCCATGCTCAGTTCGTAGGTGGCGGTCTCGGCATTGCTGTACTTGTAGGACAGTACCTCGCCCTGCTCGGTGAACTTGATCTCGCCCTCTACCGTGCCTGCCGGTTGCGAGAGGATGGCCTCGTGGGTGGGGCCGCCGCCGCGCCCGACGGTGCCACCGCGCCCGTGGAACAGGCGGCACTGGATGCCGCGCGCGCGGGTCAGCGCCGTGATGCGTTGCTGGGCCTGGTACAGGCTCCAGGCCGAGGCAAGGATGCCGCCGTCCTTGCACGAATCCGAGTAGCCGAGCATGACTTCCTGCAGATTGCCCGAGGCCTTGAGCAGGGCCATGTAGGTGGCGTTGTCCAGCAACTGTGACATCACCGGCTCGATGTGGGTCAGGTCCTCGATGGTCTCGAACAGGGGCGAGACGCGCACGTGGCAGAACCACTCGTCGCCGTTTTTGCCCGCCAGGCCGTTGAGCCAGGCCAGGTACATGACTTCCATGACATGGCTGGCGGCATGGGTCATGGAAATGACGTAGGTGCCGAAGGCCTCGGGACTGATCTCCTCGCGCATCTGCGCCATGACGTCGAACACCTCCAGCGTCTCGCGCGTCATATCGGGCAGATCACCGGCATCGAGCTCGGGCGGCGTCTCGCCGATGAACTTCGCCAGCGTGGCGATGCGCTCTTCCTCGGACAGGGCGGCGTAGTCGATGCCATGGAGCTTGCGCAGCACGTCGGCGATGGTCTCCGAGTGGACGGTGGATTCCTGGCGGATATCCAGGTGCGACAGGTAGAAGCCGAAGCTCTCCACCAGGCGGATGAGATCCTGCAACTCGCCGTCGGCGACGATACCGTCGCCGTGGCTGACCAGCGAATTGCGGATCAGGTACAGGTCATGGAGAAAGGCCTTCTCGTCCGGGTAGGCGTGCAGGGCCTTGTACTCGGTGTCGTCGAGGCGCGCCTCGATGGCGGCCAGGGCTTCACGCAGGCGATACTGCATGAAGGTCAGCTTGCGCCGGTAGGGTTCCTGGATGAACAGCTGCGGGTTCTCGCCCAGGGCCTGCGGGATGGTGGCCACGTCCTGTTGCAGGCTGTCGTTGAAGGCGGTGGTGGGGGTGCACAGGCGCGAGCTGTGCGACAGGCAGTGACGCAGGGCATCCACCCGGCGGATGTATTCGAGGATCACCTCGCGCGACTGCATGCGCAGGGTGGTGCGGGTGGTCTCGGGCTTGACGTTGGGGTTGCCGTCGCGGTCGCCGCCCATCCACGAACCGAAGTGGATGGTGCTCGGCACCGTGATGCCGCTGGCCTCGCCATAGACGCGACGCACGGCCTTTTCCATGTAGCGATAGGTCTGCGGCACGGCCTCGAACAGGCACTCGCGGAAGTAATACAGGCCGTTCTTGACCTCGGCGAGGACGTTGGGCCGCTGTACGCGCACCTCGTTGGTCTTGTAGAGGATCTGGATGTGGCGTTCCAGCTCGGTGCGCAGGTCTTCGCGCTCGATGCGGCCGAGGCCGGGGTCGTTGAGTTTCTCGCTGACCACGAAGATGCGGCGCTGGGCCTCCATCACCGTGCGGCGCTTGGCCTCGGTGGGGTGGGCGGTCATGACCGGGATGTAACGCACCTTGTTGAGCAGGGTCTGGAGCTGGACGGCGTCGATGCCCTGCTCATGGAACTCGCGCAGGGTGGCGTCGAAGGAGCCGGTCCACAGCTTGCCGCTCTTGCGCACCTCGCGGCGGCGCTGGCGGTGCTGGAAGGCCTCCTCGGCGATGTTGACCAGGCTGAAATAGATGCTGAAGGCCCGCACCACGTGGGACAGGGTGGTGGGGTCGAGGCTCTCCACCAGCTTGTCCAGGCGGCGGCGCTTCTTCGGATCGTCCTGCTTGCGCAGACTGATGTGCCCCTTGCGCAGGGTCTCCACGGCGGCAAACACCCGCTCGCCGGCATGCTCGCGCAGAATGCGGCCGAGGATGTTGCCGAACAGCTTGACCCGCGAGCGCAGCTGCTTGTCGCTGGCGGGATGCGGGGTCTTGGGGCCCCGTTTGGCAGACTGGGCGGGGCTCAGGGATTTGACGTCGGCGCTCATGGGAACCTTCTGGCTCGATCCGGGTTCAAAGGGCCGCCAATTATACCCGAGGCGGCCCCCCTTGTGTGCCTTGACAGCCGCGTCCGGGGATGTCAGGAACCCCCCGCTGGCGGCGGTCCCGGCTCGCCACCCGCGCGGGGGCGTGGTAAATTGGGCGCCGGTTTTCAGGGAACGGCACCGCATGTCAATGCTCACCGAGTTACCCGTCTGGAAGCAGCTCCAGGCCCAGCGCCAGCGCATGGAAGATGTCCACATGCGCGATCTCTTCGACCAGGATCCCGGGCGCTTCGCGCGCTTTTCGCTGGAATTCGGCGACATCCTCTTCGACTTCTCCAAGAACCGCATCACCGAGGAGACCCTGGCACTGCTCTACCGGCTGGCGCGCGAGACCGGCGTGGCCGAGGCCATCACGGCCATGTTCGACGGCGCGCCCATCAACCACACCGAGCATCGCGCTGCCCTGCATATCGCGCTGCGCGACCAGTCGGGACGTGCCATCAAGACCGAGGGGCACAATGTCATGCCCGAGGTGCGCGCCGAGCTGAAGAAGATCCGTGATTTCAGCGAGGCCGTGCGTACGCGCGCCTGGCGCGGTTCTACCGGCCAGCCCATCACCGACGTGGTCAGCCTCGGCGTGGGTGGCTCCGACCTGGGCCCGGTGATGGTCACCGAGGCCCTGCGCCCCTATGCCCTGCACGATCTGCGCGTGCACTTCGTCTCCAACGTGGATGAGAGCCACATCACCGATACCCTCGAAGCCCTCAAGCCCGAGACCACGCTGTTCATCGTCGTCTCCAAGAGCTTCACCACCCAGGACACCATGGTCAACGCCGAGACGGCGCGCAAGTGGCTGCTCAACGGCAGCGAAGACATGGAGATCATCCGGCGCCACATGGTGGCGGTGACCAGCAACATCGAACGCGCCGCCGAGTGCGGCATCCCCGAGGAGAACGTCTTCGGCATGTGGGACTGGGTCGGCGGGCGCTACTCCCTGTGGTCGGCGGTGGGCCTGTCCATTGCCATCGCCGTCGGCATGGATCACTTCGAGGCCATGCTCGCCGGCGCCCACGAGATGGACGAGCACTTTCGCAGCGCGCCCTTCGAGCAGAACCTGCCGGTGACGCTGGCCATGCTGGGGATCTGGTACAACAATTTCTTCGGTACGCAGGCCTACGCCATCCTGCCCTATGACCAGCACCTGCATCGCCTGCCGGCCTACCTGCAACAGCTCGAAATGGAGAGCAACGGCAAGCGCGTGGACCGCGACGGCAAGGTGGTGGACTACGACACCTGCCCGGTGATCTTCGGTGAACTGGGGATCACCGGCCAGCATGCCTTCTACCAGATGTTGCACCAGGGCACGCGCATGGTGCCGGCGGACTTTATCGCGCCCATCGAGAGCTACCAGTGCATCCAGTTGCACCACCGCATTCTCATGTCCAACGTCTTTGCCCAGACCGAGGCACTCATGCGCGGCAGGACCGAGGCCGAGGCGCGCGCCGAACTGGAGGCCGAAGGCCTGTCCGGCGAGGAACTGGAGGCCCTGTTGCCCTACAAGATCTTTCCCGGCAACAAGCCGAGCAACACACTCATCTACAAGACCCTGACCCCCGCCACCCTCGGTGCATTGATCGCGCTGTATGAACACAAGGTCTTCGTGCAGGGCGTGGTGTGGAACATCAACTCCTTCGACCAGTGGGGCGTGGAACTGGGCAAGCAACTGGCGAAGACCATCCTGCCCGAACTGGACGGTGACGAGGAAGTGACCCGCCACGACAGCTCTACCAACGGGCTCATCAACCACTACAAGAAACACCGCGGACGGCAGAGCTGAGGGGAGAGGTGCGAGGAGCGAGGATCGGATCATCGCGACAGGTACGCAGGGCGCAATAGCGCAGCGTATTGCGCCGTCATTCCGGGGCCGCCGAGTGGCGCGAGGCGGGAACCCTGAATCCAGAGAACAATCCCACTGGACCCCGGCCTTCGCCGGGGTGACGGTTGAAACAGGCGCGGCAGGGATCCGATCCTCGGCCCTCGCCACTCGATCCTCGCGACTTGAATTGATGGTGGCCGAGGTCGGAGTCGAACCGACACGCCCGAGGGCACGGCATTTTGAGTGCCGCGTGTCTACCAGTTCCACCACTCGGCCAGAGAACGGGAAAGGCGGGACGGCCATTATCCAGAAAAAGCCGTCCGCTGAGAAGCCCGTTCTCCTCATAAAACAGTGGCGAGGCGCGAGGGCCGAGGGCTGAGTATCTATTCCGTCGCCTTGCGGTGTCATTCCGGGCGAGCGGAGCGAGACCCGGAATCCAGAGTCCTGTTTCCCTGGATTCCAGACAAGCGTTACGCTCTTTCCGGAATGACCCGAGAAATGGAATGGCGAGGACTAAGGATTTTGATCCCCGCCCCCTGTCCCCCTCCCGGGTGGGAGGGGGGACCGCTGTTTTGATCTCCGTGCTGATATATTCTCACGCAGATTTCGTCATCTCGGTCCCCTCTCCCACAGGGACCTCGGTGCCCCGCAGGGGTAGAGGGACAGGGAGAGGGGAGCAAAACCCTCAGACCTCGTCCCTGTCTTCCACCGTCATTCCCGCGCAGGCGGGAATCCATGGTGCTGGTTGTCAGGTCCTGGATTCCGGGTTTCGCTCCGCTCGCCCGCAATGACAAAAAGGCTTTTCCCCGTGGTTGAGTGTTGTGAGTCGAATTCTCCCAGGCACCGCGTTTTGCTAACATTGGGCCTCTCCGTTTCAGGCCATCCCATGCAGCGCCAGGATTTCCATTTTCATCTGCCCCCCGAACTCATCGCCCAGCAGCCCGCAGCGGAACGCACCGCCAGCCGCCTGCTGATCGTCGATCCCGCCGCCGATGCCCTGTCTGATGCCCGGTTCAGCGACTTCCCCGATCTCATCGAACCCGGCGACGTGCTGGTGATGAACGACACCCGCGTCATCCCGGCGCGCCTCTTCGGCCGCAAGGCCACCGGCGGCAAGGTCGAGGTGCTCATCGAGCGCATCACTGGTGACCACACGGCGCTGGCCCACGTGCGCGCCAGCAAGTCACCGCCGCCGGGCAGCCGCCTGATGCTGGAGGATGGCATCGAGGCCGAGGTCACCAGCCGCGAGAGCGATCTGTTCGCGCTGCGCTTCGACGACAAGGAGAACGTCGTCGCCCTGCTCGATCGGGTGGGCCACATGCCCCTGCCACCCTATATCGAGCGGGCCGATGAATCGGATGACCGCCAGCGTTACCAGACGGTCTATGCGCGCCGCGCCGGCGCCGTGGCCGCACCCACCGCCGGCCTGCATTTCGACGACGCGACTCTCGACGCCGTGCGGGCGAAGGGGGTGCACCTGGCCTGGGTGACCCTGCACGTGGGTGCGGGCACCTTCCAGCCGGTGCGCGTGGACGACATCCGCGAACATCACATGCACAGCGAGTGGCTGGAAGTGGGCGTAGACACCTGCGCCGTGGTCAATGCCGCGCGTGCCGCCGGACGGCGGGTGGTGGCGGTGGGCACCACCAGCGTGCGTTGCCTGGAGACCGCCGCGCGCGACGGTGTGTTGCAGCCCTTCAGCGGCGAGACCGACATCTTCATCTACCCCGGCTACCGCTTCCACATGGTCGACGCCCTGCTGACCAATTTCCACCTGCCCGAGTCCACCCTGCTCATGCTGGTGTGCGCCATGGGCGGCCGCGAGCGCATGCTGGCCGCCTATGAACATGCGGTGGCGGAGCGTTACCGCTTTTTCAGTTATGGTGACGCCATGTTCATCCGTAACGTGGCCGAGGAGGCGCGCCCATGAAGTTCGAGTTGCTGCATACTGATGGTGCGGCGCGGCGTGGGCGGCTGCGCTTTGCGCGTGGCGAGGTGGACACCCCCGCCTTCATGCCGGTGGGTACCTACGGCACGGTCAAGGCGCTGACACCGGAGGAAGTGACCGAGAGCGG
>DRKU01000080.1 GCA_011051615.1 Gammaproteobacteria bacterium
CGCTTGGCCAGCTGGCGCGTGGCGGTGATGGCCTTTTCCACCATTTCATCATAGGACAACGTTCCTTCCAGAAATTCCCACACCTGGCGATAACCCACCGCGCGCATGCTGGGCAATCCCGCATGCAGATCACCGCGCGTGCGCAGGGCCTCAACCTCCTCCACCAGGCCCGCCGCCAGCATGGCATGGAAACGCCGCGCGATGCGCTCGCGCAGCACCGCCCGATCCGCCGGCGCCAGTACCAGGTACACCGGATGCCAGGGGAAATCCGCCGGGCGCGCCTGTGCATGAAAAGCGCTCATGGGCTGGCCGCTCAACTCCCACACCTCCAGCGCGCGCTGGATGCGCTGGGGGTCATTGGGATGGATGCGTGCCGCGGTGGTCGGATCCACCTCGGCCAGACGTGCATGCAGGGCCGCCCAGCCGTGCTCGGCGGCCTCCGCTTCCAGGCGCGCACGCACCGCCGCATCGGCCTCGGGCATGGCCGACAGGCCGTGCTCCAGGGCGCGAAAGTAGAGCATGGTGCCGCCAACCAGCAGCGGCACGCGACCGTGGGCGGCGATATCGGCCATTTCGCGCAGGGCATCCTGGCGAAAACGCGCCGCCGAGTAGGCCTCGGCCGGGTCGAGAAAATCGATCAGCCGGTGCGGCGCGCGCGCCAGCACCGCCGGTTCCGGCCGCGCCGTACCGATGACCATATCACGGTAGATCAACGCCGAATCGACGCTGATGAGCTCCACCGGCAGGTGTTCGGCCAGCGCTACGGCGAGATCGGTCTTGCCCGAGGCGGTCGGGCCCATGAGGAAAATGGCGGGATTCACTGGTTCAGACATATGGCGGCCACGAGGCCCACAGGGTACACAGGCGGGCGGCCTGCTGTCATCTGCACGAGGGCGGCAAATGGCCGGGATACGGAGGGGTGATCACGCTCCCCGGTGCTGGTTACTTTTCCTGTCGCTGGAAGCGCCGCGCCACTTCTTCGTCGCTGATCACCGCCAGCACGCGGCGGCCATCCCCCGCCAGCCCGGCGCGGAACACTGCCGTGGCCAGGGTTTCCATCTCGTCGCGGCTCATCTGGCCCTCGATATGGAAGGTACAACCCGCCACCAGGGCCGGAATGCGTTCCGCCAGCGCCACCGGCTGATCGCCAGCCGCGGTGATCTCGGCCACCAGCGCCTGCAACAGCGAGCGCACGTCCACCTCCCCCAGCGCGGCGGGAATACGGCGGATCACCACACTGTGCTCGCCGGTGCGATCCATGTCCAGTCCCAGCGCGCGGGTCCAGGCACCGGCGCCATCGAGCCGATCCACATCGGCGATGGGCAACTCCAGCGACAGGGGGATCAGCAACGGCTGGCTGTGCACCTTGCCCCGCCCGATGGCCTCCTGCAGATGCCGCTCGGCCAGCAGGGCCTTGGCGGCGGCGATGTCCAGCACACCAAGGCCATTTTCCAGTTCCAGCAGGATGTAACCGGCGCGCCATTGCCCCAGCACGCGGCCGGGGACAGGTTCGCTCGCCCCGTCCGGCACGGGCATATCGGCGGCCGAGTCCGCCGGGGGCGGCGTCTCATCCTCCGCCCAGTCCTCCTGTGTCGGCGGGAGCGTGGCGCCGTAGCCCGGCACCGTCTCGGCCACCGCGGTATCGTCCGTCTCCCCCGCGCTGAAAGGCGTGGCCACATCGCTGGCGGCCAGCGCCTGCATGACGCAATGGGTGACGAAGTCATGCACCAGGCGGCCTTCCTGGAAGCGCACCTCGTGCTTGGTGGGATGCACATTGACGTCCACTTCCCCCGGCGGCAGGACCAGGTGCAGCACGCAGGCCGGGAAGCGGCCCTCGGGCAACTGCTCGTGATAGGCCTGACGCACGGCGTGGTTGACCAGGCGATCACGAATGAGACGGCCGTTGACGAAGAAATACTGCAGATCACTCTGGCTGCGGGTGAAGTCCGGTGTGCTGACCCAGCCCCGCAGGCGCAGTTGGCGCGCCTCGAAATCCAGTTGCCGTGCGTGCTCGATGAAACTGCGCCCGCACAGGCGCGCCACGCGGCGTTCACGCGCGCGCGCGTCGCTGGCCACTGCTTCACGGATCACCTGACGCTGGTTGTGCAACAGCTCGAAGGCTACATCGAAATGACTCAGGGCCAGCGCCCGCACCACCTGTTCGATGTGCATGAACTCGGTACGCTCGGTGCGCAGGAACTTGCGCCGCGCCGGCAGGTTATGAAACAGGGCCTCCACTTCCACCGTGGTGCCCGGCGGATGGGAGGCCGGACGCGGTGCATCCACCACCGATTCGTTGCAACACACGCTCCACGCGGTGTCGTCATCCGCATCCGCCACGCGGCTGGTCAGGGTCACGCGCGCCACCGCACCGATACTGGCCAGCGCCTCGCCCCGGAACCCCAGGCTGTCGATGGCCATCAGGCGCTCGCTGGAATCCAGCTTGCTGGTGGCGTGACGGCTCAGTGCCAGCACCAGGTCGTCAGGCAAAATGCCACTGCCGTCGTCGCGTACGCAGATACGCTGGCTGCCCGCCTGGCTGATGCTGATCTCGATGTGCCGTGCGCCGGCATCGATGCTGTTCTCCACCAGCTCCTTGACCACCGATGCGGGGCGTTCGATGACCTCGCCGGCGGCGATCTGGTTGGCCTCCTGGCGACTCAGGCGGCGAATGCGGGTGGGTCTGGGCGCGGTATCCATGTCCCGAGCTTAAAACAGGGATGGAGAAATCGCCATAGAACAAAGGGCCGCTCGCCATGGGGAGACGCCCGACAGCGGTTATGGCAGCCATGCGAAGAAGTGCTACGCTTTCTTCCAGCTATGGGCGAACTCAGCAAATTGAAGGGCCTCGGACCGAAATCGGAACGTTGCCTCAATGAAATCGGTATTCACACCCGCCAGGACCTGGAAGAGACGGGACCGATCAGGGCGTTCCTCCGCCTGAAGGCGGAAGGCCGCACGCCACCCAGCCTGAATTTTCTCTATGCCATGATCGGCGCGCTGGAAGACCGGCACTGGACCGAGATCGCCCGCACGCGGCGCCAGCAACTGCTGCTCGAACTGGACGGCTACGCCGAGCTGGAGAAACTGCTTGCCGAAGAAGGTACCAAGATCGCACCCTGAAGCTCAACTGGCGAGATGATCATTCTAAATACGTGTTCCAAATCCCCGATCACCTGTAAACAATGGACTACATCATCTGTCTGTCTCTCGCCGGGGCGCCGTTTACGGACACGCGGTAAATACGTCCCTGTACGCTCGACAGCCGCATCCCTGCGGCTGACGGTCCGTAAACGGCGCCCCGGTGAGAGTCTGATTTCTGTAAACCGTAGTGGGATTTGGAACACGTATTTAGTTGAACTCTGGAGAACCGCCTGGCCTGTCTTGACATAACCGTCAGCCGCAGGGATGCCATAGATGGATGTACAAATGCTGCGAGAGGGCAAGGACGCCCGGAGCAGCAGCGGGCTGTCGAGCGTACAGGGACGTATTTACCGCGTGTCATGGAAAGACAGGCCTGGTGGTTTTACCTCAACCAGGGAGTTACATATTTCCATCCAGCTTTCGCGCTGTTCAACTCCCGGCGTACGGGATGCGCAGCACCTTGCCCACGGGCAGGACGTCGTTCTTGAGGCCGTTGGCGACGCGCAGCGCGCGCACGCTGACGCGGTAGCGGTTGGCGATCTCGGAGAGGGTGTCGCCGCGGCTGATGACATGGCGGCGTGGCCGCGTGGCGAGCAGGGTGCCCGCCAGCGGGTTCTTGCGGAAATAATTACGAATGCCCTTGAGCAGTGCCTGGGCCATTTTCGCCTGGTGGCGTGCACTGCGCAGCTTGCGCTCTTCCTTCGGGTTGGAGATGAAGGCCATCTCCACCAGGATCGACGGCACGTCGGGAGAACGCAGGACGCGGAAACCGGCCTGCTCCACGTGGGTCTTGTGCAGGTGGCTGATACCCTTGAGCTGGCCGAGGATGCTACTGGCCACCTTGTGGCTGTCCTCGATGGTGGAGGCCTTCATCATGTCCACCAGCACGAACTTGAGCAGGTCGTCCTTGTGCTCGAGGCTGACGCCGCCAATGAGGTCGGAGGCATTTTCGTTCTCCGCTAGCCAGCGGGCAGCGTCACTACTGGCATTGCCCTCGGCGAGGATGTACACCGACGAGCCATGGGCGCTGGCACGGTCGAAGGCATCGGCATGCAGGGATATGAACAGGTCGGCCTGTTTTTCACGCGCCTTCTGCACACGTCGCGACAGGCCGACGAAATAGTCGCCCTCGCGAATGAGCACCGCGCGCATGCCGTATTCGCGATCGATGAGGCGCTTGAGGCGTTTGGCCACCTGCAGCACCACGTCCTTCTCGCGCGTGCCGCGCGCGCCGATGGCGCCGGGGTCGTCGCCGCCGTGCCCGGCATCGATGGCGATGATGAGATCACGCGGACGATCCGGTCGAGTACGCGGCGTACGGGGTTTGGGTCTGGCGCGCGGCTTTGCCGCATCGTAGAGGTCGATGACCAGGCGGTGGCCATACTCGCGGTTGGGCTTGA
>DRKU01000081.1 GCA_011051615.1 Gammaproteobacteria bacterium
ACTCGAAATCAAGTGTTCCCTTGCGGGAACCGTGGGTTCGAATCCCACCCTCTCCGCCATGTAACACCAATACCCCAAGCAATTCAAAAGCTTAGGGTTTTTCGTATCACCGCACCCCGCCGGGGTGTTACATTCTGGTGATACATTCGGTTGACGCCCGCAGCATCCATCCATCGAAAAGGAGGTGCTGTCATGGCCTATCTGGTTGTTCATAACGGAACCTACTGGTTCCAGATCCGCGTACCCAAACCTCTCGTGCCGACCTACGGCGCACTCATCCGCCAAAACCTGCAAACCGGTGAGCGATCTCTCGCAAAGCAACTGGCATTGCGACTCGCCAGTCACTGGATGGAACGGTTCGCGTCCGAGAAGCTGGGCAAGGATCGCCTCAAGCCCGACACGACTTTCGGGATCCAAGAGCCCGTCACACACACGGACTCCAAGGCGGGTGAAACCGTCGTGGGCCAGGGTTTGAACCCCTCTGCCAAGGAGGAGATCGAGACCTTTGAGGACCTCTACCAGTATTGGCGCAAGCTCAATCCCGGTTGCAGTCCGAGTACCTATCGTGAAATTCAATCGGTGGCGAAGCAGTTCGCCAAACACGTTGGGAAGGCGCCCGTCGAACTGGTCCGACTGGACGTTACACGATACCGTGATCACCTGCTGGACAAGGGGTTGGCCAGAGCCACCGTTGCCAAGAAAATCTCGTTCATTGGCACACTGTTGCAGACGGCTGTCGACGGAGGCCTGTTGACGCATAACGTGAGTCGCGGTCTGCGCATCCCGAAACGAAAGGTCGAGTTGCAGCGTCGCCGGGCGTTCACGACCCAGGAACTGGAAAGAATCTTTGCCTCCCCCGTCTATACCAAAGACCGACGCTACCGGGCCGGCGGTGGTGAAGCTGCCGTCTGGGTACCCATGCTGGCGTTCGTAACCGGGGCCCGCGTTGAAGAGATTTGCCAGTTGCGAGTCGCCGATATTCTCAGGGAGGAGGATATCGGCCCACTCATGCGTATCACGGACGAAGCAAACGGACAGCGTGTCAAGACGATAGGCTCTCGACGTAGCGTTCCCCTACATCCGGATCTCATTCGGGCGGGATTCCTCGACTATGTAGAACTGGTCGAGGAACAGGAACACGAATGGTTGTTCCCTGATCTTGATCCGGATCACGATGGCCGTAGAAGCGGAAATTTCTCGAAATGGTTCGCCCGCTATTTGCGGAGTGTGAACGGTTGCAATATTCAGGATCAACGTGTTGTTTTCCACTCGTTTCGCCATACCTTCAAATCCCTGTGTCGAGAGGCCGGAATTCCCGAAGAGGTTCACGATGCCCTGACGGGGCATTGTTCAGCCTCGGTTGGCCGGCGATACGGCCACGTGCCGCTCAATACGCTGGTCGAGGCCATCATGGGTCTCGAACTTCCGGTAAAGTTGCCCAGGGTTTCGGTAGGGGGTGTGAAATGAAACGTTCGTCGTCCGAATACCGGAGCTGGAGTCTCGACGACTGGTGCGAGATCGTCCGTTCACTGAACGTGGATTCCCTGACGGCCTGGGCCAATGCGTCCAGGAGTACGTACAACCGCGCCGTTGCGCTCGGTCGTCAACGCGAGATCGCGAGACGACTCGGGTGGCTGCCGCGCCTCGAGAACGGTGAAATGGAAAAGTTGACTGACGACGAGTTCGTCCTCCGATTCCGGGAGCGGGGTGTCGAGTCGATTACGGACATGTGGCGTTGCGCACAGCACTGGTGCGAGTTCCTGCGCCGGGAAGAGCGGCTTGAGGGTGTCGCCGAGCGGCTCGGTTTCGGTTACGTCATCGAACGACACCCGGCCGATCTGGATTACTACTTGGAACGTTGCAAACGGATTGGCGATATCGCGGCTTGGTGCCGCCTCGACAAGACCGCAGCGGAGGCGGCAAGGAAGCATGGACTCATGGAAGAGCTGCGCAAGTTCGCACCGCAGCGGCCGAATGTCGGCTATCCATCGAAAGGTGGACCATGTCGAAGTCTGCCCGAGCTGGCGGTCGCGCGCCTTCTCGAAGCAAATGATATCGGCTTTGTCACTCAGTTTCAGTATCCATTCACGTTTCCCCGCGGAAATCGACGGCACAGCGAGTCGGACTTCTATCTTACGGAAGAGGGAGCCTTCGTAGAGGTCTGGTCGGTAACCCTGGACGAGGAGAGTCCATTCTGGACGGAATATGTTGTGCGCAGGCGCTTCAAGTCCGAGATGTGTCGCAAGTTCAACCTGCGACTGATCGAAATTGAAGGGGCACTACTGTTCCGCAAGCGGCCCGAGATCTATCTCGACCACATTCACGATGTCTTCTCCAGCGCTGGCATCCCTTTGATGGTAAGACTGGAGGGGTGGGGAGCACTATGTCCGGAGTACGTCGAGAAGAAACGTGGTGAGGGCGATTGAGCCTGATTCAAGATCATCGGCATCCAGCAGTTCTCCCGGATCGTAGTGCCGCTGATGGATGTCGTCGTCGGCATGGCCAAGGAATCTGCGCCGGATCCGTGGATCCACGTTTTCCTGACGCATCACGCGGTTGGCGGTGCTGCGCAGCGATTGCAGGACCAGCCGTTTGTCATCAGGAAAGAGGCGGTGGATCACACGGTTCAGTCGCTTGCTGGCTGCCGCACTCCGGATTCCGTAGCGGTTCTTGCTCTGATGACGGAATAAGGCTCCTCCCGACGCGGCACGTTCGGCCAGCCACCGTTCCAGTATAGGAATGTCGCGGCTGTGCAAGGGCAGGTGCCGAGCTGAGGTTGCGTTCTTGAGACGCGCCGATCCAGCACCGGTTTGATCGTGATCGGCGATGCGCACCAGCCAGCCGTTATAGACAGGTGTGAGATCGGTGCCGACGAGCTGGTACACTTCCTCGATGCGGGCGGCAAGCAGGAAGATCAACATGACCAGCACAAGATCGTCCCTCTTGTCGGTCCCCCGGGCCCGAAGCTCGACAAGGAGCTTTCTGAGCTGGTTGGCCGTGAAGGGAATACGTTTGACCTGAGCAGGCGGTCTTGGTGCCATAACGGTGCTGAACAACTGTACGATCCGTTCGTTGGACGAAAACGGGACTAGCAGCGATCGCAGGATATGCAGCTTGTCAAAGATGGTCTTGTCGCCATTGTTCCGGGACGCCCACAATGTCGTCAACGCTTCCACGTCGTTGCGGTCGAGACTCTGTACGGGGCGTCGAATGAGGATGAGGTCAAGATCTCGAATAATGGAACGATACTTGTCGTGGGTTCGAGGGTTTACACTCGCGCCAACATGGCGTGTTCGCGCGACCCAGTGATCGAGGAGGCGTGATGGCGGGTCACCCCACAACTCCTGGAGAGGCAGCAACGATTCTCGATCGGGATACAGTGATGCGACCGATTTCGTGCCGCGCACCACCTCCAGGCTTTCCTCAAGGACTCGGACCCGTTCGGCATTCAATGCCTGTCTCAGCGCGAGAAACGCCACAGTATCTCCGTGCAATCGAATCCGGTACGTCTTTTCGATTGAACGTCTTACGTCGTCGAAATAATCGCTGGTGCGGCGCCTGAGCGCTTCTCTGGCCACCCCTGTCTCGGTCAGCAATGTTGACTCCAGCGCGACCCAGTCGGAAACCGGGGCTGCACAGAGGGTGTCAAGACGCTCGTTAAGGGCGTGGACCTGTTCGAGACGCCAGGTAGCGACGAACCGGGGGATGACGTTGTCATCGATGACGAATACCATTGTATGGACTGGCACGGTTGACTGATGGTTGTCGTGTTCCGCTAGCCATTTCGCGAAAAGATGCTGATAGTGGCTGGCCAGATGTTGGGCCCTGGCTTGGGCTACCGGCATTGGCAGATCACCCAGATGCTTGCGGATGGTCGTGCGCCCATCGAATGCTGGCTGCACGGCAACCGGGATCCGTATCTGGAACACCCAGCGTCGCCGTTTGTGTTCCCATGTAAGATACTTTGGCATATCTTCTACCAAGAACGACCGTCACCAGCAGCCACACGGTCATGCAGGATTGAGGATTCTCCTGCTGGCAACACGTATAGGGAGCAGCGTTTCAAGGTGGAGAGAGGGAACATGAAAACCGCCCCCACGAAGGGGGCGGCAGGTTAATAAACCTCCTTTTGTCCTGAAGTTGCACAATATCCCGGGTTGTGCCCGGGCATCCAACACACACAGTCCTAGCGTCCTTCGCCCAGCCACCTTTTCAGTGGCTCGTCATGCGTTCGCTTACGGATTGAGGTTGCCAGCCCCGCTCCTGGCCCGTGCTCTTCACACGTGGCTCCCCATGACGTTGCCGGAGTCAAGCTCCGGAGGTTACTACGACGCCTCCGTGCCCAGGTTCGCGTACGAACCTGGTTACATCCCCGATTCACAAGGTGCCGCACTTGGTGCATCAGCCGATGCACCAGCCCGCTACTGTGGGCTCTTACCCCACCATGATCGATCTCCTGCGGCCAACAGGTGCCTCCTGTGCCGTCTCTTTCTGCCCACGCATGTGGATGCAAAACCAACCCGGTTTGCATGGTTTCAGGCTACGAAGTGTCACAGCTCGCCCTACTACCCACGTACTTGAAACGACGTTCAGACGGAGGTTCCTCACGTCACCATGGCCACTCGGCGCTGCCGTCGCCGGCTTTTGATACCCTGCTCTAAGCGCAAGGGATTCACAGGCGCTCCTGCTTATCCCCTTGCACCCGGGTATCTGCGCTAACGTCACGTCGACTCTGTGAGTCATACGTCCCGCCCCGCATCCAGCGGATCTCATACCTGCTATCCAGGCGCACCACATTCTGTTGCACGCCATGAGACAGTTTTGTTCCATCCCATGCATCACAGGATGCAGCACCCGCTGCATCGGTATTCGAATATGGAGCCGTGCAAGTCGCATGCACGAATTCATGCTCAAATCCTGCGTGGACTCAACACCCGGGTCACGCCGACGACGTCCTGTCGTCTTGGCTCCACGGGGCTGGTCCCCAAACCGGACGTGCGCGTTTCCGTCGCATCCGGCTTTCCAGTGAACACGGCAAATGATGGGTCTACGTCATGGTTGGCAGCCATGACCACCGCAGGTGCTACCTGCGGTGAGTCCCATCCTCGGCCGTGACCTGCGTGTGATGGCAGGCGTCAGATTGCCTTTCGGGACGGTAATCGGGGTCCCGAAAGGCATGTCCTCACTCCTGTATAGCAACCGCAGTAGCTATACAGGAGTGAGGCGGTTTGCGCCGCCATATATCCACTTCTTGTAATGAGTGCTAACGCACGCTTTTTATTGGAGTTTTCGTGCCATCAGAGACCCTGTGGTTGCGGTCGTTGCAACGGACACAACGCAAGCTTGCTATGGGAGTACATAATCTCGACCCTGAATCTGTACTTGCCCGGGAGACCTGGCAGCTCGCTGCCGCGTATCTCACGCGGCGCTGGTTCCCTCGCTCGGGAAAACTCGCCATCTCCGAACTGATCCATGCGTGCTATCTGCACGCCCTGTGGTGGTACCCCATCCTGCAACAGCGGTGCCCCGGTACCTGCCGACCCACGTGGTATACCGGGACCGTCCTGACCTGGTTGCGGCGTGCTGCCTCCATGAGCACTCGACAGTGGTATTTTGCATCTGTTACTGTTGAAACCGCAGCGACTGCCGTGGCTGCTGCCCATCACGCAATCCGGCTACCCGGCGTGGAAAATGGGGCTTGGGTAGAGGCGTCTCTGGGATTTCTGGAACAGCTCGCAGCGACAGGAAAACGCAAGAGTGTGATCCCGAATTACATCCTGGAAATGCTCGCATTTCTCGATTGGGATCGAGAGTTTGACGAAGCGTTTGGATGCCGGGAACCCGCCCATCGGCGGCGAATACGGCGTGCCAGAAAACAAGGAACATCGAGTCGTCTGCGCTGTCGCAACAACCAGTATTTATTGGCCGATATCCAGCTTGTTAAACGTACTTCAGACCTCGACTGGATAGATTTGCGGGATGTCGCAATCCAGGTTCTGGATTACCTTATCCGTGCTGAAGAAGATCCCAAAACGGGTGTATGGCGGTTGGAGATCCGGCTTCAGGATAGCGTGGTCGCAGAGGCGCGTGGCTACATCAAATCCATTGCCACCGGTCGTGGGCCGGCGCCTGCACGTTTGTCAGCCCTGCGATATTTTCTTCGTGCCTTCGAGGCGAAACATCGGTATGCCCCAGGAGCCTGGCGACAGTTCGAAGAGTTATCGAAATATGCCAAAGCCATGGCAAAACGGCACATCAAGCCGCAACTTTCCCGCCAGGCAGATAAAAGCCTTCCTGCCATTCGCACGACGAATACATTGATCATTCCCGAGGCGAATCCGTTCATGGATCAGGCACCTCTGGAAGCCTGGGAGCGTTGGTTCTCTCCGTACCGGTGTGGATTTGACTGATGGTTCAGGCGCAGGTTAATCAGAGCCATTGCCGAGTTCAAGCATGAGGCTCAAACGGCAAGCTGGTGCCCAAATTGCAGGGCGCGAAGCTTCACAAGGTCGATATTCTTGCCCTGTTTGAGGGATTCGATTGGTGAGCAACCCAGATCAATATCCGGTGTCAGGAAGAAGCGGATCTGTGCTATTGCATTTGTGGTATCCAGGCGTGACAGGATAGCAGAAAATTCTGGCACAAGATGGTCGCCAGCGAACTGGAATGCCGGAAAGACCATTTGACCTTCCTGCTCATATCCCAATAGCTGACTATCCGACATCAATTGCAAAACTTCTGTTCTTTCAATGCCGAGCATGTTCGCTACTTTTTCGGCCGTCAATGTGCCCCCGTGAAGACGAATCAGTTCTTTGAAAGCCGATCGCCCCCTTCGAAGCAGCATTTCGCGTTTGTGTGCGGCTGTCTTGCTGTCTGGAGTTTTCATGACGATTCCTTATCCGCATGTCTGTAGAGAATGAAAGGTATCTGATCTGCGGATACGACGTCAAAGCCAACAACGATGATATCGATGGTGTTCGGGTGACTTGATTATCACATTATTATTAAGGGTAATAGGTTGCGAGAATAGAATTTCAGTGACCACAACACACATGTCTGTATGATATAAAATGTCCCGTAATGCCGTATAGATCATTCGCAATACGACTCGATTATCGTTAGCTCATGCGTTTTCGAATAGCGCATGTAATATTCCAAAACCGAGGGATCGCGAGATATCGTATGGAGCATGTTCATAAAAGACATTTCAATATCATCTGCCTGATTCGCAATATTTTGTCCATTCCGGCAATCTTGTTGCTTTGTAGTCAATCCGTCCATGCGGCATATGAGTCCTGTCAGTCAACAAGTCGGATCGCAACAAGTGCGCCTGGAAAGCGTGAGTTGTTGATTGTCGATATTCGAAATCGAACGGATTACAGTCGATATCACATCCGAAATTCACTTAATCTAAGTTTTTACAAGTTGAAGACGAAGGCTTACCTGAAGAACAGAAATATTGTTCTGGTGGGTTATGGCTATGATTCTGGGCGACTCGCCAGGAAGTGTGGTGAGCTTATCCAGTCAGGATTTCGGCATGTATGGTATTTTCAGGATGGTATATTGGGCTGGACGCGGGAAAATGTTCAAAAGGAAGTTGCGGCAGGAGACAAACGCTCGATCTACGAGATTGCCCCTGAGCAACTTCTCGAAAACAACGCTGGCCAATTCATCCTGGTGACCAATGAAGAACGCCAAAGTGCAGAAATCCGGCGTGTTTTTCGATCCGTCAAAAGCCTGAAAAAGGCGAAAAAGGAAATGATGGAGAATATACAGAACAATGATCATAATGCCGTCGATTCAAATCCTGTTACACAATATTATGTGCTCGACGACAGGCTCATGGCGGATGTTCAGGATTTGCTCGAACTTGGCAGGAGGTCGAGTAATGCATACGTGCTGGTGCTGAAAGGGGGTATTTCTGCGCTTGACGAATATCTGCGAAGGAACAAGGCAATACTTGACAAGAAGACCTATACACTTCAGGAAATGAAAGGATGCGGAAAGTGATAGAAAAACCGGCCATATTCAAATACACTGTGATGGTCTTTGTTGCCGCACTGATCGTGATGGCATTCACCGTCGCGTATAAATCTATACGCAAGGATCATGGTGAGTATCCGCTGAGCCGGAAAATCCGCTACAGCTTTACCTTGCAAAATACCACTTCACAACTGAAAAAAAACGTGGATTTCTGGGTATATGCCCCGGTTGAAAGAACCTCGCTTCAAAAGGTCCAATCGATTACGGCGAATACCGATTTCAACCTGCAGAAGGATGAAATCGGCAATCAGATATTGCACTTCGTATTTGCTGAAATCCCGCCTTACTCAAGCAAAATCGTCACCATTACAGCGCAACTGAGGCTGGCCGAGCACCCCAACAGGATGCGAGACAGCGAGCAGGAACGTTACCTGTCAGCAGAAAAATATATTCGTTCCGATGACTCCAGAATCATCGATCTGGCGCAAAAACTTGAAACCGATGGCACGACCGAAACGGCGAGAAAACTCTTTCACTGGGTCAATACGAACATCAAGTATGCAGGATATGTCCGTGATGATCGCGGATCACTATATGCACTGAAAACCCGAAAAGGCGATTGCACGGAATTCATGTATTTGTTCGTTGCTCTGGCACGAGCTGCCGGTATTCCGGCACGTGGCATCGGAGGCTACGTCAAACCTGAAAACGCTGTACTCAAGCCGGAAGAATTCCATAACTGGGCGGAAATCTACCTGGATGGGGCCTGGCAGGCTGTTGATCCCCAGAACGGTATGTTCCTGAATAATCAGTCAGATTTCATTGCCATGCGCATCATCGATAACAAGTCCAAACTGCACATGCGAAATACACATCAATTTGCCGTCAGCAACGAAGACATCACCGTAAGAATGAATTGAAGAGTCATTTCTGTAATCAGATCATTGGCTTACAGAATATTCCGCATGTAGGAATGAAGGTTTTGGGGAAGGGTGATTGATGTGTCTTCAACTGTTGACAGGCACAAAATAATTCGAGAATATCGATACTGACAAAATAATTCAGAGCATTATCAAATCAGAAAATAATAATAAAAAACGAAATTTAAGCTGGAAGGGATTCTATGCGTCTTCGAAACAAAGGGATCTTCGTTTTCTGTCTTCTCCAGATAGCCTGTCTGTGGGCGCCCAACGCCCAGGCAGTGATCCTGCACACGGGTGACGTTAACCAGAACGAAACCTGGGACAATTCCGATACCCACCTCATCACTGGCGACATTCGCATCCCGTCCGGTGTCACACTCACGATAACGCAAGGTGCCCTGGTCGAGGTTCAGGCCCTGAACGACGATCAGGGCGGCGGTGCGAACGCGTCGCGGTCGGAGCTGATTGTGGACGGTGGCCGGCTGGTGATAGCGGGCGCGGCGGGCAATCCGGTGACGCTGACGAGCGACGCGACGAACAAGGCGCGAGGGGACTGGCAGGGGATCCGGGTGGTGAACGGCGGCGAGCTGGAGATGCGCAACGCCGTGGTGGAATACGCGGGGACGGGCGTGGACTACCGTCAGACGGGCGCGGTGAGCGGAGCGCCGGTGATCGAGGACAGCACGCTGCGGGAGCTGAGCGGGAACGGGATCTACGTGGACGCGCGAGGCGGCGCGCAACTGACGCTGGGTCTGGCGCGCAACGTCGTGAGCGGGATTGGAGGACGCGGGCTGTACGTCTACAGCCGGGATCGTGACACCTTCGTGCAGGGGAACGTGACGGGGAACCAGATTTCGGGGACGGGCCTGAACGGCGTATACGTGTATGCGAGCGGCAGCAGCCGTCACGAACTGGTGTTTGACGGCAACACGGTGCACACCACGGGGAGCGGCACGACGAACCCGGACGACCGCACGGCGTGGCGACTCAATCACAGCAGCACGGCCTACAACGGC
>DRKU01000082.1 GCA_011051615.1 Gammaproteobacteria bacterium
GATCTCGCCCAGGTCCTGCACAATGGAGGTGGTGAGTCGGTGCGCGATGTCGGGCACCGGGACCGGCTCACCATCGAAGGTCAGCTCCACGCGATGACCCTCGGGGTGATCGGGATCGCTTAACTTGCGGGTTTCGAAGCGCGGCTGTTCGGTATCGGGTGCGCCCGGTTTCTCGCGCACCCCTTTCATTTCGTCCGCGAGCTTGCGCAGGACATGGCGAAACTCCTTTTTCTCGCGTGCCAGCCGCGCTGCCTGGGTCTCGGCCACCGCGGCCACGTCGAGCACACCCTGAAAGCAGCGTGGTGAGGGTGGGCTCAGCGTTGCGAGGTGTTGCTCGGTGGCGGCGAGCACTTCGTCCACCGTGGTGCCGGGTGTGCGTAGCGGTGCTACGGCCGTCTGCCAGTGCGTGTCGGGGGTGTCGTCCAGCGGCGCCAGCATCTGTGTGATGTCGCGCGCCAGTCCCGGCAGTTCACGCTCGATGCAGGCGAGCAGGCGCTCGGTGTCCAGCGCATGGAACAGGGCGAGGAAGGCCTCACCGTCCGGGCGTTCACAGACCCGTGCATGCAGATCGGCGCGGAAGCTGCCAAAGCGGTTCTGTGCCCAGTGGTAGGCCACCATTGCCTTATATAAGGTGAAGTTCTCGCGCGGGCTCGGCAGGCGAGCAACGAGTGGCGGCAGGAAGATGGTTTCGGTATCGGTCCAGGCCTGCTCCGCCTCGGCCAGTTTCAACGGGCGCCCGGCCAGGCCGTGGGCGAAGTGGGCCAGCACCCCGGCCTGTTCCTCGAACACCGCACCGGCGTTGCGTTCGTGGCTCTGTTGAATGAAGTGTTCGACGTCGCGCACCACCTTCATGGCCGCATGCAGACCGGACTGATCGTACTGGTCCATGGCGTGCAGCGCCCAGGCCTCGATGCTCGCAGGATCCATGGCATCGAGGGATTCGATGGCGCGAGTGATGAACTCGTGGGCGATGTTGACATTGGTGCTGGCCATACCACGCACCAGTTGCAGGATGAAGCGCTGCTCCGATGCGGGTAGTGCGGCGATGACCCGGGCCACATGCCCGGTCTTCAGGAAGGTGAACTCCACCTCCAGCCAGGTATCGAGCTGTGCCTGAATGGCCTGCTGATCGAGGTTTTTCATGACGGGTTATGACGCTGGATCCCTGAACAGTTCAGGTGGAGCCGCATTTTGCCACGACAGTGTGAGTGGGAGAAAAGCGTACTTGTCACCAGCACTCAAAACAACGATGACGACAACTCGTTGACCGCGGCGAGCATTTCCGCGTCATCGGTCAGGGCCTGTGCGATGGCGGCATGACAGGCGGCGACGGGGCTCACGCCCGAGCCGATCAACTTGCCGGCATGTACAAGCAGGCGTGTACTGGCACCCTCTTCCAGGCCGCTGCCCTTGAGGTTGCGCGTCATGCCGGCGAACTTGACCAGTCGAGCCGCCAGGTCGGCATCGATCCCCGTCTCTTTCATCACGATGCTGGTCTCGAGTTCTGCCTCGGGGTAGTCGAATTCCAGCGCCACGAAGCGCTGGCGCGTGCTTTGCTTGAGATCCTTCAACACGCTCTGGTAACCGGGGTTATAGGAAATCGCCAGGCAGAAATCCGCCTCGGCCTGTACCACCTCGCCCAGCTTCTCGATGGGCAGTACACGCCGGTCGTCGGCGAGCGGATGGATGACGACGGTGGTGTCCTTGCGCGCCTCGACGACCTCATCGAGGTAACAGATGGCGCCCCTGCGCACTGCGCGGGTCAGCGGCCCGTCCACCCACACCGTCTCGCCGCCCCGCACCAGAAAACGACCGACCAGGTCCGAGGCGGTGAGATCGTCGTGGCAGGACACCGTGATGAGGGGCTTCTTTAGCCGCCAGGCCATGTGCTCCATGAAACGCGTCTTGCCACAACCGGTGGGGCCCTTGAGCAACACGGGCAGTTTCTGCTCCCAGGCGGAGGTGAAAATGGCGATCTCGTCGCCCACTGGTTCGTAATAGGGCTCGTTCTCGATGAAACACTCTTCGGGTTTGATGGCCTGTGCGGTCATGGCAGATTCTTGTAACTGTCTATAATTAACAGGGTGATCTGCGACCATTATGACCCATCGGCATTGGCAAAGACAGCACAAGCCCAGAGGCAGGGATTAAAAACGCAATAAAAACAGGGGCTTTCAGGTGTCAGGGTCCGTGGCGGAATTCGTTTTCATCAGTACCACATGTGCTGCCGGTGACTGGTGTACGTGTCATGGTGTAAAACGTTGCCGCAATGCCGGCATGGATGAGTTAAACCAGCGTTTGCAAGGAGAGTGATTCGTGAAAAAAACTGCTATTTCCCTGTGTGCACTGGCCCTGGCCGGTTGCTCCGCTACCCCCGTCACGCCCCAGGCTGCCGGGATCGAAATTGTTACCGAGGCCCCGGATACGACACGTTGCCAGTACCTGGGTGAAGTCGTCGGTTCCCAGGGCAACTGGTTTACCGGGGACTTTACGTCCAACGAAAACCTCGCCATCGGCGCACGCAACGAGCTGCGCAACGAAGCCTACAAGCTGGGCGGAAACCTGATTCACCTGCAGGATGTGAAAAACACCAATGCATGGGGTTCACTGGGCACAACCAATACTACGGCCATCGGCAAGGTGTATAAGTGTAAGTCCTGAGAGCCGGCACGCAGATGCCGGCAGCGACAGACCGGTGCGCGGGAGGTGCCTCAGGCAAACCTACGCAGGTTGCGACCAAAATGGAATCCGCGAGATGAAGGCGATCTGGAACGGTGTTGTTATCGCGGAAAGCCCCGGCACGAATGTTGTCGAGGGCAATCACTATTTTCCGCCTGATACAGTGAACATGGCGTATCTTGTCCCAAGCGACACGAAAACTACCTGTGCGTGGAAAGGGACTGCGAGTTATTACACGCTCGACGTCAATGGCAGGACAAACAGGGATGCCGCCTGGTATTACCCGGAACCCAAAGAGGATGCACGCCACATCAGGGGATATATCGCGTTCTGGCGTGGTGTCGAGGTAATTGAATGACAGGTGGAGTGAGCAGGCGGGACTTTCGTGTTATGGACCTGTTAATCAGAGCGGCAAGCTGTTGCCGAGAGATCCGCTCATCAATTGGCTGTTTGTCTAACAGGCCAGGAACCAAAGAGATACGCGCATGATGAAGAAATGCGGTTATACCCTGGTGTCAATTCTTCTGGCCTGTTTCAGCGGCCAGTCGATTGCGGATGAAGACCCCAGGCAATTGGTGCAGTTACCCGACATGATGCAGCAACACATGTTGTCGAACATGCGTGATCACCTGGTGGCGCTCAATGAAATTCTGATAAGCATGTCAACTGGCGAGCTGGAAAAAGCCGCGGACGTGGCCGAAACCCGCCTCGGTATGAGCTCGCTGGAATCACACAACGCATCTCATATGGCCGCATTTATGCCGGAGGGAATGCGACAGGCCGGTAACAGAATGCACAGGGCGGCAAGTCGGTTCTCTCTAAAGGCGCAAGAGGGTGACGTTTTGTCTGCATACCGTGCGCTTTCGGAGGTGACCTCTGCCTGTGTTGCCTGCCACTCAGGTTATCGAATTCGATGAGGCAGGTATACATATCCGGGGTTGGGAAAATAAAACCGAATCAGTTTTCAGCCCGAGTACCCCGGGCATTTACTCTGCCCCGGAATATCCGGAAGTTATATCTGAAAGGTCATCACAAATGCGCATTGTTTTGCTGAGGCACGGTGAGCCCGATGTGCCCAGTCCGGGAAAACTGAAGGCAAGTGAAATCCCTCGGTGGATCGAATTATATAATGCCACCGGACTAAAGATTGGTCACCGCCCTTCAAGGGAGGCGATTGAAATAGCAAATGATTGCAACGCAATAGTATGCAGCGACCTGCCACGATCAGTTGAATCGGCGCGGGCGCTGGGTGTGAAGAAAGTAAATCACATTGAGTCCGTGTTCCGGGAAATGGCGTTGCCCTATGCCAGATTCCCATCTCCCAGGCTATCGCCTTACATGTGGTTGGTATTGTTTCGAGCACTCTGGTTTCTTGGGTACTCCGCCAATGGCGAATCGCTTCATGAAGCCAGGTTAAGGGCTTCGAATGGCGCCAACAGGCTTACAGCCATAGCAGAACATAGTGGCTCGGTTCTCCTGGTTGGCCATGGGATCACAAACAGATTCATTGCCACAGAGCTATTATCAAGTGGCTGGAAAGGCCCGGGTGATCCGGGCAAGAGGTACTGGGAATATGGTGTATATCAATACGCAATATAGCTGGTGCGCCGTTAAGGTTGGCGTGGAAACCGGATTGTTGAAGCCATTTGATATTTGAGTTTTTACGCCGACCCTCAAAATCTGTTCAACTATTCTTTCCAGGGCAGGACACCTCCCGGCACGACACCGGACAGGTGGCCTGCCTGTCCGGCGCCGTTACGTCAGTTGGATCCTCAGGCCGCCGCTTCACCTTCGGCCATGGCAATGAATTCCGGGTTGGGTGTGGCGCCCGCCAGGTGGTTGCTGTAATTGGTCAGCGTTTTCATGGCAATGCCGAGTACCACCTCGAAAACCTGTGCCTGGCTGAAGCCGGCGGCAAGAAATCGCTGCACACCTTCTTCGTTCACCCAGCCCTGTTCTTCCACCAGTTGGCGGGTGAAATCACGCAGGGCGGTCAGGCGTGCATCCTTCAGTGGTTCCAGCGCTACGATGGCGCGCAGGGTCTCGGCATCGAGTTCGGTGCCGCGTCCCAGGGCGGTGTGCACGGTCTTGCAGTAACTGCAGCCGTTGAGTGCGCTGACCGTAAGCAGTACCACCTGTTGTTCCTGCGGTGTCAGTGAGGTCTGGTCGAAGGCAGCGGCCAGGTTCATGACCGCATCGAGGGTGACCGGGGATTCCGCCACATAGGCGGCCAGATTGGGGATGAATCCGTAGCGTTCCCTGACCTTGCCAAGCACCGCGGCGGCGGTGGCAGGGGCGGTCGAATCCGTATGCTGGGTAAATAGGCTCATGGGGTCTCCTGTAATGTATTGTTTATCCGTGTGTTTTAAGAGCTGTTTCACCGGCGTCTGTTGACCGGTCTGTCTAGTCTAGGCAGGACTTGACCGATCTGTCAACTCGCCGTAGGATCTCGATCAACGCAACCGGTTCGAGCCCAGTCCCATGTCCACCAGCCATGCCGCTACCCGCCCCGATACCCGCACCCGCCTGCTGCAGGCGGCGGCCTCACTCATGTGGGAGCGCAGCTTTCAGGCCACCGGCGTCGATGACCTGTGCGAGCGGGCGGAGGCCAAGAAGGGCAGCTTCTATCACTTCTTTCCCTCCAAGGTGGACCTGGCCATCGCGGCCATCGAGGGATCGTGGCAACAGGTGCAGGAGGCCGTCTTCGAGCCGGTGTTCTCTTCGGATGCGGGTGGGCTCGAGCAGCTTCGTACGCTGTCCGAAAAGGTCTACGAGTTTCAACGCCGGGCGGCCGCCGACACGGGGGCCATCCTGGGCTGCCCGTTTGGTAACCTGGGGCAGGAAATGGCCACCCAGGACGCGCGCATTCGTGAGAGCCTGGCGCGGATCTTCGCGGGTCACTGCGCCTATATCGAGCAGGCGCTGGCGCGTGCCGAGGCAGCGGGTGAGATCCCCGCGGGTGACAACAGGCTGCGCGCGCGAAACATCTATGCGCTGATGCAGGGGGTGCAATTGCTCGCCAAGGTCAACAACGATGCCGAGATCCTGCGCAGCATCACGCCGGCATTGATGGCAATTGCCGGCCATTGAGTAATCACCTCTCTCGCGATTGTCGGTGTCCAGTGTGCCGTGCTGGCGAGGTTAACAACCGGAAGGCAGGGAAGCCGTTATGAAAAAACTGATCGTACTACTGGTGGCGGTATTTATATTGTTTGTCACCATCACTGTCTCCATGTATTTCATCAACCCATACGGAACCGCCACCTCTGATCCGCGTGGGAGGATCATGGGCTTCATGTCCTTCTCGATGCAGTCGAGTAGTATGGTGCCAGGCCTGAACAGGGGTGACAGGATCTTTGTGGACACCACGGCCTACATGGACAGTGAACCGGCTTTGAATGATGTGATCGTCTTCTGTTATCCCCCCGCACCGGAGCAGGTCTATGTCAAGCGGGTTGTTGGGCGCGCTGGAGAACGTGTGCGTATTTCCGGTGGTCAGGTTTACGTCGATGGCGAACCGCTGGCACAGCCATACGTGGATCTCGCCAATTCCCGTTCACCGTATTCACAGAA
>DRKU01000083.1 GCA_011051615.1 Gammaproteobacteria bacterium
GCGGAGGTGGCCGGCGAGGCGGGTTTTATTCGCAATCATGCCGCGGCACGCGAGGCTTATGCAGATGGCCTGCGTTATACCGTGGCGCTGTCGGTGGGGCTGGCTATCGTCATCGGCGTACTGCGCATCCTGCGTGGCTGGCCGTTGCACTACCTCATCATTGGTGGTTACTGCGGCGTCGTGATCATGACTCTGTTTGCACCGCCCCAGATCGTCGGTATCGCCTATGACTCGGGTGGCGTGACCACCTCTACCATCACGGTACCACTGGTGACAGCGCTGGGTGTGGGCCTGGCGAGCAGTATCAAGGGACGCAATCCCATGGTCGACGGGTTTGGCCTCATCGCCTTCGCTTCCCTGCTGCCCATGATCTTCGTCATGATCTACGGGGTGATCATCTGATGTCCGAGTTGGGTGGCTACCTTGTCGACAGCTTGCTCAGCACGCTTACCGACGTGCTGCCCATCGTACTCATCATCGTCTTCTTCCAACTGGTGGTGATTCGACGCCGTATCGCCAACCTGCGGCGCACGGTGCTGGGTTTCATCTATGTTTTCATCGGCCTGTCACTGTTCCTGGTGGGCCTGGAAGAGGCCCTGTTTCCCCTCGGCGAGGCGATGGCGACCCAGCTCACCGATCCGGCGTTTATATATAAAGGTGTCGAAGTCATCAGTGAAGTGGTGCGCTGGCAGGACTACTACTGGATCTACCTGTTTGCCGCGGCCATCGGTTTTGCCACCACCGTGGCTGAACCTTCGCTGATCGCCGTGGCCATCAAGGCCAACGAAGTGTCGGGTGGCGTCATCAAGCCCTGGGGCTTGCGTACCGCGGTGGCGCTGGGGGTGGCCTTCGGTATCGCGCTGGGTACCTATCGTATCGTCACGGGTACACCGTTGCAGTATTACATTATTACCGGCTACGTGCTGGTGCTCATCCAGACCATCTTTGCGCCGCGCATGATCATTGCACTGGCCTATGATTCGGGCGGCGTGACCACTTCGACGGTTACCGTGCCACTGGTCACGGCGCTGGGCCTGGGACTGGCCTCGACCATTCCCGGTCGTAGCGTGTTGATCGATGGTTTTGGGCTTATTGCCTTTGCCAGCCTGTTTCCCATGCTTACCGTGATGGGTTACGCGCAGCTCAGCGAATGGCAGGCCGGGCGCAGGCAGAAATCAGACAACCCATAGGGGAGGTATACCATGCATTTCAAATTGATTATTGCATTGGTTGAAGACGAGAAGACCGAGGCTATCCTCAAGGTGGCACGTGAGGAGGGGGCAACCGGTGCCACGGTCATCAATCATGCACGTGGCGAAGGGCTGGAGAAGACACGCACCTTTTTCGGCCTTTCACTGGAGACGGCCAGAGACGTACTGTTCTTCCTGGTCGAGGAACACATGAGTCGCAACATCCTGGAGAAGATCGCCCAGATCGGTGACTTCGACAAGTCCAGCGGTACCGGCATCGCCTTCCAGCTCGACGTGGAAGATGCCGTCGGCGTGGCCCACCAGGTGGAGCGTCTCAGTGAAGTCGTGGAGGAGGAGATATGAGCGAGCGAAAACTTGTCCGTGTTCGTGACGTCATGAAGACGAAATTCGATGTCATCGATGGACTGGAAACCATCAGTAGTGCCCTCAAGACCATGAAGCACGTGGAGACCAAGTGCCTGATCGTCAAGAAACGCCATGACGACGACGAGTACGGGATCCTGTTGCTGTCGGATATTGCACGCCAGGTACTGGCCACCGATAAGGCGCCGGATCGCATCAATGTCTACGAAGTGATGACCAAGCCGGTGATCTCGGTGAGTCCGGAGATGGATATTCGTTACTGCGCGCGCCTGTTCAACCGCTTCGATCTGTCACGGGCGCCGGTCATCGACTGTAACGAGGTTGTGGGGATCGTCAGTTTCACCGACATGGTCCTGCACGGTGTCGTCACCGACTGAGGAAAAGGCACGCATGCACGTGGACACGGCAAGCGGTCTGCTGGTCGGAGTGCGGCAGGTGGCTTCACCCAACCAGAATGCACGTCCCACCGGGACGGCAATCGACCTGCTGGTGATCCATGGTATCAGCCTGCCGGCCGGTCGTTTTGGCGGGCCGTTCGTGGAACAGTTGTTCACCAATACCCTCGATGTGAGCGCCGATGCCGGTTTTCAGGAGCTGGCCGAGCTGCGCGTCTCCAGTCACCTGTTCATCGATCGAAAGGGGCATGTCACCCAGTTCGTGCCTTTTCATCGCCGCGCCTGGCATGCCGGGAAATCCCGTTTCGAGGGGCGGGAGAACTGCAACGATTTTTCCATTGGTATCGAACTGGAAGGTACTGACGCGCTGCCCTACGAGGACGTACAATATACACAGTTGATTGCCGTCTGCCGGGCCCTGCGGGAGGTCTGGCCAGCCCTTGAAGGGGCCCATATAGTCGGGCATAGTGACATCGCGCCAGGCAGAAAGACGGATCCGGGCCCGGCCTTCGACTGGCCACGCTTGCGAAACGGACTCAATTACCAATGATGACGGGATCGTCCCCATGAAACTGATCGCAATACTGCTCGCCCTGGCGGTGGAACACTTCGCCGGTTCGCTGTCGCAATGGCGCCGCCTGGAATGGATGGCTGCCAGCGGTCGCTACCTCTTCCAGCGGCTGGAAGGCCTTGACTGGCGTAGCGGTCCGTTGGGCGTGTTGCTGGTGGTGGGCGCGTTGCCGCTGGCTACATTCGTGCTCGCCGCCCTGTTTAGCAGCCTCGGCTGGTTGCTCGGCTTCCTGTTCGGCCTTGCCGTTCTCATGTACTGCCTGGGGCCCGGCGATCTGGCGCGAGAGCTGGAAGGCTATATCGAGGCCGCCGAGCGTGGTGACAACGAAGCCGCCTTCGAATATGCCGTGCAGGTGGTGGGCGAGGATGCACCGCGGGACCCGGTGGCGCTGGCGGAGAAGATGAAAGGCGCCATCTTTCTCAGTCTCAATCAACGTTTTCTTGCCGTCCTGTTCTGGTTCCTCGTGCTGGGTCCGGTGGGCGTGGTCCTCTATCGCATGACCACCCTGCTGCAGGAACATGGCCATGAACTGGACGAAGGCTTTCTTGCCACCCTGTCACAACTTCGCACCATTCTCGACTGGCCGTGTGCACGTCTCAACATGTTCGCCTTTGCGCTGGCTGGCAGCTTCGTCGATACCATGACCTGTTGCAGCAAGCTCGATGATTTTCTCAGGAAGGACAATGACACGCTGATGATCGATGCGTCCCATGGTGCCATGAAGTACGAACTGGAAGCCGAGGACGTACCCGAAGGCAGCCCGGATCTCCGCGGTGTTGCCATTGCCCTGGCGCTGGCACGGCGCAGTTTCCTTACCTGGATAGGCGTCATCGCCTTCCTGACCATTGCCGGCTGGGTGGTGTGAGGCAAACCCCGCTTACCCGCCACCATCTCCTGTTCTTCTGCACCTGGCTCGTCCTGAGCGGATCCCTGTCATCGGCGAATGCCGCGGGGGTTGTCGCCAGGGATGATCTCGGTCACCGCATCCGACTGTCACAACCAGCACAGCGTATCATCAGTCTTGCCCCCCATCTTACCGAACTGGTGTGGGCCGCCGGCGCGGGTCCCCGGCTGGTGGGTGTGGACAGTGCCTCGGACTATCCGCCGGCGGTACGCATCCTGCCGCGCGTGGGTGGACTGGGGCGCATCGATCTGGAACGCCTGCTGGCGCTGCGGCCGGATCTCGTTCTCGTCTGGCATAGTGGCACGCCGGTCGCACGGCGCGAGCGCCTGCGTCAACTGGGCTTCGCCGTCTATGTCAGCCGCCCGCGCCGTCTGGCCGGCGTGGCCGACAGTATCGATGCCATCGCCGCGCTGGCAGGTACGTCGCAGGTGGGCAGTGTGGCGGCGGCGGCCTATCGCCAGCGGCTGGCGGCGCTGCGTGCACGCTACCGCGGTCGCCGTGTGGTTCGGGTGTTCTACCAGGTCTGGCATCAGCCGCTCATCACCATCAACGGAGAGCATGTGATCAGTGATGCCATTGCACTGTGTGGTGGTGTCAACGTGTTCGCCGAATTGCCCGCGCTGGCACCACGCGTTACGGTCGAGGCCGTGCTCGCCGCCGATCCGCAGATGATTGTCGCCAGTACATCGAACACCAACCTCGATGCGCGTGACGGCGAAGACTTTGCCCGCTGGCGTGCCTGGCCACAATTGCGGGTCAATCAGACGGATGCTTACCTGCGCATCCCGGCAGACCATATCTCCCGCTATACGCCGCGTATTCTGGATGGCGTGGAGACCCTGTGTGCGGCCATGGATACCGTGCGGCGCGCATTACCGCCGGGGGAAGAGATCCGGCGAGGGAGGCAATGATTCGGCGCTGAGACGTCCTGTTTCCCTGTCGGTCTCCCTGACATTCGCTCGAGACCGGTCCTGTGATCAGGCGTTTTCTTCCTGTGCCTGCTGGATCTCCCGCAGCTTTGCTACCTCGAGGCCGGCTTCATCGGCAAACGCCAGGGCGCGGGCAAGACGCGCGGGGGCGGAGCGGCCCATGCACTGGTGATTGAGATCGCCCTGGATGGCTTCAACCATCCCTTCGATGAGGCGCTCGCGTTCCACTTCGTGGCCTACCAGCC
>DRKU01000084.1 GCA_011051615.1 Gammaproteobacteria bacterium
GGCGAGGAAGTCGCCAACCAGACCGACCCCCTGTCCAACAATGACCGGGACCTGGACGGCATGAGCGATGACTGGGAGACCATTCGCGGCACCGCGGTTTATGTCGACGACGCGCGTCGTGATCCGGACGGCGACGGCGTGGACAACATCATCGAGTTCCTGCGCGACACCCTGCCGCGCGATGCCGCCTCCGCGCCGGCGATCAACATCGTCTATGTGGACAGCGTCAACGGCGCCGATGACACCGGCGACGGCAGCGCGGCCATGCCTTTTGCCACGCTGACTCGTGGTATCCGTGCGGCACGTGCTGGTGACACGGTACAGCTGGCCGCGGGCAACTACGGCAACGGCAGTTTCCTGTCCCTGAACAAGGCCGTGCGCATTCGCGGTGACGGCAATGGCGTGGTGATTGCTTCCGGCTTCACCAGCATCGCCAACCTGCGCTGGGGTGGCTTTGAGGATCTCAGCTGGTCGATGGCGGGTTTTCTCTGGATCAGCAATGCGCGTAACGTGTCGTTTGGCAACGTCAAACTCCTGTTAGGGAGCTCCTCCATTATCATGGGCGGCAACAGCAGGCTACTCTTCGATCGTGCTCTCATCACGGGTTCGGCGCCGGTAGCCTTTACTGCCAATGAACCCCCCAACGGCAGCAACGACCGCGTGGGCCTGCGCCTGAACCAGGTGACGCTGGCGGGCTTCCCGCTGGGCATCGACTGGAATCCCAACAGCTACGACCTGCGCATCACCAACAGCATCCTCGCCAACACCGTGGAGCTGAAGGACGCGCAGCCGTGGCATGTCTGGTACTCGCTGGTGAGCGAAGACTCGGTGGCGGGGGCCTACAACAACCTGGTGGGCGACGCGCGCTTCGTGGATGCAGCCAACGGCGACTACCACCTGCTGCCCGACTCGCCGGGCATCGACACCGCCGGCCCCTTCCTGCCGGCGGGGAACGAGCCGGGCGGCGGGCGCCGCAACCTGGGTTTCTACGGCGGCACCGCGGAGGCCGCCGTGGCGCAGGACAATGATGCCGACGGCCTGCCCGACGGCTGGGAGAAGGTCGTGGGGCTCGACCCGGCGGACACCACCGATCGCACCGGCGACCTGGACGGCGACGGACTCAACAACACGCTGGAGTACCGTCTCGGCACCAACCCGACACTGGCCGGCTCGCGCCGCGGCATGGCCTACTACCTGCTCAACCCGAACCAGCTGGGCGGCAGCCTGTCGGTGATGGGGCTGGTGGACGGCAGCTACGTCTATGGTCTCGGCGGCTTCAATCGCCTGGACGCCTACCAGCAGGTGGCTGTCTCCACGGTGGATGCCACCGCGGGAGCGCGGTTCTATGCCAGTCAGCCCATTGGGCTCGGCAACGCCGCCGATGGCACCGATCTGCCGGTGACGGACTGGTTCATGGGTTATGAATTCGTCGTGCCGCACTTCCGCTTCGCGCACCACTACTACCTCTACAGTCCTTACGGCAAGGCGGAGGTCACGGTGACCACCGACACCGTGCAGCACCTCAGCGTGCCGCGCGGCCAGGTGGTAGTGGTGGATGCCGGCGGCGACAATACCCTCTCCGGTCGCATCGTCTCCGACCGGCCGCTGCTGGTGAGTCACGCCGCCGAACGCGGTGGTGCGCTGGTGGACACCTATGCCGCCGTGCCGGCGGCGCGGGAACTGGTGGGCGTGCCGAGCCGCGGTTTCGTGCTGGGGGCGCTGGAAGACAACACCACCGTCACCCTTACCGCCACCAACGGCACGGTGACCAGCGTCGTGCTCAATGCCGGCGGGCGCTATGCGCCGGGGCTGGACGGCAGCCTCGCCCAGGGGGGCGGGGCCCTGCACGTGGTCGCAGACCGGCCGGTGGCGGCCATCCAGGTGGCGGATCGTGACGGCATCGAGGCCACCGCCTTCCACGATCCCATCTACTTCGGGCGCCGTTACGGCCTGCCGCTGGATACCCAGTACGTCACCGCCGTGTGCCTGAGCGCGGGGGATATCACCCTCTACGATGCCGCGGGCCTGGCGGTGAGTACGCAGAGTTGCGCGCCCAACGGCGCCGCCCCGGGACGGGCGTACTTCGGCAGTACCGACAACGGAGTCAACATCACCGCCGGGCACTACCTCGTCGGCAGCGCGCCCTTCTATGTCATCTACGAGGCCGCCGCCAGCAACGACGAGAAGAACCTCCTCGGCGCGCTCAACTGAGACATACCCGGATGCGGCACAGGGACGTGCCGGCCGGATCCCGTCGCGTCGTATTTCACCGGATTTCTCCAGGACACCGGAGGGCTTCTCGTCCGCCCAGCGATCCATGGTGAACTTTCAGGCGTGAGCAGGCCGTGGTGCCGAGACAAAGGCATGCCAGGTTTCATGGTATGCTCACGCGACGCGCCCGTGTGGAAGGTGCCACTGGACTGAGAGTGCATCATGCATAAGTCACAACAACCGATTGGTCTGTGGTCGGCTGTCGCCATGGGGATCGGGGCGATGGTTGGTGCCGGTATCTTTGCCCTGCTGGGGGAGGCCAGCGTCATTTCGGGCAGTGCCGTGTACCTGTCGTTCATCATCGGTGGCCTCATCGCGTTGTTTAGTGGTTACTCGCTGGGTAAGCTGGGTGCACGCTATCCCTCGGCCGGCGGCATCGTTGAGTACCTGACCCAGGCATGGGGCAGTGGGCTGTTTACCGGCACCATGAGTATCGTGCTGTATGTCGCCGCGGTGGTTTCGCTGAGTCTCATTGCCAGGGCCTTTGGCAACTATGCCGCGACCTTTTTTTCCGACGGTGAACGCACACCATTGTTGAGTCACGGTTTCGCCGTGGGTATTGTCGTCTTCTTCGTGCTGGTCAACCTGCGTGGTGCGCGGGACGTGGCCGTGTGGGAGCGTCTCACGGTGGCGTTCAAGTTCCTCGTCCTGTGCGGGCTGGCCATTGCCGGCATTCTCAATCTGAAGCCGGAGTTGCTGTCGCCACAGAACTATCCGCCGGTGCCGGATATCTTCTTCAGCCTGGCGATCACTTTCTTCGCCTATGAGGGATTTCGCGTGATCACCAATACTGCCGAGGACATGCCCGATCCGGCACGCACCCTGCCGCGCGCCATGGTACTGGCCATCCTGCTGGTCATGTTGCTGTACGTGGCGGTAGCCTTTGCCGTCTTTGGTAACTTGCCCACGGACAGGGTTATCGCCGCGCGTGACTCTGCACTTGCCGAGGCGGCGTTGCCGGTGTTTGGCCACATCGGCTATAGCATTGTTGCCCTGACCGCGCTGGTTGCCACCGCCTCGGCCATCAATGCCAATCTCTACGCGGTCACCAACGTCACCTACCAGCTGGCCAGGGATGGAGAGTTGCCGGCAGTGTATGGCCAACCCATTGGTCACAGCCGCGAGGGACTGGTGATCAGTGGCCTGCTGGTGATCGTATTGTCACTGCTGTTTGATCTGACCCAGATCGCTGCGACCGGCTCGATCCTGATCCTGGCGGTACATGCCATTACGCACACCGGGCATCTGCGGCTGGTGCGCGAGACCGGTGCCTCGCCAGGCCTGCTGGTGCTCGCTATCGTGCTCAGCGTCGGCGCCAGCCTGCTGGCCCTGTTCTACATTATGGGTCAGTCACGGGGAGTGATCGGCATTCTGGTCGGCACTGTCGCCGTGGCGGCCCTGACAGAATTTTCACTGCAGCGTTTTCATGGCAAGGCGCTGAAGAAGCGGGTCGATAGTGACTGAACCAGCCTGTTTACAAAGGCGGCCAGCCAGGCGGGTGCGGCGCAAGAAACCGTAAGTTGACTGTTTTCTGGAAAGCACTAATGCCATAAGGCCGATGAACTGTGCACTGGTTAAGGTGTTATCGCCTTTCATCCCTCCGCCCGGCGATATCGTGGTGGTTCTGAACTGAAAATTCCGTCTCCACGATATTGAAGTCGATACTGATACGATCGACCGCGACTGGCCGGAACAGCTTGTCAGCAAAAGCTACGTGGTCAGGGTGTTCACGGTAGCTATCGATGACGGCCGGGTGACAGAAACGCACCAGCCAGGCGTAGTGGTACTTTGCATTCTCCAGCACCGCCTTGCCGGTCATCACTTCGCGCACGCCGGGAATGGCGCCGAGCACCCGACGCCCTTCGGCCATCATCATTTCCACATGGGCCTCATCGACTTCATCGACATTGTAGATGATCAGATGCTCAACAGGCATCCATGCCCGGCACCGCGACAACACCTCGGCGGCCCGTCCTGCCGAGCCCCACAGGCGCATTTTGCGCTCGACCTCGGCGCTGACGGCATCCTGAACATCTTTCGTCAGAACGGTGTAGCCATTGGCTCGATCCGCCCGTGCATTGGCCCTGATACTGGCACCAGCCACGTCAGCCAGGGCCGTATAATAATTAATCTTGGTTACACCGTTGGCGATCAGGCGCCGGTACTGATCGTCGGACAAGCCGGTTCCACCGTGGATCACCAGCGGGATGGACAGCGCTTCGTTGATCTGTTTCAGGCGTTGATAGTCCAGTTTTGGCTTGCCCTTCATGCGTCCATGTACGGTACCGATGGATACGGCGAGAAAATCCACACGGGTTCGTTCCACATAGGCCCGTGCCTCTGCCAGCGTGGTATAGGCGAGTTCACCCGGATGGTGTTCGGCATCTTCACCCTCGACGCCAGGCACATAGCCCAGCTCACCTTCGACCGGCACGCCGCAGGCATGGGCTGTCTCAACGACTGCTTTGGTGATCCGGATATTCTCGCTGAAGTCTGTATGAGAGGCATCGACCATCACCCCGTTGCAGCCGAGACTGATAGCATGCACTGCTGAATTGAGACTGGCACCGTGATCCAGATGGATGGCGACCGGGACCGACGCCCGTTTTGCGGCCGTTTCCACCGCCGGCATCATCAGTTCAAAATCGAAGTATTCAAAATGAGATTCCGCCAGGCTCAGAATTACCGGCGCACGGGCCCGTTCCGCCGACGCCAGAACGCCTTCCAGAAAGTCCAGGCTGACCAGGTCGAAGGCGCCCACCGCATAGCCATGAGCGTAGGCGTGCTGGAGCATATCTTTCATATCAACGAGTGGCATGGTGCACTACCTTATAGTTGTGACGACGGGTTGGCCCAGCCTGCGATATTGAACAAAGGCGCCGGCTGAGCCGATGACGGTGGAAAAATAACAAGCAAGTCGATCACTGCCTGTCTCCACTGCCCGGATTTTTTGCGCTGGCCGATACAGGCTCACTCAAACGGGATTCCAGTGCTTCCCCCATGCGGGCGAGCACCTTCTCGCGCAGATGACCGGCCATGTAATGGTAATAATTCATGGTACAGATCACTGGTGTGTGCAGGGTGGTTCTTCCAGTATCCTGGAAATCCACCCAGGCAAGTACGGGTAAATCGTACTGACACTGGTCTACCACCACCCAACTGTCCTCTTCGAGTATCAGCACCATCTGCTTCAGTCCCGGCAGCTCGATACGCAATGGCATGTCCAGCTTGAGGCGCGCGCGTCGCCACAGGTTATACAGCGATGCCTCCACGCGGTCCGTTCGCGCTGCGTAAACCGGCATGTCATGGATGCGCGTGGTCATCATCCTGTCAGACTGGCGAACAACAAAGGCAGTTGCTCCGGCAATCGATCAACATGCTCAATCACGGTGTAGTTATTTTCGCCAAAAATACGTTTGACGTAGTTGTCGGCGTGTGGATCGAGTGTCAGACAATAGGTGAGCACGCCGGTTGAATACAGTTCTTCAACCGCTTTTCTGGTATCGTGACGCAAGTGCTGTGGATCGGCTTCATCAATATCGGCGGGCTCACCGTCGGTGACCAGCAGAATCAGTTTCCGTCTCTCCTGCTGCTTCAACAGGTGATATCCGGCATGGCGCAATGCCGCGCCCATGCGGGTAGACAGGCCACCTTTCATGCCGGCAAGGCGCGCCCTGGCCTCATCATCGAAGTGCTGGTTGAAATCCTTGAAACGGTAATACTGCACATCATGACGCCCATCGGAGGCGAACCCGTGCAGTGCAAACGGATCACCAATACCATTAATGGCCGTTGCCACCAGCGTGGCCGCCTCGCGGGTCAGCTGCAGAATGGTTTTGTCGGTATCACCAACCTGCTCGTTGGTCGATTCGGATAAATCCAGTAATACAACAACAGCAAGGTCACGTGTTTTCAACACATTACGCATGGTGATGCGCGGACTTGGCTGCTCGCCCATGCGCAATGCGACCATGGCATCAACGGCGGCATTTATATCAATCTCGTCACCGTCTTCCAGGCCGCGCTGACGTTGCACACCGGCCGGCGCCAACAGGTCGATAATCTGTCGGATGCGATGGGCAATGGGCTTGTATTCGGTCAGAATATTATCAATGTCTTCCGGGTCCCCTTTCGGCATGCGGCGTTCATAGAGCGTTACCCAGTCCGGACGGTGCAACTGGATCTGGTAATCCCACTCCTGATAGTGATAGGGCTCGGAGACAGGCTCCTTGCCCCAGGCTTCGTTGAATGTCCTGGCATTGTCGGTCAGGTCGTCTTCGTAGAAGCGCATCAGATCGGAGCAGGTCCAGATTTCCTGCGCATCGTCACCGGCCAGCTCACAGTCCACTTCATGTGCCATCATCAATGGGCTGACCTGTCGGTGGACCTGGCGCTGGGTGGCCGCGATATACTCAAAACCGGAATCCCAGTCGATATCCTCGAAATGCCAGATAATGCGGTTGTCGTCCCGGTAGGGGATGCGATAGCGCTCCAGAATGCGCAGGCTGGGCACTGCCTTGCGCCCAGCGAACAGGTTGTATAGCTCAATGCCCATCAACCAGGAAAAGTGGTTGTCATCCTGATTGGCCTCGATTTGCGCATGAAACTTCTCGGCGAACCGGTTGAGCTGCTCATCATCGCCCTTTACGCTGCTGTCGAGCAACTGCAAGGCCAGCTTTTCAAGCACTGGCACTGTCTCATGTTCGACCGGTCCGTCGTACTCAACCAGCATTAGCGACTTCCACAGGCGGCTCAGGCCTGGAAAGCTGTTGATGGCCTTGTACTCGACCCGCGCATCTTCCAGCAAGCCCACAAAGAACATCTGCGCCGGACTGAGTTGTTCAGCGGACACCGAGGTGTGGGCATAGACCATGTGTGCCGCCATGTGCGCCGCGGTGGCCCGGTACAGTTCCAGTCCGGTAATATCACCGATGTCGTCAAGTGCATCCGGCATATGCAGGATGCGGTCTTCGACATAGGGACGAAAGTCGGTGTAATCTGCACCTGTGGGCCGCAGGAAGAAATCACGGCCCCACAAGGCACGTAGATAGAAATTCAGTTTGCGCTGGACCCTGACGAACAACACACCGCGGCGTTCTTTTTCGAGCATGGCGCGACTGTCGGCAGACTCCAGATTGAAGTAGGACGTCAGGTTATTAAAGTCGCGACGATAGGCCTGGGCGCCAAAGTTTGCCCAGCGTCGCAAGCCACTCAAGGTCAGCTTTGAAAGAAGTTCATCGATATGCGTCAGCATCGGACGCAGGCCCCGTGCGGCGGTGGATGCCAGTTGATGAATCAGAGTGAGATAACCGCGTACCAGCTGTGCATCGCCGAGGTGCCGGGAGGCCGTGGGCAAACTTGCAAACAGCAGCGTAATGACCTCGCCCGAGGTCATCGAGGAAACCTTCATGGCTGCGCTGATGCAGTCCGGAATAATATCTTCGCCGCACTCCCTGGCGACCAGCGGCATTTCCTGCAGATAGGTGATAACCAGATCATGACCACGTCCCAGATTGGTCAGTGCTTTCGCACCATCCAGGTAGTCACTGAGGCCCGCCGGTGACATGATACGCGCGGCGTCATGGAAGGTGCTATCGAGGACGTCCTTAATTTCCGGAACGACCTGTTCCAGAAATTCCGCATAGTCTTCAAGCTTGATAGACGACATCGCCGTGCACCATAAAGTATTTGAAACGGCCATCCATGATCAGTATTACTCAACCCAGAAATGTCTGTACCGCAGCGTTCAGGGTGTCGCGCATATCCGGATCATCCGTCAATGGCGTTATCATGGTGATGCTGCAAGCCGTCTCAGCGTCAATTCCCTTGCTGATCAACTGGCCGGCATAGACCAGCAAACGTGTCGAAATACCTTCGTCAAGACCGTGTCCCTTGAGGTTGCGCGCGCGGTGTGCGATCTGTACCAGTTTTTCCGCGGTCTCCTCATCAACCCCGGATTCCTTTGTCACAATCGCCACTTCAAGCTCGGTTTCGGGATAGTCGAAGTCCAGCCCGCCAAAGCGCTGTTTGGTGGATTGCTTGAGGTCTTTCATCAAACTCTGATAACCGGGGTTATAGGAAATTACCAGCTGGAAGTCAGGGTGTGCCTCAATCAGCTCGCCCTTCTTGTCCAGTGGCAGGGAACGGCGATGATCAGTCAGGGGATGGATGACAACCGTGGTGTCCTGGCGCGCTTCAACGACTTCGTCGAGGTAGCAGATGGCCCCGATACGGGCGGCGGTGGTCAATGGCCCGTCCTGCCATTTGGTGCCGTCCTTATCGAGCAAAAAACGCCCCACCAGATCCGATGCCGTCATGTCTTCATTACATGCTACGGTAATCAGCGGCTTTCCCAGTTTCCACGCCATGTATTCCACAAAACGTGATTTGCCACAGCCGGTCGGGCCTTTCAGCATCATCGGCATGCGTACATTATAGGCCGCTTCGTAGAGCTTTATTTCATTGCCAACGGCTTCATAGTATGGCTCGTTCTTAATGAGGTACTGTGTTGGGTCTACGGTTGAATCAGACATACTCATATCCACTCATAATCTTCGAAAGTTACGATTGTTCATTCCCCGTTTCATGCTCGCCCGACCATCCGGCGGCTTTCGCCTTTTGCATTGCCTGCGCATGAATTTCCCGATGACGTTTCGCCAGATGCTCAGGCAATTGGCTGACCATGCAGCCGTGCTTGTCCCATTCGGCGTTCACCTTTTGCAGTAGCGCATCGATTCTGGCCAGGTTCCAGCCCTCACAGGTTTCGGATTCTGGAATGAGCTCAAATACCCAGGCATCCCTGATAATTTTTCCAATGCTGGTCATGCCACCGTTGATATCATTGTCAATGCCGACATACTTGTCTGGTTTGCTCATACTTCTGTCCACCTGAGGATCCTGGCCACACCTGAGTGTGGCCAGGATATTTGCATAACACTTGGCGATTTATACGGTTTTGCCCCGGTAGATAACCATGGCGGCACCGGCAGACTGCGCAAAGTTGTCAAAACCCAGCAGGCGTACATGGTTGCCCGGGTGCGCAGCATGGCAGGCTTCGACTTCCTTGAGAATGGCATCGACATCGGTCTCGCCAAACATCGGCAGTTTCCACATGTACCAGTAGTGGCCCCCGGCATTTTCCGGCTCGGTGTGTTCGATGCCCGGATTCCAGCCCTTGCTGATGATGTACTCGATCTGGGCACGGATCTGCTCAGGCGTGAATTCCGGCAGGTATGAAAAAGTCTCAAACTTTCGGCTTGAGGGATCGCTCAGGCTTGATTGGTAATCTTGCATGTTACAGCTCCTGGTTTATGTATGGTAATACCCGGTTTGTCAGAGGGGGTGCGCAAGCACCCCGCCTGACGACGCAACTACTTGTGAGAAACGTCGAGTTTGTCCACCGTGTCGAATTCGAACTTGATTTCCTTCCACGTCTCCATCGCTGCGGCCAGCTCGGGACTGTGTTTGGCTGCCGCCGTGAGGATATCCTTGCCTTCTTTCTCAAGTTCACGACCCATGTTGCGGGCCTCCACGCATGCTTCCACGGCCACGCGGTTCGCAGCTGCACCTGCGGCGTTACCCCATGGGTGACCCAGCGTGCCGCCACCAAACTGCAGTACGGAGTCATCACCGAAGATGCTGACCAGTGCCGGCATGTGCCATACATGGATACCACCGGAAGCAACCGGGAACACGCCGGGCATGGCGCCCCAGTCCTGGTCGAAGAAAATGCCGCGCGAACGATCTTCCTTGATATAGGAGTCACGCATGATATCGATCCAGCCCAGCGTCGCATCACGGTCGCCTTCCAGCTTGCCGACAACCGTACCGGAGTGCAGATGGTCACCGCCAGACAGACGCAGGATCTTGGTCAGTACACGGAAGTGGATACCGTGGTGCGGGTTGCGATCGAGCACCGCGTGCATGGCGCGGTGAATATGCAGCAGCATACCGTTTTCCTGACACCATCGTGCCAGCTGTGTGTTTGCCGCCCAGCCACCGGTGATATAGTCGTGCATGATAATCGGTGCACCGATTTCTTTTGCATATTCAGCACGGCGCATCATTTCATCCGCAGTCGGTGCGGTAACGTTCAGATAGTGACCTTTACGCTCACCGGTTTCCGCTTCGGCTTTCTGAATCGCTTCCATTACAAAGTCGAAGCGATGACGCCAGCGCATGAACGGCTGCGAGTTGACGTTCTCGTCATCCTTGGTGAAGTCAAGGCCACCACGCAGGCCTTCGTAACAGGCGCGGCCGTAGTTCTTGGCGGAAAGCCCCAGTTTTGGCTTGATGGTACAACCGAGCAGGGGACGGCCATACTTGTTGAGCAAGTCGCGTTCAACCTGAATGCCCTGTGGCGGTCCGTTACAGGTCATGACATAGGCGAGGGGAAAGCGGACGTCTTCCAGGCGCAGGGCACGTAAGGCTTTAAAGCCGAACACGTTACCGACCAGGGAGGTCATCACGTTGACAACAGAACCTTCTTCGAACAGGTCAATCGGGTAAGCGATAAATGCGTAGAAACATGTATCATCACCCGGCACGTCCTCGATGGCGTAGGCACGGCCCTTGTAGTAGTCCAGATCGGTCAACAGATCTGTCCACACCGTTGTCCAGGTACCGGTTGAGGATTCCGCTGCAACAGCCGCGGCAACTTCTTCGCGCGGCACGCCATCCTGCGGCGTCACCTTGAAACAAGCCAGAATATCCGTATCTTTCGGAGTGTAATCCGGCATCCAGTAAGTTTCGCGGTATTCTTTTACGCCCGCGTCATAGGTTTTAGCCATGGTATTCTCCAGTGATTCGATGAATGAGTTATGGCGCGGCAGCAACCGCGTGGTGGACATTATTCGGATATGAGGGTATAAATTGAAATCAATAGTTTCTATTCGATACATAGAGAATAGTCTATGGCTTATTCAACCGCAGAAAACCTCATTCGCCATGTCACCCTGCGCCAGCTGCAGATATTCGAAGCCGTGGTTCGCCTTGGCGGCTATACCCGCGCGGCGGAGGTACTGCACCTGAGCCAACCCACCGTGTCCATGCAGGTCAAAAAACTCTGCGAAACCATTGGCTATCCCCTGCTCGAGAAGGTGGGTAGTCGTCTCCATACAACCGCAGTCGGTGACGAAGTTTATGCCTCAGCTCAAAACATCCTTGGCAGTATGGTTTCTATGGGTGAATCAGCAGCGGCGCTTGAAGGCGTGATCAAGGGGCCGCTACGCATCGCCGTTATCACCACCGCCAAGTATTTTATGCCTCACCTGTTGGGGGCCTTCATTACGCAGCATCCCGAGGTGAAGCCCATGTTGAAGGTGACTAACCGCTCCCGGGTACTTGAACGCCTGAAATCCAATGAGGATGATTTATTGATAATGGGGCAGGTTCCCGCTGGACTTGCCATAGAAGCCTACCCGTTTGTCGACAACGAGCTGGTCGTCGTCGCAAGCCCCCGCCATCCGCTGACTCAGTGCTCATCTATCACGCTGGAGCAATTGAGTAAGGAACGTTTTCTGGTCCGTGAAATGGGCTCCGGAACACGCTTGGCAGTGGAGCGCCTGTTTGCCGAACAGGGTCTCGCAGTGCAACCCTACATGGAGCTGGGGAGCAGTGAAGCCATCAAGCAGGCCGTGATGGCAGGACTGGGGATATCGGTTTTGTCACGGCACAACCTGCGGCTGGAGCTTGCCGGCAACCATATTGCGATTCTGGATGTGAAAGGGTTCCCGTTATTCTACCGTTGGTACGCGGTGTACCTGAAAGGAAAGAAACTGTCCCTGACAAGCCAGGCCTTTCTGGACTTTCTGCTGCGACAGGGCAAGGAGATGTTGCAGCATATTCCACAGGGGCCACCGGAGAAGAAAAATAAGCCAGACCCCCGA
>DRKU01000085.1 GCA_011051615.1 Gammaproteobacteria bacterium
GTGCAATACGGGCTCGACGAGACCACCGGCGAGGTGGACTATGCCCAGGTGGAAGCGTTGGCGAAGGAACACAGGCCGAAGATGATCGTCGCCGGTTTCTCCGCCTATTCACGTGTCATGGACTGGCGGCGTTTCCGCGACATCGCCGACAGTGTCGGCGCTTATCTCATGGTGGACATGGCGCACGTGGCGGGACTGGTCGCCGCCGGTGAGTATCCCAACCCGGTTCAGATCGCCGATGTCACCACTTCCACGACGCACAAAACCCTGCGCGGACCGCGTGGCGGTATCATCCTCGCGAAATCCAACCCGGATATCGAAAAGAAACTCAATTCCATGATCTTCCCCGGCACCCAGGGTGGGCCGCTGATGCATGTGATTGCCGCCAAGGCGGTGGCCTTCAGGGAAGCCCTGCAGCCGGAGTTTCGCACCTACCAGCAACAGGTGGTGAAGAACGCCCGTGCCATGGCCGAGGTTTTCAACACGCGCGGTTACGACGTGGTCTCTGGTGGTACCGACAACCACCTGTTCCTGGTCAGCTTCATCGAAAGCGGTCTCACCGGCAAGGACGTGGACGCCTGGCTGGGTGCGGCCAACATCACGGTCAACAAGAACGCCGTACCCAATGATCCCCAGTCACCGTTTGTCACCAGTGGTATTCGTGTCGGCACCCCGGCGGTGACCACGCGTGGTTTCAGTGAAAAGGACTGCACCGATCTTGCCGGCTGGATGTGCGACGTCATCGACAGCCGCGGCGACGCGTCCGTAATCGAGGAAGTAAAGGAGAAGGTGTTGAAGATTTGTAAAAGGCTGCCGGTCTATGGGGACTGACTTGTCACTCGCTACTCGCAACTAGCTACTGTTTTTTATGCATTGCCCGTTTTGCGCAGCCGACGATACCAAGGTCATCGATTCGCGCCTGGCCAATGAAGGGGCCATGGTGCGACGTCGCCGTGAGTGCCAGTCCTGTGGCGAGCGTTTCACCACCTTCGAAACCGCCGAGCTGGTATTGCCGCGCATCATCAAGCAGGACGGCAGCCGCGTGCCCTTCGACGAGAAGAAGCTCAGTAGCGGCATGTTGCGTGCGCTGGAGAAGCGCCCGGTGAGCACCGAGCAGATCGAGGCCGCCATCGGGCGCATCCTCAAGCGGGCACGCGCCTCCGGGGAGCGCGAATTGCCCTCGCGCGTCATTGGCGAGTGGGTCATGGACGAGCTGCGTAACCTCGATCAGGTGGCCTACGTGCGCTTTGCCTCGGTGTATCGCAGTTTTCAGGACATCAGTGCCTTCCAGGAGGAGATCGATCGCCTCAAGGCCGGTCCTTCGCCGGAAGAGCAGCGGCAGCAGATCCCCTTGCTCTCCGATGACGAGGAGCACTGAGCTGGGCACCGGGATGAGTTTTTCCGCCGACGATCATCGTTTCATGGCGCAGGCCATCCGCCTGGCGCAGCGGGGACTGTACACGACCGATCCCAACCCACGTGTTGGTTGCGTACTGGTGCGCGATGGCCGCATCGTCGGCGAAGGCTGGCACATGGAGGCCGGTGGCCCCCATGCGGAGATCGCCGCGCTGGACGATGCCGGCATTGCCCACGCCCGTGGCGCGACGGCCTACGTGAGTCTCGAGCCCTGCTGTCACCATGGTCGTACGCCACCCTGCAGCGAGGCCCTGATCAAGGCGGGTATTACCCGCGTCGTGGCGGCCATGCGCGATCCCAACCCGCAGGTGGCGGGCACGGGACTGGCGCAACTGGCCGAGGCGGGGATCGAGGTGGCCTCTGGCCTGCTGGAAGACGAGGCGCGCGCCCTCAATCCCGGTTATATCAAGCGCATGCAGTGTGGCCGTCCCTTCGTACGTAGTAAACTGGCCATGAGTGTGGATGGCCGCACGGCGCTGGCCTCGGGCGAGAGCAAGTGGATCACCGGTCCCGCGGCACGCGAGGACGTGCATCGCCTGCGTGCCCGCAGTTCGGTGATTCTGACCGGCGTGGGCACGGTGCTGGCGGACGATCCTTCGCTCAGCGTACGCCTGGCGGATGGGGAGATCGCTGTGCATCCGCCCTGGCGGGTGGTGCTGGATACGCATCTCAGCATGCCGGAGACGGCAAAGATGCTCGGATTGCCGGGGCGCACGCTGGTGATGACCTGCCGCGACAACGAAAGTGACGTGGAACGCCTGCAACGCGCCGGCGCCGAGGTGATCACCATGCCCGTGTGCCACAATGCCGTCGACCCGGCCGCAGTGCTGGACTACCTGGGGCAGCAGGAGGTCAACGAAGTCATGCTGGAGATGGGCGCCACCCTGAGTGGCACCTTCCTGCGCGAGGGCCTGATCGACGAGATTATTATCTACATGGCGCCGGTATTGATGGGGCACGAGGCGCGCCCCCTGTTCCGGCTGCCGGGCATCGACAGCATGGACAGGAAAGTGCCCCTCGACATCACCGACATGCGGCGCGTCGGCGACGACTGGCGTATCACGGCGCGGCCGGTGAAGGCCGGTTGAATGTGGAACACTCCATATTTGCGAGGTTGCGATATGGGCGAGTTTTTACCTGAATACTGTAGGAGCGTCGCCCCCGGCGCGATAAATTTCAGCTCGGCAGATATGATCGCGCCGGGGGCGGTGCTCCTGCCAATCTGAGAACGGTCGGATAATACAACGATGTTTACCGGTATCATACAGGCAGTCGGCGAGGTCGCGGCAGTGGAGCCAAAGGGCGACGACACGCGCCTGCGTATCAATACCGGCAAGCTGGA
>DRKU01000086.1 GCA_011051615.1 Gammaproteobacteria bacterium
CGCACTGGCTCGCCAAGGTGCGTGCTTACCGGGCCGATCTCGCCCACCAGGTCGCCGCTGCTGGCCTGGGGGTTGCCGGATTTGGAGACGCGGGCCACCAGCAGTACTTCATCGAATCCCGACAGGCGCGCCTGCGGCATCATCGCCATGCTGTCATCGAGGGTCACGGTCAGCGGCAGATCGGCGACGGTCTTGCGCACCACCGCCAGCGGCATGCGTGGGCCGTCCTTGGCGCGGGCGAAGATGTAGACCTGGTCGCCGGGCGCGACACTGGCGCGCACGTTTTCGGCCAGTTCCACCTGTACCGTCAGGCCGGCTGCCGCGGCGGGGGTCGGGGCGGCCTCCTCGGGCATGACACCGGCCTTGCGTAACTGGGCGGTGGAGATGAGGCCCTTGATCTGCCGGTAGTGATCGCTGCCGGGCTCCAGTTGCGCCAGCAATTCGTTCCAGTAGCGCATGGCCTGGTCGTAATCACCACTCTGGAAACCGAGCATGCCCGCCCAGGTCAGCGCCGCGGGATGGTCGGGTTCCAGTGCCAGCGCATGGCGAATGAGGGTGGCCGGTCGGCCCTCGAGATTGCCACCATGGAGTCGCGCCAGGGCATGGGCCTGGCTGACCAGCAACTCGGCATTCTCACCCAGGATGGCGGTGGCGCGCTCATAGGCCTGCAGCGCGGCGTCAAAGCGGCCCATGGCCATGTAGCCGTTGCCGAGCAGCAACCAGTTCTCGCCATTGCCGGGGTCGCTCTGCACCAGGAACAGCTGGCCGCGCACCTGGCGTGCGATGTCCAGCGCCTCGGCGGTATTCTGGGCCGGGGGGACCTCCACCAGGTAGATCTGGTCGTCGAGATAAAGATAAAGCCCGGCGGTGATGCCAGACACCAGAATCACCGTGCCCAGTGTGGCGAGCAGGCGGCTGCGTGGGCTGGTGTTGGTGGTCTCGGCCTGTTCGGCCTGCAGATCCTGTAACAGGGCGCGCGCCATTTCCGTGCGGGTCTGTTCATACTGTTCCTCGTCGATGAGGCCCGAGGCGAGATCCTGTTTCAGTTCCTCGAGACGATCACGGTAGATGGCGAGATTGAGGCGCGTGCTGCTGTGGGTCTCCACCGGCGCCGGGCGCCACAGGGCGCGCAGGGACCAGGCCAGCGCGCCGGCGAAGACGAGAAAGGTCAGAAAAGTAAACACTACTTGTCGGCTCCCGCGGTTTCGTCGGTTTGTTGCAGGGACTGCAGCGTCGCCTGCAGGGCCGCCTGCTCCTCGTTGCTCAGGGCGGCATCGGGCCGTTGCCGACTGCGCTGGCGGATCAGTTTCAGCAACGCCCAGATGGCGATGCCGAGAAATATGAAGGGCCCCAGCCAGAGTATCGCCGTCTGGGCATTGAAGGGCGGTCTGTAGCGTACGTAGTTGCCATAGCGGGCAACGAGGAAGTTGACCACCTCCTCGTCGCTCTTGCCCTGCTTCATCAGATCGAGCACCTGGTGACGGATATCCCGCGCCAGGGAGGCATGGGAGTCGGCCACGTTCTGGTTCTGACAGACGGTGCAGCGCAGGTCCTCGACGAGGGCACGAAAACGCTGTTTCTGCTCCGGCGAGCTGAAGTCCTCGGGCCTGACATCGGGCTGTTCGACGATGGCCAGCGCCGGGGCAGTGACCAGCAGTGTGACTAAAATCAGCAGCAGTCTCATCCCTGTTCGGCCTCCAGTTTCTTCAGCAGGGGGGCAATGGTTTCCCGCCACGCCGTGGGCGATATCGGCCCGGTGTGCTTGTAGCGGATGATGCCTTTCTTATCCACCACGAAGGTCTCGGGCGTGGCGATGACGCCAAAGTCCAGTCCGACCCGTCCACGGATGTCATGGCCGCTGGCCACGTAGGGGTCCCCCAGTTGTTGCAGGTAGGCCAGCGCATCACGGCGCTCGTCCTTGTAGTTGATGCCATAGATGCGCACATGCTCATCACGGGCCAGTTGCATGAGCAGGTGGTGTTCCTGGCGGCAGGACACACACCACGAGGCCCAGGCATTGACCAGTGTCACCTGGCCGAGCAGGTCACTGCGAGCCAGTTGTTGCCCGGGTTCCCTGACGCGCGGCAGGCTGAACTCCGGCGCCGGTTTGCCGATCAGGGGCGAGGGGATCTCGCGCGGGTTGAGGCCGAGGCCGACATAGAGAAAACCCACCAGAACGAAAAAGATCCCGAGGGGGATAAGAAAACGGGCCATCAACTACCTCCACTTCCGGCCGTTGCCGGTGAACCCAGCAGTTCATCGAGCAGGGCCTGGGCGTTTTCGCGCTGGCGTTCCTCACGCCGGAGGATGCGGCGATAGCGGCGATCACTGGCGGCAAAGATACCCCCCAGCGCCATCAGGCCACCGGCCCACCATATCCACGACTGCAGGGGCTTGTGGTAGATGCGCATCAGCCACTTGCCATCGGGCAGACGTTCACCCAGTGAGACATAGACATCACGCAGCAGGTTGCTGTCGATGGCGGCCTCGGTCATGGGCATGCCCTGGTTGGAATAAATGCGTTTCTCCGGTGCCAGCTCGGCAATGAGTTCGTCGTCCTGATAGACGAAGACCGTACCACGCTCGGCTACGTAGTTGGGGCCGCGGGTCTCGGTAACGCCTTCGAAACGGAAGCGGTAACCGGCCAGCTCGGCGGTCTGGCCCGGTGTGACGGTGACATCGTCCTCGCTGCTGTAGGCGGAAACGATGACGACGCCGGTGATGAAGGCGGCAATGCCGAAATGGGCCAGCCACATACCCCAGTAGCCAAGCCCGAGTCCCCGCAGCCCGGCGAGGGAAAAACGCCGATTGGCGAACTTGCCCGCCAGGTTGTAGAGCAGCGTAACCACGACCCAGATCGCCAGTGCCAGTCCCAGCGCTACCTTGAAGGCGGCGGAATCGCCTGCATAGAGCACCACCGCGGCGACGGCGAAACTGAGCAGGGTAACCGCCACCGGCAGGCGTAGTTCGCGCAGCAGCGCGGTCTTGTCATGGCTCTTCCAGCGTACCAGCGGGCCGAGGCCGGTGAGGATGATCAGGAATGGTGTGAAGACCATGAAGATCAGGTTGAACCACGGCTTGCCCACTGACACCTTTTCACCGCCGAAGGCATCGACGATGAGGGGGAAGAGGGTGCCGAGCAGGGTGCCGGCAGCCAGCACGACAAGGAAGACATTGTTAAACAGCATCAGGGACTCACGCGAGAGCAGCGCAAAGTTGCCACTGGAGCGCACCTGCCCGCCGCGCCAGGCATAGAGCACCAGCGAGCCGCCGATGACCACACCAAGGAAGATCAGGATGAACAGGCCGCGTTCCGGATCGGTGGCAAAGGCATGCACCGAGGTCAGCACGCCAGAGCGCACCAGGAAGGTACCGAGCAGGCTGAGCGAAAAGGCGAAGATGGCCAGCAACACCGTCCAGGCCTTGAAGGTGTCGCGTTTTTCGGTCACCGCCAGCGAATGGATCAGCGCCGTGCCCACCAGCCAGGGCATGAAGGAGGCATTTTCCACCGGGTCCCAGAACCACCAGCCGCCCCAGCCCAGTTCGTAATAGGCCCACCAGCTGCCCAGCACGATGCCGATGGTGAGGAAGATCCATGCCGCCGTGGTCCACGGCCGTGACCAGCGTGCCCAGGCGGCATCGAGGCGACCGCCGAGCAGGGCGGCGATGGCGAAGGCGAAGGCCACCGAGAAACCCACGTAACCCATGTAGAGCATGGGCGGGTGGATGGCCAGCCCCGGATCCTGCAACAGCGGGTTGAGTTCACGACCCTCGAAGGGAGCGGGAAAGATCTCCTCGAAGGGGTTGGAGGTCAGCAGCATGAAGAGCAGGAAACCGATACTCACCATTCCCATGATCCCCAGTACCCGCGCCACGTAGACCAGCGGCAGGCTGCGCGAAAACAGCGTCACCGCCAGCGACCAGATGGAGAGGATGAAGGCCCACAGCAGCAGCGAGCCCTCGTGGGCACCCCACACCGCGCTGACCTTGAAGATCGTTGGCATGGCGGCATTGGAGTTGCTTGCCACGTAGAGCAGGGAGAAATCGTCGTTGACGAAGGCCCATACGAGGCTGAAGAAGGCGATGCTCATCAGCACGAACTGCGCCTGGGCGGCGGGGCGCGCCACGCTCATCCACTGGCGGTTGCCCGTCTGCGCGCCAGCGATGGGCAGGATGGCCTGCACCAGGGCGATGCCCAGCGCCAGTACCAGGGAAAAGTGGCCGAGTTCAGTAATCATGGATGCGGTCTGCCTTGGGTGTGTTCAGGGGTGGGCTCACTGCGTGCCCAGTGGTTTGCCCAGTGGCTTGCCGGGACCGCCGACACCATCGGGACGGGCCATTTCGTGTGGCGGCATGGCGCCGCTCTCCTGCAGCGCCTGCGCCACTTCGGGCGGCATGTAGTTCTCGTCATGCTTGGCCAGCACGTTGGTGGCCTCGAAGACACCGTTGGCATCCAGGCGGCCGTCGGCGACGATGCCCTGTCCCTCGCGGAACAGGTCCGGCAGGCTGCCGGTGTAGCGGATGACGACATCGGCGAGGGTGTCGGTGACCGTGAACTCCACCGTCGCACCATCCCGCTTGACGCTGCCTTCCTTGACCAGGCCGCCGATCTTGAAGGCGCGCCCCGGCGGGGTCTCACCACGGACCACTTCCGAAGGCTTGTAGAAATACATCTTGTATTCACCCAGTCCCCACATGGCCAGCGAGACAAAGGCCCCGGCCCCGACAAGGATAAGCATGACCAGATACAGACGTCTTTTTCGTGCCGGTCTCATTGTATACCTCTGCTTTCACGACGCTGCCTGCGTTTCAGGTCGCGTATTATCTGCTTTTCTTCGCGCCAGGGTGTGACCAGATTGGCGATCAGGATCACTGCCGCGACACCATAGACGGGCCACACGTATGCGGCATACCCGCCCATATTCAGGAATTCGCTCAACATATACAGGGACTCATTTCTCGCTTACAAGTTCGCGCACCCAGGCACTGTCGCGCTCCTGCCGCAGGATCAGGCAGCGCACACGTTTGAGCAGCACCAGCGCATAGAAGAGGTTGAAGGCGATCATCATGGTGAACAGGGGCCAGCGCATGGCCGGATGAATACTGCCGGCGATACGTACGCCCTGCGTGGTCGGCCCCTGGTGCAGGGTGTACCACCATTCCACCGAGTAATGGATGATGGGGATGTTGATCACGCCGACCAGGGCCAGCACGGCCGCGGCACGCCCGGCACTGCGTCGGTCCTCGATGGCATTATACAACGCCATGTAGCCGAGGTAGAGGAACAGCAGGATCAGTTCCGAGGTCAGGCGCGCGTCCCAGGCCCACCAGGTGCCCCACATGGGTTTGCCCCACAGGGAGCCGGTGATCAGTGCGAGCAGGGTGAAGGAGGCGCCGATGGGCGCCGAGGCGGCTGCCACCATCTCGGCCATTTTCATGCGCCAGATGAGCAGGATGGCCCCGGCCACGGCCATGACCACGTAGATCAACATGGACATCATGGCGGCGGGTACATGGATATACATGATGCGCACCGTCTCACCCTGCTGGTAGTCGGGCGGCGAATAGACCAGCGCCAGCAGCAGGCCGGCGGCGAGGCTCAACACGGTGGCCGCGCCCAGCCAGGGCAGCAGCCGCTGGCTGAAGCCCCAGAAGTACTTTGGTGATCCCAGCTTGTGAAACCAGACCCACATATCGATACCTGTCTCCTGTGTCCTGCTATTCCAGTGAAATACGCAGAGCCCCGGCGATGGCCAGCGGCGCGAGGGTCAGCGCCAGCGCCAGCAGGGCGCCGAGGAACAACAATGGTCCCGTCCAGGGCAGGCCCGCCGCGGCATCGGTGACCGCACGGGCGCCGAAGATCAGCACCGGTATATATAAAGGTAAGATCAGCAGCGACAGTAGCACCCCACTGCGGCGCAGCGCCACCGTCAAAGCCACACCGATGGCGCCGATGAGACTCAGTACCGGTGTGCCCAGCGCCAGCGAGGCCAGCAGGGCGGGCAGAGATTGTGACGGAAGATTCATCAGCAGGGCAAGCAGCGGCGCGAGCAGGATCAGCGGCAGGCCGGCCACCAGCCAGTGGGCGAAGACCCGCACCAGCACCAGCAGGGCCACCGGGTGGGGGCTCAGCATGAGCTGTTCGAGGGTGCCGTCCTCGAAGTCGGGACGGAACATGGCGTCCAGCGACAGCATGGTAGCGAGCAGCGCGGCGACCCAGATCACGCCTGGGCCGATGGTGGCCAGCAGCTTCGGATCGGGCTCGAGACTGAGCGGGAACAGGCTGACGACGATGAGGAAGAAGACCAGCGGATTGACCAGTTCACTGCGGTGGCGGTAGGCCAGCAGCAGGTCGCGGCGCAGCATGTGGCGGGTGACGGTGAGCAGGCTCATGCCGTGCCTCCCGCCTGGCCCAGCACCAGGCGGCGTGGCCGGC
>DRKU01000087.1 GCA_011051615.1 Gammaproteobacteria bacterium
CGACCCTGCGTTTCAATTTTCGCGGTGTGGGTGCATCCGCCGGCGAGTTTGACAACGGCGTGGGAGAAACCGACGACATGCTGGCCGTGTGCAGTCACGCGCGCATGCAGTTTCCCGACGCCCACCTGTGGCTGGCGGGCTTTTCCTTTGGTGCACGCGTTGTACTGCAGGGCTGGGAAGAGGCGGGTGCCGATTCCCTGGTCACCGTGGCACCGCCAGTCTCCCTCTACGACATGTCCGACATCACGGGCATCACCATTCCATGGTTGTTGATCCAGGGTGGCAAGGACGAAATCGTCGATCCCGAGGCGGTGCGCGACTGGTCGTCCGGCCTGCAACCTCCCCCCGCGGTGCGCTGGCTCGACGAGGCAGGTCATTTCTTCCACGGCCAGCTCAATCCCCTGCGTCAGGTCGTGGTGGAGTGGGGAACCGCCCAATGACGGGTGCCCCGGCAGCCGTGGCGCACGGCACCCGCGAAGATGTGGTCCATGCCCGGGGCCTGCGCAAGGCCTATGGCGACACCACGGTGGTGGACGGGCTTGATCTCCACGTGCGGCGTGGCCAGTGTTTTGGTCTGCTCGGGCCCAATGGCGCGGGCAAGACCACCACCCTGCGCATGTTGCTGGGGCTCAGTCGACCCGACGCGGGCGAGCTCGAGGTACTGGGATACCGCATCCCGCGCCAGGCGCGGCGCATGCGCGCGCGCATCGGCGTGGTACCGCAGATGGATAACCTCGATCCCGAGTTCTCGGTGGTGGAGAACCTGCGCATCTATGGCCGCTACTTCGGCATCTCCCATGACGAGCTCAACGCACGTATCCCGGCCCTGCTCGAGTTCGCCGCGCTGGAGAAAAAGGCACATACCCGCATCGACACCCTGTCGGGAGGCATGAAGCGTCGCCTGACCCTGGCGCGGGCACTGGTCAACGATCCCGAACTGCTGATCCTCGACGAGCCCACCACCGGCCTCGATCCTCAGGCGCGGCAGATCATCTGGCAGCGCCTGCGCCAGTTGATCGGCGAAGGGCGCACGCTCATTCTCACCACCCACTACATGGAGGAAGCCGAACGTCTGTGCGACGAGCTGATCATCATGGACCACGGACGAATTCTTGCACAGGGCAGCCCGGCGGAACTGGTGCGCGACAACATCGAACCCCAGGTGGTGGAACTGCATGGCCCCGGTATGGATCGCTGGGTAGCGGAGAACACCGACCGGTATGGCTGTCGCATCGAGTGTGTGGGCGAGACCGCCTTTTGTTACATGCACGAAAAGGACGCGCTGGTGGACGCGCTCACCCGTCAGCAGGGCGTGGATTTTCTTCATCGCCGTGCCAATCTCGAAGACGTGTTTCTGAAACTTACCGGGCGGGATTTACGTGATTGAAAACACAGTGGCGAGCAGCGAGTGATGAGAATCGTATGCAGCCTGCTCGTAGGAGCGCCGCCCCCGGCGCGATTGCTGCCAGTTAATGGTAATTCAATCGCGCCGGGGGCGGCGCTCCTACGATCCAGTTTTGATCCTGGAGAGAGGTCACAACCCCTGGCCACTGGTTAATAAAATGACGACAACCACCCTCACACTCCGCTGGCTGCCCATCTGGATCCGCAACATCCGCGTATGGCGCAGCCTGCTCGGCCCGGCCCTGCTGGGTAATATCGGCGAGCCGTTGCTCTACCTGTTCGGGCTGGGTTACGGCCTTGGCGTGTTCGTCGGCCAGGTGGACGGCCTGGACTACGTGGCCTTCCTCGCCTCGGGGATCCTGTGCTCAAGCGCGGTCAATACCGCCAGTTTCGAGGGCATGTACTCGGCCTACACCCGCATGGCGGTGCAATGTACCTGGCACGGAATGCTCACCACGCCGCTCGGCGTGGCCGATGTCGTCGTCGGTGAAGTGGTGTGGACCGGCACCAAGAGTCTGTTTTCCGCCATTGCCATCCTTGCCGTGGCGAGTCTCATGGGGCTGGTGGATGGCAGCGCCGCCCTGTGGGTGTTGCCGGTGGCCTTCCTGCTTGGCCTGTGCTTCGGTGCGCTGGCGCTCATCATCACCTCGCTGGCCCACGGCTACGATTTCTTCCTTTATTATTTCACCCTCGTCATCACCCCCATGATGCTGCTCTCCGGCGTGTTCTTCCCCCTCGACCAGATGCCGGCCGCCATCCAGACCGGCGCCTGGCTGTTGCCCCTGGCACATGCCGTTGAACTGGTGCGCCCGCTCATGACCGGGCGACCGCTGACCGGTGTAGCGCTGCACCTGGGCGTCATCCTGCTCTACCTGGCCGTGGCCCTGCCGCTGGCCATCACCCTCATCCGGCGGCGGCTGATGGATTAGGGAAATGGGGTCTGTCCCTCATTTCCCATAAAATTCATACGGTTAACCGGCGGCGGGGCCAAAAAAAGAGCCTGGAAGGGCTTGACGACTGTGACCTGTTTCACTATATTAGCAATTACTGAATTACATGTAAGCGCAATTCAGTGTTGTCTTAACTCCTCCATCCTCCTTTGGTGGTAAATTTACGCGCAGCTATCC
>DRKU01000088.1 GCA_011051615.1 Gammaproteobacteria bacterium
CGAAAATCGGTGCTCAGCCCTTCGGCCTGCATCACCGTGAGGACATCCTCTTCCGTGGTCCAGTTCTCCAGCCCCTGCAGGTCGGCCTGGAAGCGGTGGCCCACCTCGGCCTGCGCCTCGTGCACCACCACCGGCTGCCCTGCACGCGCGAGGGTAATGGCGGCCGCCAGACCCGCGGGGCCAGCACCGGCAATAGTAACGACTTCCCCTGCCCCCAGCGTCATGCCGCTACCTCGGGATCGATGCCGATCTGCACTACCGTGTCGGTGACATAGTGGTAGGGCGGTATCACCAGGTTGGTGGGCGCGGGGACATTCTTGAACACACGTCCCGCAAAATCGAAACGCGAGCCATGGCAGGGACAGAAGTAACCGCCATGCCAGTCGGGACCCAGATCCGCCGGCGCTATGTCCGGACGAAAGGTAGGGATACAACCCAGGTGCGTGCACAGGGCGATGACCACCAGAACGTCTTCCCGGATGGCGCGTAAGGGATTTTGCGCATAGTCCGGCTGCTGACTGGCGACCTCGGAGTTGGGATCACGCAGCCGCTCGAGCAGCGCCGGATCGGCCAGGTGATCAAGCATGGCCGGCGTGCGTCGCAGGACCCACACGGGTTTGCCCTGCCACTGTACCGTGACCTGCGCACCGGATTCGATCTTGCTGGTATCCACCTCCACCGGCGCACCCAGGTTGCGGGCCCGCGCGCTGGGACTCCAGCTGGCCAGAAACGGCCACGCAGCCGCGACAAGACCGACACTGCCCACCACGCTGGTACTGGCGACCAGAAAACGGCGGCGCGCCGGATCCGTGCTCATCTGCGCCGGCATGCGCGCTACGTTAGTCTCTGGAATATCGGTCACGAGTGTTTCCCTCTTTTATTACACGCAGGCAATACATACCTGTGGACGCGATACCTGCTACTGCTTTCCACTTCATTGGACTTGCGTTCCGGTCATCCGGTTCATGCCTGATGCATGGTTCGTTGATGCAGGTCAATTGGGATCGGTGGATCCCCTCCGCCACGGCACAATCCCTGGCAGATACCAGTACAAGAATCGATCTAAATCAGGAACCGCTGGACGAGGAGATAGACAGGTGGAGAAGATCGCCGGGAGACGAGACCAGGAACACGTGACACCCTGTACGGCGTGGATTTGAAATCACGGTGAGGGGTGGTGAGGATAAGGAACACAGGATGTGATTTTTCAGGCTTTACCTGCTTGCCGGCCAGAACGCTATCGGCATGGGCGATATCCGCCATATCCCCGCTGCAACAGCCATGATCAGCGTTTTTCGCCGGCACGATGGTGTGACCGTCATGTTCATGTGACGCGGCTGCGGGATGAGAATGCGCCGCGTGTTCCAACCCGGCAGCCATGTGGGCAGTCTCACCACCGGCCGTTGGCAGGGCCACGCAGCAGGGCAGAAACACCAGCCCAAGCCAGGCAACCAGAACAATTGCCAGGCCATAGCGTAGTACTCTCGAATTGCGCATCAACTCAGACATGGTCTGTTAACTATAGTCGAGCAGGAGGAAAGCCTGCAAGGATCCTGTAAACAGGTGTGAAGACACAATAGACCCTTGCAGACACCTGCTACTCCTGCACTACCGCCATCTGGTGGGCCTCACCGCCGGGCAGCTTGATGGTATTGACCACCTTCAGCGTCTTTTGATCCACCACCCAGATGAGGGGCTTCTTCGCGCTGGATACATAGACCTTGCCGGTACCCGTAATGGTATTGAGGTGATAAGGCTGGGGCTCCAGCTTGAGGGTACGCATATCACCGCTTTGCGTGTCAATGGCCACCAGCTTGTTTTCCTTCTTCGCGCTGACAAACAGGGTGCGGCCGTCGTCACCGATGTCGAGGCCGTGCACCGCCTTGCCGACCTTGTAAGACTGGACCACCTTGCCGGTCCTGACGTCCACAACGGAGACCTTGCCCGCACGGGGGTTGGTGACGAAGATCCGGGACTCATCACCCGAGAAGGCCATGTGTTCGGGCGCCGGCCCGGATTCCAGGGTACGCACCACTTTCCATGTCGCCAGATCGATTTCGACGATGTTATTGGAACCGGAATTGCTGACGAACGCCCGCTTACCATCTTTGGTAATAAGGGTATAGTTGGGCGCCCGGCCGGTGGGCACGGTACGTGCGATGGTATTGCTTTCCAGGTCGAGTACGCTGACATAGCCCCGCATGCCATGGGTCGACAGCACATAGCGCCCGTCAGGCGTAATGGCCTGGTGATGCGAGGATCCGGCTACCGGGATGGTGGACATGACATGACCGTGCGCCGGGTGGATGAAAAACAGCGTGCTGTTGGGGGTGTCCTTCGGTTGCCCCGGCTTGAGCGGCGTCTCCCTGAAGCTGCCGGCAATCAGATACTCCCCATCGGGGGTAGCCACCAGGCCATGCGCCTCGTAGACGTCGGTATACGTTGCGGTAATGGCATCGGTGGCGGCATCCACTGCAATCACGACGTTTGCCGAACCCAGTGGAATATAGACCGTCGGTGCGGCCAGGGCCGATTGGGCGCTCAGCAGAAGTAGTGAAAATGTCAGTATCAATCTGTTCATGGTTTGTTCTCCTTGTCTGTCGCGCAGACGGTTATTCAGATTTCAACAAGGTATCACGCATGAAACGAAACGCTCCGCGCACCTGCGGCGCGGTCAAATCCGGGTTGC
>DRKU01000089.1 GCA_011051615.1 Gammaproteobacteria bacterium
CGCGGAGGTCAGGGGCAGAAAATTCACGCGCCTGATCATTACCTCCGCAGGCGGCGAAGTGGAAGCCGGCCTGGCACTGGGTACCTGGGTCCATGCACAGGGACTCGACGTGGAGGTCAGGAACTACTGCCTGTCTTCCTGTGCCAACTACGTATTCACCGCAGCCCACCACAAGTACATCGCTCCGGGTGCAGTCGTGGCCTGGCATGGTAATTACATCCTGCTGGAAAAAACGGGGGACTGGCGTGACGAGATCCCCCGGCGCATGCGCAAGTACGGTGAGACCGCCATGCAGGCAGAGCGCCACCTGCATTCACAGGTAATGCGACTGGCGGCGCAGGAGCGCGCGTTCTTTGCCCGCATCGGCGTCGATGCCCGACTCTGTTACGTGGGCAAACAACCCCCATGGCAGGTGCCCAACTATTTCATGCTTGCAGCCGGGGACATGGCACGCTTCGGCGTCACGCGCGTCCATGCCCCAACCGGCTATCCACCGTCACGAACGACAATCCTCGGACAGGACATCCGCACCATCCAACCCGGAGAAGACTGATCCCCGGGTGAAGCTGGTACTTTTCGTTACCGCGAGGCACTGGTACCATTGGCAGCAGTCACCAGGCCTAAAGGATCACCCACCATGTTGCGTTGTCGTCTGATACCCCTCTCACTGTTGTTCCTGCTTACTTCCGCGGTGCAGGCCGCCGATTACAAGGCGTGGTTGTCACTGCTGCCGGAGACGGTCATGGGCATGACGCGCGCGGGTGAACCCGATGGCGCCAATGTCACTATGGGCGAGATGCAAAATTCCTCACTCACGCTGCGCTATCGAAAAGGGAGCGGAGACCATGCCCGACATGCAGAAATCATGGTCATCTATGACAGCAGCAAATCCCTGATCATGCCTTTTTCCATGGTGCGCGACATGCGCGTCGAAACACCGCAGGAAATACACAAGCCCACCACCTTGTCCGGATTCGATGCCATCTATCAACTTGACCGGCAAGTACCGCAAAACGCGCTCATCGTCATACTCAGGCCGGATCTGCTCATCAATATGACCTTCCAGCCTCCCATCAGTGAAGATGCCATAATGAAGTTCGCCGCCGAGTTGCCGCTGGCGGAACTGGCGAAAAGCGTGCCCTGATCTCACCACGTGGCCCTGATCTGGCAAAAGACACTCGCCGCTACCGACTACCAGGTCAGGAGCGCCGGTCAGACTCGCCGGCTATACACCAACGGTGTCTTCCACAGCCAGTACAACCCGAACCGGCCCTGGACCCACGGTGTCTGGGATCTGCTCATGTTGCCGACCCTGTTCCATCAGCCGGGACAGATCAGGCGCGTGCTGGTCCTTGGAGTCGGTGGTGGCGCAGTGATCCGCCTGCTGCAGGAGCATATCCAGCCAGAAGAGATCATCGGCATCGACCTCAATACCGTACACCTCTCCGTAGCCCGACGCTTCTTTGGGGTAAAGCGATCTTCCGCACAACTGGTACGCGCTGACGCCTGTGACTGGCTACGCACGTACCGAGGTGCGCCCTTCGATCTCATCATCGACGATCTGTTTGGTGAGGAGGAGGGCGAACCGGTGCGCGCCGTCAACCTCGATGTGCCCTGGTGCCGGGTTCTGAAACGACACCTGTCCACCCGGGGAATAATCGTAGTCAATACCATGGGCAACCGGGATCTCCGCGAGAGCGCTTTTCTTTCTCACCCGGAGACCGCGCGCAGCTTCCGCAGCGCCTGGCGACTGAGCCTCCCCCTGTATGACAACGTCGTAGGCGCCTTTCTGCGCATTGACGCTCGACGCAATACCTTATATAAGGCTCTCGATGTCCTGCCACGCACCGCGGGCAGGAAACTCGATTTCCGAATGCGAAGTATCCCCCTGCCATAATCAGGGCATGCCGTCTCATGCTCATGTGACCGCAGCCCCACAAGGAAACACAGTATGAAAATCAGTATCATCAGCGGCAGTCATCGCCAGAATTCACAGAGCGGTAAGGTAGCGCGGTATATACACGGGGAACTACAAGCAGGACTCGTTGAGGAAAGCTGGCTGTTGGACCTGGGTAAGACGCCATTCCCGCTCTGGGATGAGTCTATCTGGAACGGCGATCCCCAGTGGGAAAAAACACTTGCCCCGGCCCGGGCTCAGCTGACCGACAGCGACGCCTTTGTGATCGTCACGCCTGAGTGGCATGGCCAGGTACCGGCAGCACTGAAAAACTTCTTCCTGCTCTTCGGCAAGGCGGAACTGGGCCATAAGCCTGCACTGATCGTGGCCGTCTCATCCGGGATCGGTGGCGCCTATCCGGTCGCTGAGTTGCGCATGAGCAGCTACAAGAATTGTCGTATCTGCTATATCCCGGATCATCTCATCATTCGGGAAGTGGAAACAGTGCTCAATGACGATGACAGCAAAAATGACCCAAAGACCGACCCCTGGTACCGGGAGCGTATCCACTGGTCACTGACCATTCTACGTGAATATGCCATCGCCCTCGCGCAAGTGCGCGCGTCGGGAGTCACGGAGTCGGATAAGTTCGGCTACGGTATGTAAGCCCTTCAGTCGCGGCGCAATGCCTCGGAAGCGGCGATAGGCGTCGGGTAACGCTGCACGACAAACCATGATGACAGGATAAACGTCAGCAGCGTACTGACCTGGATGATATACGATGCGCGTTCTCCAATCACTCCCAGTTGCCATGCCAGTACCGCCACGAATATGGAGAACTCGCTGATCTGTCCAAGGCGAACACCGATCTCCATGGAGCGGGGTGCCTCTTCGCCAAAATGCACCAGCAGCCATTTGAAGATGAATGGCTTGGCAAGCATCATCAATGCGGCAAGCAATGTGGCAGGCAACAGGACCTGCTGGATAATCGAAAGATCGAAACTCGCGCCCAGCGCGAAAAAGAAGATGATCAGAAAAAAATCACGCAGGGGCTTGAGGCTCTCGCCGATAAACAATGCCAATGGGCTCGTGGCCAGCACGACCCCGGCGATAAAAGCACCGCTTTCCGCCGACAGACCTGCCAACGAGGCCAGTTCCGCCATGCTCAGACACCAGCCGATGGCCATGAGGAATATGTACTCACGGATCTGATCGAAGCGCTGAATGAGTTTAACCAGCACGAAACGCTCGAACAACCAGGCAAACGTCACCACGCCAATCAGACTTAGCAGTAATTTCACCAGTTCCATGCTCAGATCGTTCGCCGTGCCGTGCGCCGGCAGCAACATGAGGATGAGGATGGCGACCAGATCCTGCAACAGCAGGATACTGATAATGATTTCACCGGTATGCTGGTGATGTAGCACCGTGGTAGGCAAAAGCTTGAGGCCAATGATGGTAGACGAAAACATCATGGTCGCGCCAACCAGCAATGACTCAATCAGACTGAAACCAAATGCCAGCGCAAAACCAAACCCAATGGCGCTGAACAACAATGAGCTGACACCTGCCACCAGTGTCGTCTCACGGAACAGGTGTAACAGTTTCTGCGGGGGCAGGTTGGTGCCAAGCAGGAAGAGCAGGAAAATGATGCCGACTTCCGACATGTTGGCAATGATCGCCGGGTCACCCACCAGTCCCAGCACCGAGGGCCCAAGCAGAATACCGACAACGATATAGACCACCAGCAGGGACTGACGCGCATACAGGGCCAGGGTCGAGACCAGCGCCGCTCCGGCAAAGATCAGAAACAATATGAACAGGTGGTCATCCACAACTGGCTTCCCGGCGGCTCCCTCAAGGCCGGTTCAGTCTAGCAGCTTCACAGCAAGTGACTCAACACGGCGAAGTCGATCAACGTAAACTGGTTTGCTAGACTCGCTGGTATGAGAATACTCGGGCTTGTTTTTCTTTTCATGCTGCTGCCGGTGAACCTGGCAGCCGCTCCAGAGGCATGGGTCTATGGCCGTTGGGAACTGGTGCAGGATCCCGATGGCAGCCGCAGGGACTGGCTGGAATTTCTTCCCAATGGTGATGTCTTTAATATCTGGCAGGACGGCACCCGCGTGACCGGTTTCTATGTGGTTACCAGTTACGATGTCAAGGCGGTATTCACCATCGATGGCAAGGATCTGCTCACGACCTTCTTTTTCAACGACGCCCATGACGAACTGCGTATCGTCACCAGCGAAACAGGGCGTGAATCGGTCTACCGCAAGCTGCCCGCACCATAGATCGGCAGGTACACTTCAGCCATCAGACGATAATGATGGCACGTACCGCATCGAGACGCAGTTCTACCGAGTCGAGAACCTCGTTGACCTGCGCGTAGCGTGTGCGAAACCAGGCGATCTCCTCTTCGCGTACATTGGGGTTGGCATGCTTCAGGGCATCGAGACGATCGGCTTCACCCAGCAACAGAGTCTCGGCCTCGTGGCGTGCACTGGCAATCATCCGCGGTATCTCTCGCGCCGCTTCGCCCTCGGCCACATCCATGAGCTTGCGTAACACCGTCTGCTGACTGCGCACCACCGTACGTGCCGTCTCGCGATCTACCTTCTGTCCATACTGACGGATCACGTCGAAGCTCAGGGCGCGTCCATGGTCCTTACCGGAGGCATCCACCACCTTGCGTACCGCGGTAGCGGGCAGATAACGTGCCACATCCAACCTGGTATCGGCGACGGCCTGTAGCACGTAGATGCAGTCCAGTAACAGTGTCCCTGCACGCGCCCCCTTATATCGGAGCGCCGTCATTGCCGTGTTGCCATATTCATTACTCATTACCATGTCCATGGCATCGGTAACCAGCGGGTGCTCCCAGGTCAGGAAACTGATGTCCTCATGCACCAACGCCGTCCTGCGATCATAAGTGGCGGTGAGCCCGTCTTCCGGTAAGCCGGGAAAGTAGCTGGTTTGCAGCTTGTCGCCGGCGCGCAGGATCACGCATTTTTCACTGTGTGGTTCGCTGTCCACCCCAAAACAGTCGAACATGGCATCCATGTAGTCTGCCAGTTCCCGTTCGTGGCCGGCGGCCAGGGCACGCTGATAAAGCTCCATGGCGCGCTGCGGTCGGCAGGAATTGTATTCCAGCAGACGATCACGGCCACGGGTAAGCTGTTCCCGATACTGCTGATTGAGCTGGCGCGTGGTCTCAAGCAGGGCAGGCAGATCACGCAGGCCTTCCTCCAGTTGATGCAGGCTGTCGATGAGTTCGTCCCTCACTTGCTCGAACACCGCCTGGCCCGAGGGACAGGTGTGCAGGAAGGCATCGAGACCGGTATGGAACCACCTGAACATGACCTCCTGCGCCGAGCCCCGCAGCCAGGGCACATGGATCTCAATGGTCTGCGTCTGACCGATACGATCGAGGCGGCCGATGCGTTGTTCAAGCAGATCGGGATCCAGCGGCAGATCGAACAGGACCAGGTGATGGGCAAACTGGAAGTTACGTCCCTCGCTGCCGATCTCGGAGCAAACCAGCACCTGGGCACCCTCGGCATCGGCGAAATAGGCGGCGGCGCGATCACGCTCGAGGATCCCCATGCCCTCGTGAAACACTGCCACGTGCAGCCCCTCGCGTTTGCGGTAATGGTCACTCAGTTCCAGCACCGTCTCGGCATGCGCCGCGATGACCAGTACCTTTTGCGGCCGTAGTGAACGCAACAGGTCACGCAGCCAGCTGACACGGGGATCGAATTCGCACCAGTTGCCGGCGTTCTCTTCGGCCGCCATGTACAGGCGTTCCGGGCGCAACAGTTCACGTGCCTGTGTGATGCTGGTGGTCTGCATGGCTGCAATCAGTTGCGCGTACTTCTCCGGCAGGGGCAGGGCGGTCTCATGCAGCTGGCGCTCGGGAAATCCTCTGACTGCCTCGCGGGTGTTGCGGAACAGCACGCGCCCGGTGCCATGGCGATCCAGCAAATGTTCGATGAGCTGTTCACTGAGTGCCTCTTTTTCAGCCCCGCCGGTGCTGGCCGTGATCTCGGCCAGCAGGTGCCGATTGTCCGATTCGGCCAGCGCCGTTTCCAGCACCCGGCGGGTATCGTCGTCCAGCGGTTCGCCGGCGAGCAGGCTGTCTACCGCATGGGCCAGCGGTTCATAGTCGGCTTCCTCGGCAACAAAGGCCTCGTAGTCGGGAAAGCGCACCGGGTCGAGCAGGCGCAGGCGGGCAAAGTGGCTCGCCTTACCCAGTTGTTCCGGTGTGGCGGTCAGCAGCAACACCCCCGGTATGCGGCCGGCGAGGGTCTCCACCAGCTGGTATTCGGGACTCGGCTGCTGCGCTGACCATTGCAGGTGATGCGCCTCATCGACGATGAGCAGATCGAACTGGCCATCACAGGCCTGCGCAGCACGCGACGCGTGGCGCGCGAGGAAGTCCACGCTGCACAGTACCAGTTGTTCGCTGTGGAAGGGGTTGGTCTGGCCGGAGCTTTCCTCGATGGCGGTACAGCGTTCTTCATCGAAGATGGAAAAGCGCAGGTTGAAACGGCGCAGCATCTCCACCAGCCATTGGTAGATCAAGGTCTCGGGAACCAGGATCAGTGCGCGGCGTGCCCGCCCGGTGAGCAACTGCTGGTGGAGGATCATGCCGGCCTCGATGGTCTTGCCCAGCCCCACTTCGTCAGCAAGCAGGACGCGCGGCGCATAGCGATGCGCCACTTCATGGGCAATGTACAGCTGGTGAGGAATGAGGCTGGTACGCCCACCCACCAGGCCATGCATGTCCGAGTGCAACAGACGGCTGTGGTGCACGAGGGTTTCGAACCGCAATTCAAACCATTTGGCGCTGTCCACCTGGCCGCTAAGCAGGCGATCCGAGGCGCGGCTCAACTGGGTGCGGTGATCCAGCTCGTATTCGGGCAGGCTGACCGGTGTACCCGCCTCAGGCCCGTCTTCGCGCAGCCCCTCGTAGACGATGATGCCGTTCTGCTCACGCAGGGTGGTCACGCGCAGCTGCCAGCCATCCTCGCTGGCCAGCACATCGCCCGGCGCAAAGCGTACCCGCGTCAGCGGCGCACCGTCCACCGCGTAGGTGCGCCTCTCGCCCGTGGCGGGATAGGCCACGCTCACGCGGCGGGCATCGGCCTCGAGGATGAGACCCAGCCCCATCTGCAGTTCCGCATCACTGATCCAGCGCTGACCCGGTACATATTGACTCATTTCTCAGGCTCCTGACCCGCAAAAGCGCGCAATTCTAACAGGATCCGCGTCGCTGCCCCGCCTTTTCCCACACCCGGCCATTCAGGAATAACCATGCCAGGACAAGGGCCAAAATTCCGTCACCGCGGAGGACAGGGCACGGTGCCCGGCCGCACCAGCCCCTGCTGGTGGGCCTGCGGGCGCCGATTTTCGTGGCTAGGCGCAGACACCACCACCCGGGTAAACTATCGCACGTGGCGTCAGACGGCGTCCTGTCCACCAGTTTGCGGCAACCTCCGGGACATCGCCGGTCGTGCCGGAACGGCCATACCAACTGGTCAGTATTTGAACACCTGGAGCCACGGGAAACCTGCGTGTCCACCAGCACATCTGAAATTCTGTCTGTCGTCGAGAGCCCCGCGCATCCCGATCTGAGCGTACTGTATCGCAAGCTGGGCCTTGTCCCCCACCGCGTGCATTCGGTCCGCGAGGCCATCCGGTGGGTGAAAAAGTCCCCACCCGCCGTACTCGTTGGCGAGTTCTTCTACGGCTGGGGCAACAACTACGCCGGCGTCAATGTCAGCAACCTGGATGTCCTGCTCGCCAGCCTGCAGAAATACGCCCCCGCTTGCCGGGTGGTGGTGCTGGTGGAGCCGGCCGAGCGCCAGTACGTGGACAAGTTGCGCGCGCTGTTCGAGGTCCACGCCGTGCTGGTGCAGCCGGTCGCCGCCTCAGACATGGAGGCACAGCTGGCGCCACTGCTGGTATCCTGACGTCGCAGCACGAGGTGAAAACCATTCTCATCAAATTTCTCATCTACGCCGTCGGCAGCCTGTTGCTGCTCAACGGCCTGTTCTATTTTCAACAGGCCCGCATGGTCTTCTTTCCACTACGTACGCTGGATCAGACCCCGCGCGAGTGGGGGCTCGATTTCGAGGATGTGCACCTCGAAACCAGTGACGGTGCACGCCTGCATGGCTGGTTCATTCCCGCTGGCGGCGAACACCCGCGCGGCACGCTGTTGTTCCTGCACGGCAATGCCGGCAACATCTCCCACCGCGGCGATTCGGTACGGATCTTTCACCGCCTGGGTCTCGACATACTGATCATCGACTACCGGGGTTATGGCCAGAGCAGCGGCAGTCCCTCGGAGGAGGGGCTGTATACCGACGCGCGCACCGCGTGGCACTACCTCACGGTGCAACGCAACATCCCGGCACATCAGATCACCTTGTTCGGTCGTTCGCTGGGCGGGGTGGTCGCCACGCGACTGGCCAGTGAGGTCCGCCCTGCGCGCCTGATCGTCGAGTCCTCTTTTTCCTCGGCACGTGACATGGCACGCAGCATGATGCCGTGGCTGTCGCACCTGCTCGTCATGCGCTTCGACTTCGATGCCGCACGCTACATCCGTGACGTGCAGGTACCCGTGCTGATACTGCACAGTCCGCAGGACGAAATCATTCCCTTTGCACTGGGACAACGCCTCTACCAGCAGGCGCGGCAACCGAAGACCTTCGTACGCCTGCACGGCGTTCACAACTATGGTTTCATACTCAGTCAACCGGCCTACCAGCGCGCCCTGCAGGCATTCCTCGATAGTGACAGCGGGAAACCGTCCTCATGAGTGCGTGGGAGCTGGGTTTCATCCTGCTGCTGATCCTGGTGGCACTGCTCTGGCAACAGAAGCTGCGCGTCAGGGAGATCGCCGTCGCCGCCGGGCGCCGTGCCTGCCAGAAGTCCGGCGTGGCCTTTCTCGACGACACGGTGGTATTACAGCAGACGCGCGTGCGCCGTGGCAGCAATGGTCGCCTGGCGCTGACGCGGCGTTTTCATTTCGAGTTCGCCACCGATGGCCAGGTGCGCTTCGATGGTGCGGTAATCATGCAGGGTTACCGGGTGTGCGAGGTCGTACTTGATCCGACTGCCTTGCAGGCACCACGCACACCCATCGATGTCGATACCGCGCAGCTTCCCCTGGACCGGCCCCATGAATGAAGCGACGCCATTCTGGCAAACAAAGACACTCGAGGAGATGGATGACGGCGAGTGGGAAGCACTGTGTGACGGATGTGCGCGTTGTTGCATGGTCAAACTGGAAGACGAGGACAGCGGCGAACTGCATTTCACCAATGTTGCCTGCCATCTGCTGGATCGCACGCAGTGCCGCTGCCGCGACTATGCACACCGCCGCCAACGGGTGCCCACCTGTCTCATGCTACGACCACTCGACCCACGACTGCTGACACAGTTGCCGTCCAGCTGTGCCTACCGTACCCTCGCCGAGGGCCGATCGCTGCCGTCATGGCATCCCCTGGTCTCCGGTGATCCGGACAGTGTGCGGGCGGCGGGGATCAGCATGTGTGGATGCTGCCTGAGTGAGGAGAACGTTCACCCTGAGCAACTCGTGGACCATGTTATCGAATTGTGATGCATGCCTTCCGCAACGCAATATTAGTATGCTTTAATATATAAAACCTTAACCAATCGACGATCATGCCTACCAGCAACGGAACACTCAGCGACAGCATCGCGCGCCAACGCGAGGAACTCGCCAGTATGCTCAAGGAACCGCTGCGTCTCACGGCCGAGGCGTGCAGCGAAGTGTGGCCCGATCGAAAAAAGCTCGACGATGTGCTGCAGGGACGCCTCGCCTCGATACCCAATTGCAGTTTCCTCTACGCACTGGATACCAATGCGATCCAGATCAGCGATAACATCACGCACCACGGGCTACAGGAACGTGATTTCGGCCGCGACCGTTCGCAACGCCCATATATGCGTGAAGTGGTACCCAGTACCGGCTTTCTGCTCAGCGAGGCCTATATCAGCCTGCATGCCAAGCGTCCGGCGGTGACCGCCATTCAGATCGTGCGTGATCGCAATGGCAATGTACTGGGCTTCGTCGGTGCCGACTTCGACCTGCGCGAACTGCCGTTGACGCGTGACCTCTACGAAGAACCGCGCCACTGGCGTCAGATAAAGGGCGACCCGTCCATTCGCGGCACGGTCTTCTTCCAGACACGCCAGGAAAGTGAACTCGACCGCCAGCTGGACACGGTGCTGGGCGTTATCGAAGAGCTCATGGTGGATCACGGTGTCTTTCACATCATGATCCATTTTTCCAGCAGCCGGGCCGTGATCTGGCTGTATGATGATCCCTACCAGTATCGGCTGCTGGACATCGATGCGCTGGTGGATCCGGACACCTGCCTGGCCTATCCGCGCCGCGAGTATCCTGCGGATGCCATCACGCCACGCGATTCCATTCGGCCGATCCTTGACGGCTTCAAGAAACTGCGCACCATGGACGATACCCTCTACCTGCGCACCGGCACCCTCAACATCTTCAACGGCATCGTCGGTCTGACCTTTTCCTGCGATGGTTCCCACTACATCCCCTGGGATGAGTTCCTCGACCGTGAGCACGCTTTCTGGGTCAGCGGTCTGAAAGAGGATGAACCCGCCGAGACCACAGGCTGAAAGTTCTGTCATGGCGCCGGTAGGCGCTGTCCCTTACCGATAGCCGCGGCGACGTAACAGGATCTTGTGCAATTCCATGATCAGCAGAATGCTCAGGGTCAGGGTCAGCAGCTGCAGCCAGTGCGTGGGGGAGACTGGCCGTATACCAAGGATGTCACTCAGCCCCGGCGTGTACATGGCACCGATGTGAACCAGTTGCGCGCCCAGCGTACCAATGAGAAGTACCGGGTTGCGCAGGGGACTGTGTCCAAACACCGAACGCGTCTCCGAGCGGCAGTTGAAGACATGGACGTTCTCGAACAACACCATCAGTAACAGGGTGCCATTACGCGCCTCGTCGAGGCTGTATCCCTGCGCCAGCAACCACTCGAAGAGTATGAAGGCCAGGCTGCCGATCACAAGCGCTGCAATGAGTACACGCTCGATCATGAGCCGGTTGAATATCGGCTCGCTGGGCGGACGTGGCGGTCGTCGCAGTTCATCGCCTTCGGCCGGTTCGAAGGCGAGGGCGATATCCTGTATGCCATTTGTCACCAGGTTCAACCACAGGAGCTGCACGGCGAGCAGGGGCAGCGGCAACCCCGTCACCAATGCCAGTGAAAACAGCACCAGTTCAGCAGCACCGGTGGAGATCAGCAGGTAAATCACCTTGCGCACATTGGCATAGGCGACGCGGCCTTCCTCGATGCCGGCGACGATGGAACTGAAGTTGTCATCGGTGATGATCAACTCCGCCGTCTCACGTGCCACATCGGTCCCCGACTTGCCCATCGCCACCCCGACCTGTGCCGCGCGCAGTGCCGGCGCATCGTTGGCGCCATCGCCGCTCACGGCGACAAAATGGCCGTGGCGCTGCAATGAGGTGACGATATCCAGTTTCTGTGTTGGTTCGACGCGCGCAAATACCCGTGCATCGTGGGTGAGGGCATCCAGTTCAGCCTCATTCTGTGCCTGGCGCAGTTCCGGCCCCGTCACCACCTGGGTCATACGCTCCGCCAGCCCCAGTTCGCGTGCAATGGCCAACGCGGTTGCCGGATGATCACCGGTTACCATCGCCACTTCGATACCGGCACGTTGACAACGAGCTACCGACGGCCTGGCTTCCACGCGCAGGGGATCGATCATGCCCACCAGGCCGAGAAATGTCATGTCATGCAAATGCTCTTCCGAGAACACCTCGTCCGGCGCAAGTTCAACAGGGCCACATGCAAGAGCCAGTACACGGTAGCCTTCCTGCGCCAGCGCTTCGACCTGCGCCAGGATCACCGCGGCATCGAGAGCCACACCTGCATCGGATGTGCGATCACACATGGGCAGAAGGCGTTCCGCGGCACCCTTGATAAAGGCATGAGGTACACCCTCCACCAGGTTCATGCTGGCAGCGAACTGACGCTCGGATTCGAAGGGAATGGTGGCAACCTCGGGCAGGCGATCGAGCAATGTCTCGCGCACGAATCCTGCCTTGTGTGCCATGACCAGCAGGGCCACGTCCACGGCATCACCATGCTGTACCCAGTCGCCATCGCGGCGACCAAAGAACGCCTCATTGGGCAGGATGGCTGCCTCACATACACGGGACAACCACTGTCCTGGCAACAAACCCGCCGGCTGGTCATCACAACGGATTTCACCCCCGGGTTCGAGCCCCTCGCCACTGAGAACGCAGGAGGTACCATCGGGATGCAACAGGCGACGCACGGTCAACTGGTTGACGGTCAGGGTACCGGTCTTGTCGGTGGCGATGAAGGTGCACGAGCCCAGCGCCTCGACGGCGACCAGGCGCCGGATAATGACGTTGCGCCGCGCCATGCGCCGCATACCGATGGCCAGTGCCACCGTGAGCGCCACTGGCAGGCCCTCCGGGATCACGGACACCGCCAGCGCCACGGTGAGAAAGAATATCTCCACGATTGGCATGCCGCGCAGGAACGCGACCGCGGCCACCAGCAGTGCCGCCAGCCCCACGACCATGGCGACACGGTGGGTAAACGTCTCCATACGTACCATAAGTGGGGAACGGGTCATCTCGCGGCCAAGGACGGCGGCGGCGATGTTCCCCAGTTCGGTGGCGAGCGCCGTGGCGGTGACGATGCCACGCCCACGGCCACGCGCGACGAGGGTGCCGGCAAAGACCATGTTACGACGATCACCAACGAAAGTATCCGCAGCGAGGATCACGTCCGCCTCCTTGCCGGTGGCCATGGACTCCCCGGTCAGGGCCGACTCATCCACCTGTAACTCATGGCTGGCCAGCAGACGGATGTCCGCCGGGACACGATCGCCGGCTTCGAGAACCACAAGGTCACCAGGCACCAGTTCCTCGGCCGCGATCTCGTAGAGTTCGCCATCGCGCACCACATGGCACAGGGTGGTGACCATATCGCCGAGGGCGGTGGCAGCGCGCTGTGCCGAATGTTCCTGAAAGGTGCCAATCAGGGCATTGACCAGCAGAACCGCGGCAATGAAACCGGCGTCGGAGTACTCACCAATCAACAGTGACAGCACGGTCGCGGCAAGCAGAACATAGATCAGTGGGCTGGCGAACTGGCGCAGAAAGATGCGGCCAATCCCCGGCAGGCGCGCACGGGGGAGGATGTTCGGGCCATATTCCGTCAGTCGCCGCAATGCCTCTCCACGACTGATGCCATGCCGTGATACGCCAAGCGTTGCCAGCACCGCCTCGGCGGACATGGCGTGGGGAGAGTTTACAACTGCTTGTTTTGCTTCCATGGCGTCCCGTCGGGCTTCGGTGTCTGCCTGCATTTATGATACCAGCGGTACGCACACACCATCCGCTACTGATACAATCCGGCAGTAAGACGAAAGAGAGTAATGGCAAGCCGGCGATGAATGACTGGTTCGTATACATGGTGGAATGCGCGGACGGCACGCTGTATACCGGTATCACCACCAACCTGGAGCGCCGCATGGAAGAACACAATCATGGCGGCAAGCTGGCGGCGCGTTATACGCGTTCACGCACTCCCGTGCAGCTGGTCTATTCCGAGGTCCACCCGGACCGCGCCACCGCCAGTAAACGCGAGGCGGTACTCAAGCGTCTGCCGCGTGCACACAAACTGCGTCTCATCCGCACGCAGGAGGTCGCCGGGTGATCCGCGTCAACGCAGATCGTTGGGAAAGAATTCCGGCAGGCGGGCGCGAATGGCATCACCCGTATCCTGGGTAAGATCCTTGTCCAGTGCATAGAACAGGCGTTTCGCGCTGGGGCTGGGGAGATGCTCGCGCAGTGCCCCCAGCATCGAGGGAGGCGCCACCAGAATCAGGTGCTGGAAGGTGTCATCCTTGCGCGCGGCGTCGAGGCGGGCGGCGATTTCCCGGGCAAACTCCTCGGTTTCGTGCTGCTTGATGGCACCCTTGTCGGTGAGGGCATGACGACCTTTACCATGGCTGTCGAACGCGCGTCCGGGTTCATCGCTACCAATCTCTCGTTCCGCGATCCGCGCCACGGGGTGGGTCAGCGTCTCCAGTTCCACCAGTGGCCGCTTGCCACCGCGCGATGAGAAAATCCGTGCCCGTGCCGCGTCAGCAACAACTACCCAGGTCGTAGCCATAGTCTTACCTCCTTAATCCTGTACGGTGATCATGGTGGCGCATCGTGTGCGGATCGACGTTGATCCCGATCAATCCGCCTGTCTAAACTGCCACCCCTGTAAACAGCGTAGACAATAAATACCCGTTCAGCTTATATGGGTATTAAATTCCGGTAATGCAAGGAAAAATGGAGGGCCAGTTTGGCTTGACCCGACCGGCATTGCGCGGCAAAGTAGTCCCGAAACCATTACAACAAGCTCTCTCCATGAACCAGATCGTCAACCTCAAGACGCTCAAGACCACCTGTCAGGCCTGCAGTCTCTCCGAACTGTGTCTGCCGCGCAGCCTCGACGACGGTGAAATGGTCAAACTGGACGACATCGTCCAGCGCAAGCGACCCATCAAGAAAGGTGAGTACCTGTTTCAGGTCGGACAACCGTTCCGCTCACTGTTTGCCGTGCGTTCCGGTTCGGTAAAGGTCTTCCTGCCCACGCCGTCGGGCGAGGAACAGATCGTGGGTTTTCACATGCCGGGCGAACTACTCGGTCTGGATGCCATGGAACATGAAACCCACAGCTGTTCCGCCGTGGCACTGGAAACCACCACTGTGTGTGAGTTGCCCTACCAGAATATGCAGGACCTGTGTCATGAGATCCCCGGCCTCAATCACCAGTTCATGAGCCTGGTGAGCAAGGAGATCGGCTCCGAGCACGAGATGTTGCTCATGCTCGGCAAGAAGATGGCCGATGTACGCCTCGCCGCCTTCCTCCTCAACCTGTCCTGCCGTTTCAGGACACGGGGTTTCTCACCTAACGAGTTCAACCTCAGCATGTCGCGCCACGACATCGCCAACTACCTGGGCCTCGCGGTAGAAACCGTCAGCCGCCTGTTCACGCGTTTCCAGGACGACGGCATGATCGAAGTACACCGCCGCCTGGTAACCATCAAGGACATGAGCCGACTCATTGCACTGGCCGAATATGCCGGCATCAACTGTCAGCACATCAGGGATCTGGAATCCGATTCAGATCACGCGTGAGAACTGGGTGATGTTGTCACCGGCCTCTCGCAGATAGACATCGAAGATCATGGCGATGTTACGCACCAGCAGCTTGCCGCGCGGATTGACGGTCAACACCCGGTCGTGAAGAGAGACCAGGCCGTCCGCCAGGGGTACCTGAAGGTGCTCCAGCTCCTCGGCAAAGTACTCTTCGAATTCCAGCCCATACTTCTCGTCAATCCCGGCAAACTCCAGCCTTGAGTAACAGATCAGCGAATTGATCACCTCGCGACGGATGATGTCATCGGCCGTCAACTGAATACCGCGCGCCACCGGCAGTTGTTCCCTGTCGATAGCAGTATAGTACGCATCGATGGAGCGCTCGTTCTGATAATAACAATCACCCACCTTGCCTATGGAGGAAACCCCGAGCGCGATCAGATCGCACTCCGAGTGTGCTGAGAACCCCTGAAAGTTTCGATACAGGCTGCCATCGCGCTGCGCCAGCGCCAGTTCATCGTCCGGCAGGGCAAAGTGATCCAGACCGATGTAGATGTAACCTGCGCCGGTCAGTTGCTCGATGGTGTGCTGAAGGATCCCCAGTTTCTCCTCGGGCGAAGGCAGATCCTCTTCGTTGATGCGACGCTGGGGTTTGAACAGGTGTGGCAGGTGAGCATAGTTGAACACCGCGATACGGTCCGGCCTCGCCTCCAGCACCGTATCCACGGTGGCGGCGAAGGTATCGATGCTCTGGAAGGGCAGGCCATAGATAAGGTCGAAGTTGATCGACTGAAATCCGTTTGCCCGTGCCGCCCTGTAGGCCGCCATGGTCTGCTCCAGCGGCTGCACCCGGTTAACGGCTATCTGTACTTTCTCGTTGAAGTCCTGAATACCGAAACTGAGGCGGTTGAAGCCAATTTCGCGCAACATGGCGATCATTTCGTCACTGGCGTCACGCGGATCGATCTCGATGGAATATTCCCCGTGATCATCATCGCGCAGATTGAAGTTGCTGCGGATGAAGAACATCAGCTCCTTCATCTGCTGCATGCCAAGGAAGGTTGGCGTGCCACCGCCCCAGTGCATCTGTTCGACACGCCGATCCATGTCGAAGAAATCCTCCAGCAGCAGTGCCTCCTTGCGTAGCGCCTCCAGGTAAGGCTCGGCCTTGCCATGGTCTTTGGTCGGGATCTTGTTACAGCCGCAGTAGAAGCAGACCGTCTCGCAGAACGGGATATGAACGTACAGAGACAGGGGATTGGGGATCAGATCCTCGTTGGACCAGCGTGCACTGCGTGCCAGGTCCTCAGGCCCGAAGGCTTCATGAAAGCGGTTTGCCGTGGGGTAAGAGGTGTAGCGTGGTCCGGTGGCGTTGTAGCGCTGCAGCAGGGCGCGATCAAATTCGACGGTCTGGTCCATGGGTAAAATCCGTTGCGGTGTCCGCAAGGGATACTACGGCGAGCCCGCGGGGTTGGCCTTGACCTGGATCAAGGCTGGCAGGAACACCACGGGTAGAGATTATTCTCCTTTAAAAACAACAGGTTAAACGCTACTGCGTGGTGCGGATCCGGGTCAGGATGCGCTGCACATCCAGCGCCCAGCGCTGAAACACCTCGTGGGCGGGAGAATCAGGATAAAATTCGGACAACAGCAGCGGGTTCATGGTCACGACCAGGGTTTCCTCACCCTCGGCGAAAATGGAGATCTTTAGCGGCAGGTAGGGCGCCAGTTCCGGCTGCTGCTTCAGCAGGCGGGCGATTTCCTCGTTGCGACCGAAGAACACCACACGGTACTTGTCGGTCTGGAAACCACGCCGCGTCAGACCGATATCCACCCGTTGCACCCGCGCGATGTGGTAACCCTCGGCCTTGATGGCCTCCTGCAGGGCGAGCATGGTCTCCGGGAAATCCTGGGGGGAACGCACCATGATGAGGTCATCGGCCTGGCTGCTCGGGGCAATCAGGCAAAGCGTGGCGGCAAGAAGCAGGGTGGTGAATCGGTTCATAGCGAAGCCTCGTCGAGGATCTGTTCATAGATGCCCTTCATTTCCCCACAGGCCCGCGTCAGCTCGCTGTTGTTGAAAATCACGCTCATGCGCTTGGGGTTGACAGCCATCAGGAGGGTTCGCCCTCCCTCGCGCACGATGGTAATGCGGCAGGGCAGAAAGATGCCGATACGGGGATCGATGGCCAGAGCTTCGTAGAGAAAGTCGAAATTACAGAAATAGACGATGGCCTGATTATGGTTTTCCTGCCCCTCGGGAACCAGTCCCTGATTCAGGTACTGCACGCGAATGAGACGGAAATTGACTCCCAGCACCGCACGTTTGACATTCTCCACCGCCTGCTCGACAGAAATATCGGTCTCTACCATCAGGTACACCGGCTCGTTTTCCGGCGCAGACAACGAGGGTGTGCGGGTGGCAAAGCTTCGCACATAGGCCACCACGTCGTTGACGTCCTGCTTCGACAGGCCAAGCTCCTTTGCCGACGGCATGGGTGTGCCCTTGCGGCCATTGAGCAGGGTCTGGCGGATCATGGCATCCGAGGCCGCAGCAAGAAAGCCGGGGTTGTTCAACGCCGGGGCGATCAGTGGCGCCTCGCGGGGTCGGGAGAACGTCACCCCCGTCCCCTGGCCGCCGTAGCCATTGAGGCCGTGACAGGCGGCACACTTGTTGGTGAACAGACTCTTGCCGCGTTCGGCATCACCACGCAGTGGCGTATCGGGGTAGTGGGGTGGTGGCAGGTCATTCCAGCTGCGCACGTAGGCGATAATGGCATTGACCTCCTCGTCGCTCAGGCGGGTAAACGAGGGCATAACGCGACCGGGGCGACCCAGCCGGATGGTTTTTCTCAGGTATTCATCGGTGACTACCCGCTGGAAGCCCTCCAGTGCAAGGGGGACACCAACACCACCAAACCCCCTGAGGCCGTGACAGGCGGCGCAGTTCTCCTCGTAAAGGCTGCGCCCGTCCAGGTGGCTGGCGGAGGCAGGCGCAATCAGCCATACCATCAGCAGAAGAGAAAGGCTATATTGAACAGCTCGCATGAACATTACCTGTACTGTAACTGTCACCGGGGACGACTGCCGATGTGGCCACCAGAGCGCATAGGCCATGAATGGGATAACCTCACTTCCCGGGATGCACGTCAGATCCAGGAAGAACTGGCTCAAAGGGTAAGGATAAAGGACGCGTTTGGCAAGCTGCGTACGGTAGCCGGTGTAGATGTGGGTTTCGAGGAACAAAACACCATTACTCGTGCGGCTATCGCAGTATTGCGCTTCCCGGAGCTGGACCTGCTCGAGCATGTCATTGCACGACGCGAAACGCGTTTCCCCTACATACCGGGCTACCTCTCTTTTCGGGAAATTCCGGCCGTCCTCGACGCGCTGCGCCAGCTGGCACATGGGCCGGACATGTTGCTGTGTGACGGGCAGGGGATAGCCCATCCACGGCGCTTCGGTATCGCCTGCCACCTTGGCGTGCTCACCGACCTGCCCAGTATTGGCGTGGCCAAGTCGCGCCTGTGTGGTGAGTATGAGGAACCGGGGCCGGCCCGTGGTGATGCCAGTCCATTGATGGTTGGCAAGGAACAGATCGGCTGGGTACTGCGAAGCCGCGAACGTGTCAAACCCCTGTTTGTCTCACCCGGCCACCGGGTGAGCATGGCGAGCTGCCGTGAACTGGTGATGCAGTGCGTAACCCGCTACCGACTACCGGAGACCACGCGCTGGGCGCACCGCTTTGCCTCCGGCTGAGCCAGCCGGCTGCATTTCGCCCGTTGACTTCGCCCCGGATCGAAATTCCCTTAAAGAAAACCCCCTGTTCGCCGAAATGAATCTGGATATCGGCAGGATTCGCTATACTTCTATGCGGGCATGGCAACGACAACACCGAAGAACGTTCTCCAATTGACAGTCACGCCTGTGATAACCAGGGATGGGAAATAATGGAAAACCAGCGACTTCTTGTATGCGCACAACAACGATCACGCAGTGAGCAGCTGGCCGAACGGCTGGGCACCCTGTTCACCACCCGGAGTTGCCACTTCGATGGACAGTTGCTCGACACTGCCACCCGTTTCCGACCCGGCATCCTGATATTCCTGATCGACGTACCCGATACCGGGCTCACCGAGATGGTGGAGGCACTGCGTAGTGATATCACGTTGGCAAGTATGAAAATCCTCGTCCTCAGCGAGGCCAGGGGCGATACCGGCCTGCGGCGCCAGCTATACGAAAACGGGACCGATCTGATCCTGCCTGCCGACACGGAAGGTGGTGAACTGGTGGCACTGTTGAAGTCGCTGGCGAGACTCAAGTCTGATAGCGAGATCGAAGACCTCAAGCACCAGTTCCGTTCACTTATCACACACGAGACCAGTACCCCCCTGAACGCCATTTCCTCATACGCTTCCATGATCGCTGCCGATCCGGAGTTATCGGCACAAAACCGGGAAATGATCAATGCCGTTCAACAGGCAAGCCGACTCATGGAGACCAAGATCGAGCGCGTACTTCTTCTCAGTGACCTGAGCGCAGATCCAGTACACGACTACCATCAGATCTATAGTGAGGATATCTTCAGCTCGCTGCGACAGGACCTGGCTTACCTGATGCCGGAGCGACAGGAGGAGGTCACGTTTTCTGCCGTCGCCGGGACACAGTTCATGGCCAGCTTCGACCTGGTCAGGGTGGCCTGCTGGAATTTGCTCGAAAATGCCCTCAAGTACTCACCCGTGGGAAGTCAGATCCAGGTCATGGACAAAGTCGAGGAGGGCCGCTATGTATTCCAGGTGGCAGACGCAGGGCCGGGCATCGAGGTCGAACGTCTCAACACCCTGTTGTCGGAATTCAGTATCGACAACATCCTGCACCACCGGGAAGGACTCGGGATCGGACTGTCACTGTGCAAGCGTATTGTCGAACTCCACAATGGTGATATCACCGCCGACAACATGCCACAGGGCGGTGCCCGCTTCGATCTGTGCTTCCCGCTGTAGTCTCCGCTTCACCACCACCACTTCAGGCGGCGATAACGCTGTCGCACGAGCCTGGTCAGTGCTGTCTTCAGTTCGGCAAACGCCCGGCCCTGGTTGTTCACTGTCGTGCGATCCGCGGCATACAGTTCCTGGTAGAAAATATCGAGCGGCAATCGAGGGGCGCTGGTGATGGACACCTTCCAGCGTGCGTACCAGCGCCGCACGCTGAGACCCGCCGGCCAGCCCTCCGCGCTACAGGAAGCGGCGATACACTGGCGCAGGTCACGCGGCGTACGTGCCCTGGCAATGTCAGCGAGGATGACGCGATAACGGCGCAGCAGTCGCCAACGCGCACGCAGGTGCGCCACGAGCATGCGCAGGAATCGGTATCCAGATGGCAGGGCAAGCACCACCATGATGTAGAACAGCCAGCGGGGGATGACCACGTGCTGGCGCGCCGGCAAGATCAGACGCCTGAGCGTAGCACTGCGGGGATCGAAATACTGCACGACCAGTTCCGGCGACCGCAACAGGCCGCTGGCGGTAAACTTGAGCGGTATCCGGAATACCGCGCTGCCCTTCAGGCCATCGCCGTTTTCGTCCTCCCGATGCTGCACGCGTGCCGTGTAGAACGTCATGCCAGGTGTGGCCTCGGGGGCGCTGATGTCGGGTAACCACGTCGCAGGTAAACCCTGACCGGTGACAGTCACCTGCCAGTTCATGAGTTCCCCCCGAAAGGACAGGCGCGGTAACGGTGGCGCAAGCACGGCCAGTTGCCCCACCGGCATGGTGGGCGGCACGTAGACGGGCAGGGGACGCACCTGAAGATCAAGGGCCGGGAAATAAAACCGATGGGTGGTGACACCATCGCGCACATAGGCGACTGGTGGCAGCCTCAGCTGCCGGTGTCCCGCCGTTTCAGCAAACAGCGCCCAGCGCAGGGTATGACGCGTCATGGCACGTCCCGCGATCTCCACGGGGGTCGCCGTATGTTGCAGTGCCACCATGCGGATACCATGTAACCGCCCTGGTTCGCTGCGCAGTTTCAGGATCGCCGCGGGCGCGATGATATCCATGCGCAACAACACCTGCTCACGTTGCCACGGTGTCTCGGTGGAAACCTGCGTTTCCACCCGGATCGGTGCAGCGGCCTTGGGGTCCATCGCTGCCGTGACCGTAATCGGGATCGCGTCACTGTGCAGGGTGTCTAGATGAAAAACGGGGATCTGCGCCTCCCCCATGGCGAGAGGATAAAGACGCAGGTGCAGTTGCTGTGTACCCGTGGCCTTGTCCACGATCGTTTCCTTCTCCGCCACGACAAACCAGTCCGCCAGTCCCGAAAGATCCAGATCCGTCAGTGATACCCGGTGCTCGCGTGTCGTCACCTCTACCAGCAGGGGCTTGCCCAGCTCCACCTGCAAACTGGACACCCTGACCTGCAGGCCCGTCGCGGCATGCACCCGTGTAGCAGGAACCAGACTCGGCACCAGTCCCCACAACAGGAGAAGCATCCATCGCCAGCGGCGATACGCGTTGCTATCTGACGTCACCATACTCACCAGGGAGGCACTCCCGGTATCGATCGGGGCTCTGCGACTGGCGCATGGAAACCTTCCTCGGCTTCAAACAGGCGCTGCCACACCAGGGCTTCGTCGGTATCCAGTTGTTCCAGGCGTTGCGGCAGAAATTCCGTGCTGCTGATGTCATAGGTCCATTCTCGATCGATAAAGCGCTCCACCGCACCGGTCACGGCCGCGGCGCGATCACCGCCGCGGGTTTCGTCACCATTTCCCTCGCCAGGTAGCACGGGCAGGCCCGCCTCGGGGGGCACACTATCATCCAGGCTCAGGCTGCCGTCACCGGGATCGCTACCCTGGCGCACGCGGGCCGCTGCCGGCCCACGGCCGGCACGCCCCGCAACCGCCATGTCGGTATCGTCGCGTGGCCGCCGTTGCATTTCACGGGCGTATGCACGGTTGACCTGGGCCGCCTTCCAGCCGGGGCGGTAGCGCAAGGCATCAGCATACAGAGCCTCCGCCTGCACATAGTCTTCCAGGCGGTAGAAACAGTTGGCCAGATTGAACAGGGCCGCGGCACGTTGTTCGGCGCCCTCGGCCTGCAGAACCGCCTGAATGAAAACACCGCTGGCCTGGCGGAACTGCCCCAGCTGGTAGCGGGCCGCACCTTCACCCATGCGCGCACGGTAGCCATGCAGGGCGGCAAAGACACGTTGTGCTGTGACATAGTCGCCCTCTTCGTAAGCGGCACGCGCCATGGACCAGGACGCGGGTTCTGCTGCCCACGTGGTTGGCGGCGCGCCGGCAAGGAGGAAGGCAAGTACCAGGATGCTGAGGGCATGACCGGAGCGCCGCCCGCCCAGGTGTGCCACGACGAACAGCACCACGGCCAGCATCAGGGGCCAGTGGTAGAGTTCTTCCCAGATAATGACAGGCTGCTGGTGGTCGGTATTGTCCACACCCGCCAGGCGGGCAAGTCCGTCGCGGTAGAGCAGCTCCCAGTCACCGTTGTCGACACGTGCATCACTGTAGCGACCACCGCCCAGTGCGGCCAGTTGTGACAGCCTGTCGCGATTGCGTTGCGTGGTCACCGGCCGCCCCTGATACGTCAGCCAGCCAGCCTCGGCATCGGGGATGGCCTGCGCCTGATCACTGCCCACGCCAAGGACGAAAAGACGTATGCCCTCATCACGGTATCTACTGATTTGCTTGCGCAGGGCCTCGTCGGCGCGCGCACCCAGCCCGAAGTCCCCATCCGAAACCAGCAGTATCACCCGTGGCCCGTCGATACCGTCCAGCTGTCGCGCTGCCCGGGCGAGAGCGGTGGTGATATCTGAACCGGCGGTGGGCAGCATGTCGGGTCGCAGGAGATCGATGTAGTGCGCCAGCACCGTCCTGTCATGCGTCACAGGCGTCAGCAGGTGCGCGCGGGCACCAAACACGGTCAGTCCCAGGCGCAGCCCGCTCGCCTGTTTCAACAGGTCGTGCAGTTCAACCCGGGCACGCTCGATGCGACTGAGCCCGCTTTCCACCACGGACATGGAGCGTGACACATCGAACAGCACCACCACCGGCGTGAAGTCATCCTCGCCGGTCTGCCATATGCGCTCGGCCACGCGCGGGCCCGCCATGGCCAGCGCAAAGCCGAGCCAGGCGATAAACAACAGTGCCGGTCGCCAGCTGTTACGCCACCAGCGCCCGTCCATCCGCATCACCGCCCAGGGCAACAGCCGACGTTCGGCGTAACCATCTTCACGCCAGCGGTGCTGGAAGATGGCCAGCAGACCCAGTGCCACGGGAATGAGGCCGAGCAACAACCACAGGGGCTGGTGAAATTGCAGGGCACCGGTGTTCATGAGGCCGCCATCTCCACGCGCGTGAACAGCAACGGGACCAGTTGCCAGATCAGGATCCACAGCAGGGCCGTGCCCAGCACCCATTGGTAGAGCGGGATCTCCACGTATTCCGGCAACGGCTGCGCGGTGGATTTCGCCGTCTGTCGGATCAGGGCCAGTGCATCCTGAAGGCTGTCACGATCGCGCGCCCAGAAGAATTCGCCATGTGCTGCGGCGGCGATCTCCTCCAGCAACTGGTAGTTCATGGGTTGATAGATAAGGTCGGACGGCCCCCCCTCGATGGCCGCACGCGAGCCGGCGCCGAGCGCGATGGTGTGCAGGACGATGCCCTTGTCGGCCAGCCAGGCGGCCGCCACGCGGGGATCGATCTCGCGCCCGGGACGGTTGGCATCGCTGATGAGTACGAAGACGGGCGGAGCTTGCGTTCCCCTGGCTCCGTCGGCATAACGCCGGGCAAGGTACAGCAGGGCCTCACCCAGACGGCTGGTGCGGCCGGTAAGACGTGCCGGTTGCAGGCGTGCCAGCTGATACCTGAGCAGGTCGTGATCCACCGTCAACGGCACCCAGGTATAGGCCCTCTCCGAGAAGGCGATGAGGCCGAGGCGATTGCCGTGCAGGCCATCGATGAATCGTGCCAGCACATCCTTGAGTACCTTTTCGCGGCTGACACGCTTGCCCTCCAGCAGATAGTCCCTGAGCACCAGGCTCACCGAAGTATCGACGACGAAAACGATGTCACGATGTGCCGGCGGCTCGGGCAGCTTCTCACCACTGCGGTAGGGCTGCGCGAGGGCAATGTGGACGAGGATGAGAAGGATCGGCCAGGCCAGCCAGCGTACGGCCTGTCGGTACCACGAAAACCGGAGCGGGGCAGTCGCGTTCACCGATGCGGTGGCCGCCAGCAGGGGATGACGATAGACGCGATGAACCAGCGCCTGCCAGGGCATGGCAAAGCTGCCGCACAGGCCATCACGACGCCAGCTGGCCAGGGCATAGAGTGCCAGGCTCACGGGAATGAAGCTGAGCCACAGGCCGTGTTTGAAGGCGATCTCAGCCACGTGCGGCCGACCTCTGTCGTCGCCACCATGCCACGAGGCGATAGCCGCGCAACAGTGGCGCCCTGCGCACCCAGTGATGCGACTGCGCAAGCAGGCTCTCCACCAGCGCATCGGCGGGTTCCGCCGGTGCAAAACGGGCGTCGCGTATCTGTTCCCGGTACCGACACCACGCAGCACGCTGGCGCTCTACAACGGGCAGGGCATCGAGTGAATGCACATGCCAGGCATGGCGGATCACCCGGGCGAGTGCAAACAGGAGTTCACGTGCTGACAGTTCACCATCCTGCCAGGATCGGCGCAACCGACGTATCTGCCACAGGGCGCGCAGCCGCGGACCTTGCACGATCAGGTAGCACAGCACGACAAACAGCACAGCGGCTGAAATCCACCACAGGCCGGCGCTGATCAAGGCCGAATCCGCAACCGGGGGCGGCAGAATATCAATCCAGCCTGTTGCCGCGTCCGCCATCAGCGACCTGTCCCGGACACAGGCAGGTCCTGCCAGTCATCGGTGGTCAGGCAGCGCAGGTAGCGGGCGCCGCCATGTTCCAGCCACTCACGCGTGGCGGCATTGCTGGCATCGAGCTGCGCCTGCCAACGCGCACGCTCAGGCGCGTCGTCACAGTCAAGACGGTGCACCATGTTGGGCCGGGTTTCGTCGGCAATATAATAGTGTCCCTGCGTGGGCAGGCGGTATTCCACCACATCCTGAACATGGCAGGCTACCAGTGCGTGTTGCTGTGCCAGGGCGTAGAGTAATGGAACACTTTCATTGTCGAGATCATGGAAGTCACTGATCAGTACCACCACACTGCCAGGCTCGATGCGCAACGCCACCTGCTCGAGCACCATGTTCAGACCAACGGTTGATGCGCGCGCGTCAACCGCCTGTGCAGAAATGTTGAGTGCGTGCAACAGCGACGCCATATGACCCGGCCCCTGCCGGCAAGCAGACCAGCTTGCCTGTTGATCAAGCATCACGGCACCCACGGCAAGCTGCCGGTGTGCCGCGAGACTGGCCAGGTAGATGGCCTGCGCCACCGCCCGTGCCACCTTCAGGCGCCGATGCGTACCGAACCACATGTCATGGCGACGATCCACCAGCAGGAAAAGCTGTTCGCGTCGCTCTTCCTGGAAACGACGCACGTAGAGCTGGCCCGTGCGCCCGTATAAACGCCAGTTGATAAAACGTGGCTGATCGCCGACCTGGAAAGCACGGTGCTCGGCGAATTCCAGTCCGCTACCGGTAAACGCCGCCAGGCGCTCACCCAGCAGGCGTCCCCGACTCTCATGTACCGCACCCGGCAGCATCGCATCAGGTCGCGCGGCAAGCACACGGATCTCCGCCAGTTCCTTTTCCGTGAGCAGCCTGGATGCCTCTGGCGACGCCGGTGACGGGAAGAACCTCGAAACAAGGCGCTGTAACGACAGGGGCCCGGAAAGACGGGGACTGCTTGACCGGTCGCGCGGCGTGGAACCCATGATCAGGGAACCGGGATGGTTTCCAGCAGGCCACTGATAATGGCATCGCTGTTCAACGCCTGGCTGCGTGCGCTGAAGGATGGCAGGATGCGATGGCGCAGAACCGATGGCGCCAGGGCAAGGACATCATCGGGCACGACATACTCACGTCCATGCAGATAGGCGTAGGCCGATGCCGAGCGCACCAGCGCAAGGCTGGCACGTGGCGAGGCACCGAATTCGATGTAACCCTGCCACTCGGGCACCCACTTCTCCGGCCTGCGCGTGGCCTGCACCAGGCGTACGATATATTTCTCTACTTCCGGTTCCATATAGATCTCGGCCACTTCGCGTCGCGCCTGCAGGACCGTTTCCGGATGCAGACGGGTCTCCAGCGATGGCGGGGCATCATCGAAGTGGCGGTGGCGATCACGTTGCAGGATATCGAATTCCTCGCTCTCGTCCGGGTAATCGATCAGGACATGCAGCAGAAAGCGATCCAGCTGGGCCTCCGGCAGGGGGTAAGTCCCGGCCTGTTCAAGGGGATTCTGCGTCGCCATGACGACGAAGAGATCCGGTAGTGGGTGCGTAGTACTGCCCACGGTGACCTGGTGTTCTTCCATGGCCTCGAGCAGGGCCGACTGCACCTTGGGTGGGGCACGGTTGATTTCGTCGGCCAACACGATCTCGTGAAACAGGGGACCCGGAGAAAATTCAAAACGGCTTTCGCGCGGATCGAAGATGTCACTGCCGGTCAGGTCCGAAGGCATCAGATCGGGTGTGAACTGGATACGCTGAAAGCTGGCATGCACACCGCTGGCCAGCGCCTTCACCGCCGTGGTCTTGGCCACACCGGGGGGACCTTCCAGCAGCAGGTGACCGCCGGTCAGTAACCCCACCAGGATATGATCGATGAGTTCGGCCTGACCGACAATGACACCGCGGATGTGCTCTCGCAGGGTCAGAAACTCTGTTTGTGTCTTCAAGATTCCGTATCTCCGCGCTCAAAGTGATGGGGTGTATACGACACCAGGGAAAGAACACACGGGACTATAACACCTGGAGCGGGACGGTTTCAGCTCTCGGAAAGCTGCACGCGATTGTTACGCGCATACAACCATGCGCCCACCGCAAGCAGCGCATACAGGCCACCAATGAAAATCAGCTGTTCGGGCTGGGTGATGAGCTCGTAGTAGAAGATGAACACAGTACCGGCGGCCAGACCGATGATAGCCAGCACGGTCACCCATAGCGATGAACCGGTCCTGTGACGTATGCGAAAATTGGCCCAGGCCATCATCAGCGAAACCAGCAGGAATGTCACACTGCCAAATTCGAGGATCACCCTCAGGGTACCAGCCAGGATCAATGCAAACGCACACAGCGCCATGGTGAGAATCGCGTAGACCGGAATGCGGGCGTGACGTCGAGCGAGCAGGGCGGGGAAATACCCGTCGTGGGCAATGACTGCCATCTGCCGTGAGGCGCCGAAAACAGTACCGCTGATGGCGCTGCTGGTTGCCAGCAGGGCGCCGGCAATTACCAGCCCACGCCCCCAGGAACCGAGAGTATCCGCCGCACCGGCCGCCAGCGCATATTCCTCATTGCGAACGATGTCTTCGAAAGGGATCGCCAGGATGGCACCCAGTGCAATGACTACATAGATCAGGATCGCCAGCACGATCGCCGCGTAGATGGCACGCGGTATATTGCGCTCCGGCCTTTCCATTTCGTTGACTGCATTGATGACCAGCTGGAAGCCCTCGTAAGCGACGAAAGTCACCGAAGCCACGATCATGATCCCCAGCAGGGAGAACTGCTGGTCGTCCTCCAGGAGTTGCGGAATCGTGGTGTGGCCCCTGTTGATTAATACCACGGAGATGAGCACCAGGATGATCAGCTTGGTATAGACCATCAGGTCCTCGATGCGGCCCATGCCCCTGACGCTCCACAGGTTGATGGCCGTGAAGACCGCGATGATGCCACCGGCGACAAGTTTACGTATCCACTCGTTCTCCGCAAAGGAAAAATCACTGATGGCATACGAGGCAAAGGTATAGGCATACAGGGCCAGGGTAGCGATATAGCCGAAGATCACCCACCAGCCGACAAGTGACGCGGCAAAGGGAGTGGCAGGAAAGGTTTTCTTATAGAAGGAATAGGTGGCGCCTTCGTCCCTGTAGTACACACCCAGCTTTATATAGGAATACGCTGCAAGCGCGGCGATACAGCCGCCCAGCGCAATGGCCAACGGCGTGTAGACCCCGATGGTGGCTACCGAGATCCCCAGCACCGTGAAGATGCCCCCGCCCACCATGCCACCGAGGGCAATGGCAATCAGTTCAGGAACACCCAGTGCCTTGTTTCTGCGGCGGTGAATGTGGAAATTATTGTGATTGAATTTCATCCACCACGCACCGCGTCAAAACGAATTGAGTATGGGTCCCCGGGACCTGGCTTCCCCGGAGACCGCAATTTTACCTTGAGTCTGCCTGTTGCGGAGATTCGGCGGATGGCTCGACCCGCTCGACCGTCTCACATTCCTGGAAGATACGTTTCGTACAGGTCCTGCAGATCTCCTTGTCGAGTTTCTGAAAAATTGCACGAATGGCCGCAGTCTTGGACATGAAAATATTTCGGGCACCGGCAGCGTCAAGGCAACCGCAGCGTTCCAGGTCTTCCCACAGACCCTGTTTCACGTCGATGAGATAGAATCCACCACCCTCAGCCTTGCGTCGACGCGCCTCGGCCACCAGTGCCTCGCCACCCTGAAGATCGACGAAGTTGATACCTCGCGCGACGAGGGCAAGGTGTTTCTGCTCGGGGTTTTCCTTGCGGATGCGATCGAAGGCCTCCTGCACATGATTGACCGAGCCGAAGAAGATGGAACCATCGATGCGGATGATCTTCAACTGCGGACATTGCGGCAAGGTGGGATCACTGGAAAAGGCACGTTTCGGCGCGTTGGGATCGGGTGCACGGGTAACGATGCGCGGCTTGGAAGTCCGTTCAAGATAGAGAATGAGTGACAACAGGACACCGGCGAAGATCGCGGTTTCCAGTTCCAGGAACAGCGCACCGAAAAAGGTCACACCGAGCACGGCCGTCTCACGCTTGCTGCTCGACAGGACATGACGGATCTCGTGGAAGTCGATCAGCCCCCAGGCCACGATGAACAGGATCCCGGCCATGGTGGCATTGGGCAGATAGGCCGCCAATGGAGCCACCGCCAGCACGACGCCGATCAGCAACACACCGGCAAAGACGGCGGCTAACGGCGTCTTCGCACCCGCCTGGTAATTGACACCGGAACGGTTGAAGGAACCGGTGGCCACATAGCTCGAGAAGAAAGAACCCAACACGTTGGACAGACCCTGACCGATGAACTCCTGGTTACCGTTGATGCGTTGCCCGGTCTTGGCCGCCAGTGAACGGCCGATGGATACCGCCTCGGTCAGCGCGAACAGGCTCACGGCCAGTGCCGCCGGTGCCAGGTTCTTGATGGTATCGAGAGAAAAGTCAGGTGACGACAGGGGCGGCAGGCTACGGGGCAGGGCGCCGACGGTGGCAATACCCGTGGTTTCCACGCCGACCCAGCGATTGAGCAACCAGGCGGCCACACTTCCCACCACCATGGAAACAATAAGGTAGGGCATCTTCGGCCACCAGCGCTTGACCGCGATACCACTGAACAGGGTAAGCAGGGCAACCGCCGTGACCCACGGATTGATATCACTCAGCTGGCTGCCAAACTGGATAAGAATGTCATGCAGGTGCCCGCCACCCTTGATCTCCACGCCAAAGAAGTTCTTCAACTGCTTGGCCGCGATGAGGATGGCCGCCCCGGCAGTAAAACCAACGATGACCGAGTGCGAGATGAAATTGACCAATGCCCCCATGCGCGCAAGGCCGAGCGCCAGTTCGATGGCACCCACCATGAAGGTCAGGGTCAGGGCGAGCGTGACATAGTCCGGGGAACCCGGTGTCGCGTAGACACTGAGCGAGGAAAACAGCACGATGGAAGCCGCCGTGGTCGGGCCCGACACCAGCAGGCGCGAGGAACCAAACAGCGCGGCAATGATGGCCGGCACCATACCGGCATAGAGACCGTACTCCGGCGGCATACCGGCGATGGTGGCAAAGGCCACACCCTGCGGCAGAACGATAATGGCGCCGGTGAGCCCCGCCAGGACGTCCGCCCTGAGGATCTGTTTGTTGACCCCCGGCAGCCATTCGAGAAAAGGAAACAGCTTGTGCCACACTAACTTCATCGATACCTCTCCAGGTTGCTGCAATCTAGCGCAGTCTTACGCCACGACCGCCCTCGGTGCTCACCGCACCCTCGCCGATCAACTCGATGCCAGCCTTCTCCAGTGCTTCCACCACCTTGACCAGGGAATCCACGTTGCCACGCACCTGGCCGTCACTGCTCTCCATCCGCTGGATGGTGGGCAGCGACAGGCCTGCGGCCTCGGCAAGTTGACGCTGATCGATGCCCAGCAGGGCTCGCGCAGCACGCATTTGTCCGGCTGTAATCATGTATTAACCATCCTCTCTTGCTGTATTTATAGTGTTATGTATATACAGAAGTGGGTAAATGACGTACTATACATGAATATTGAGGCGTCTACCACCTCGATTTAGACTTATTTTCATGTTTAACATAGACTTAGCCTGGTGTTCCCGGTACAGCTCCCGTTGCGGACAGACAGGCACCACCCTTGCATATATCCTTGGTAGTGACGGGCAACCGTCGCGGCAAGGTCAACTTTCCAGGCCGGCCTGCCGGTTCGCGTAACGCGCTATCATGAAGCCAGTCAGCCAGACCATACTCATCGTCCTCACCGCCATCTTCGTCATGGCGTTTGGTAACTTTGCCTTCCTCGACAATTTTCTCGACGCCTATCCGCTCGACTGGAAAAACGCGATCTATCTGGTATCGGTGATGATCCTGTTTGCCACCGTGGCCATCATCTTCCTGTCGCTGCTGTGTTACCGTCACACCATCAAACCGGTACTGGTTACGGTCCTGCTGCTCTCCGCGCTGGCGGCCTGTTTCATGGACAGTTACAACATCGTTGTCGACAAGAGCATGATCGACAACATCCTCAGCACCAACCTCGCGGAATCTCTCGACCTGTTCAATTTCCGCCTCGTGCTCTACGTGCTGCTGCTGGGCGTCGTACCGGGCTTTTTCATCTATCGCGCCAGGATCATACAGGTCCCGCTGCGGCAGTCGGTGCTTGCACGCCTGAAACTCATCGGCCTGTCTTTCCTGACCATCGCCGTCATGTTGTTTGCCTTTGGCGATTTCTATTCCTCGTTCTTCCGCGAGCACAAGCCGCTACGCTACTACGCCAACCCGGCCTACTACATGTATTCCCTCGCCAGCTACACCAGCCGCTCCCTGGCCAGCAGCCACCGGGAATTTCGCCAACTCGCACTGGATGCACATATCATGGGCAGGGATAACGATGGAGATCGGGAGTTGATCATCCTGGTCGTTGGTGAAACCGCGCGCGCCGATCATTTCTCCCTCAATGGCTATGTGCGCGAAACCAACCCGCTGCTGAAAAAAGAGAAGGTCATCAGTTTCCACAACATCTGGTCATGCGGGACATCGACAGCGATCTCCGTGCCGTGCATGTTCTCCGCGCTGCCGCAGGCGGAATTCGATGAGAGCAGGGCAGTGTCCATGGACAATCTGCTCGATATCGCACAACGTGCCGGTATCAACGTACTGTGGCTGGACAACAACTCCACTTCCAAGGGTGTTGCCGCACGAGTACCTTATGAGAGCTACCGTACGCCCGATGTGAACCCCGTCTGTGACGTGGAATGCCGCGATGAGGGCATGCTGGCGAGACTGCAGGACTACATCGACTCTCACCCGGATGGAGACATTCTTATCGTCCTGCACCAGATGGGAAATCACGGCCCCGCGTACTACAAACGTTATCCAAAGCAGTTCGAGCGCTTCACGCCGGTATGTCATACCAACGAGCTGGAAAACTGTACGGACGAGGAAATCACCAATGCCTATGACAACGGCATTCTCTATACGGATTATTTCCTCTCCAGAGTTATCGCACTGCTCAAGCGAAACAGCCCGAACTTCGAGGCAGGCATGATCTACGCCAGCGACCACGGGGAGTCACTCGGGGAATACGGTCTCTATCTGCACGGCCTGCCGTACTTTATGGCACCCGACGCGCAGAAACACGTCCCCCTGATCATGTGGTTCAGCGACAGTTTCGATCAGGATGAGGTCGATGTGCGCACACTACAGGCGAGCGTGGGTCATCATTACAGCCATGACAATCTCTTTCACACGATACTGGGCCTGTTCGAGATGGAAACGCAGATCTATGATCCGTCTCTCGACATCATAGAGCACCGACACCGGCACCTGGCAACACGCCAGTAAGGCTCGCGCCTCATCCCGCGCAGCATGAAAGCTGCCTGACATCCTTGCTGAAGGTCTGTGCACAAAGTTTCAGGCCTTCCACCATGGTGAGATAGGGAAACAGCTGATCGGCAAGCTCATCGATACGCATGCCGTTGCGGATGGCCAGTGCCGCGGTCTGGATGATCTCACCACCCTCATGTGCCACCACCTGGCAACCAAGGATGCGACCGCTGTCCTTTTCCGTCACCAGTTTGACGAAACCACGGGTATCCATGTTGGCCAGTGCACGCGGAACGTTTTCCAGCGCCAGCTTGCGGCTCTCCACTGCCAGCCCCTGCTCCCGGGCCTGCTGTTCGTTCAGGCCCACGGTCGCCACCTGGGGGTCGGTGAAAATCACCGCTGGCATCACAGACAGGTCCAGGGACCGATCACCACCGGTCATGTTCACCGCCGCGCGGGTACCGGCGGCCGCTGCCACGTAGACAAACTGCGGCTGGCTGGTACAGTCACCCGCTGCATAGATATGCGCCACGTTGGTTCGCATGTGATCATCCACGATGATGGCACCGCGCCGGTCGGCGGCAACCCCGGCCCGCTCGAGAGCGAGAATTTCCGTGTTGGGCGTGCGCCCGGTGGCCACTAGCAATCGGTCACCACGAAGTTCGCCTTCACGCGTCATCACGCTGAACTGGCTGCCGTCATGGTCGACACGCTCGACGCCGGCATCCAGGATCACCGTAATGCCATCTTCGTCGAGAAGGGTCTTCAA
>DRKU01000090.1 GCA_011051615.1 Gammaproteobacteria bacterium
ATTTTCCTCGGGCTGCGCCGCGAAACCGGCGGCAGGACCATTGATGGTGGTCTGCCAGTTGATGCCCAGTTCCTCGAGCGCCGTGCTGGAGAACTCGGTGATCTGCACCTTCATATGGATCATGCGGTCATGATAAACCTCGTTGGGCCGCGCGAGGACGATGGTATCCGGATAATACTGCTTGATGGACTTGACGCGCTCGGCGTCCACCGGGTTCATGATGCCCTCGATCACCGGCCGACCGCCCACTGAACGCACCGTCAGATTGGTGGCGTCACGCAGCAGGGCCTGGATCTCGGTAACCGCTGTCTTTGGATTCGACTTGGCGATACGCACCTGGATCTTGCGCTCCCAGCCCGACTTGCCCCACAGGTGAATGATCGTCTCGCCTTCTTTCTCCGGCAAGATGATCAACTGGCCCTTGCCGGTCAGGGAAGTCGAGAGCAACTTGCCATTACCAACCGCCACGCGCTCGGCCGCCCCCACCCTGATCACCTTAACGTCACCAACGAACAGCGACAGGGTCTGGTTCGACGGGATCCACTCTTTCGCGTAAGCAAGCAGGGTGAACATCATCAGGGCACAACCGAACAGGAGAGCACCGGCAAGCAGATATTGTTGTTGTGTTCTGTAACTCTTCATTATCATTACTCCACTACTGCACAGTGAGTTGCTGAACTTCGGCGACACCGTCCTTGCTGTTACCACCAGCAAGGAACTCGACCAGCCAGCCGCCCGCGGTGAAACCCGGTGCGCCCGGCGTACCCGGCGCGGCTTCCGGCGGTAAACCTAGAGCAACGCGCTCTTCCGGTGTTGGCGGTTCCTCGGACACCACGCCAATGGGATTTCCATCCGGATCGGTCACTACGCCGGTTTCGGGATCTACACGACCGATGGGGTTGCCGTCAGGATCGGTAACCAGACCGGTCTCCGGGTCAACAATACCGATCGGCTTGCCATCCGGGCCACGCACAATCTGCGGCTGCGGTGCCGCGGCTGCCGCTTCCTCGATAGCCACCTGGCGCGCAATGGTGAAGATATCGCCCGGCTTGATATGCCCAAAGTTGGCAGTACCGGCATCGTTGCGATTGCGCAGCAAGGCGCTCAACTGGCCGGCCGCCTGTGCGGCAAGGATCAGGGCCGACTGCTTGGGCGAGACATCGAGGGTCACGGTGTTGTAGCGCTCGCGGCGCGATCCCCCATAGCCCACGGTCATGCTCGCCTGTACCCTGGGATCCAGCCGCCGCCCGGTCGCCAGCACGGTGACGTTCTGCACCACCGGGAAGATGGCATCGCCATTACCGCCACCCACGTGCTTGGCCGGCATGGTGACGTACAGGTCGATCTCGTTACCCGGCTCGATCATGCCGTCGATGGAATTGATCTGGTCCACCTGCACGGTAATCGCGCGCCGTCCCTTCTTGATCACATCGGAAAAATCGGTACGTGTGCTGCCAGCAATATGCGTCCACAACAGGGGGCGTCCTGCTTCCAGTGGCTCTATCAGGCGCTTGCCCTTTACTTTCTTGAACTGGCTCGGCACCAGCGCCTGGCTGTGGACATAATCGGCCGGCACAAGGCGTGCGGACATGTTGGCGCCGCTGATGACGGCACCGGGTTTGAGGTTCTGGCTTGCCACCACGACCCTGACCATGCGCTGCGGCTCACCCTGTGCCTGGCGCAGCAGGGCCGCCTCGCGCAACTCCAGATACTTGATCGCCAGGTAGGCGGCGAGGATAGCCAGCGCCGTAGCAATGACGAACAGGCGCAGAGGCCGGTTGGCCTTCAGGACACCAAAAAAGGAACTCACTCGTGCTGTAACACTCATAGGCTTGTACCAGTTTTATTTGCTGTTCTTTTCCTGATTAGTTGCCGGAACTATCTTCCGGCGCATTTTCAATTTCGTTGTTGTCGGGCAGCTCCGCCACCGAGATCCCGTAGGCATAGCCGCTGTAGGTGCGCTTGATGGCGTTGACCAGGTGACCGACGACACTGGGATCGTTGGGGCCCGGGAAACCCACCGTCAGCGCGGCGACCACGACACCGGTGACGATCAGGTATTCCACGTAGGCCTGCCCACGTTGCCAGGCCGGTATCATGTGCTTTCGGCTCACCATGCGAAAAACCCGCTTGCCTTCACTTCATTGATGACAATCATGGAACCACCGTCGCCCTTGTTGATGACAACGGTGACTTCATCCGTACCCTTTCGATACACCGTCATGTGATTCCCACCCATATCCTGCTTGAGGGTGGTACCCCAGCCACGCTCCAGGTAGTGCCGACGGTAGTAGTCGGCATTACTCTCGACGGAATAGGTGTTTATCATCGCCACCGTGCGATTCTTCCTGCCGGGATCGCTACTGACCGTGTCATTCATGACAACAGTACCCTGAAGTTTTGGAACTCCTGCACCCGGATTATCGACGGGCCGTTCATGAAGGTGCATGATACTGATGCGCCCCCGGGTACCACGTCCCTCACCCGGGCCAACTTGCACGGTAATGAAATACTCGTCTTCCAGGCGGCTGATTTGTCGCCAGCCTTCGTACGCGTTTTCGACAAAGCCATCGGACCAGCGATCACGATAGAATGCCAGAACACGTTCCGGCGAAAGTTTGCTGGTATAGACATAGATCTGCATTGGCACACTGTTGTATGCAACATTCCCACCGATCTGCTCGACCGTTGAGGCCGGCGGCTCGACTACCCGTGGCCAGCCTGCTGAAGCCACGCCGGGCACGAAGAACAGAACCAGCAAGTATGCGGCCCACGCCGTGCCATCACGACCCGCCGCCTGTAACCAGAATGCTTCAGTTTTCCTCATAACTGCACAAACCGTTTGGGCATGCCGGGATGATATCGCTGGTCGGCACCGGCCCCATATGGACATAACCAATCCTTAACTTTCCAGGCGCCAACTCGGGCGCCAGACTCACGCCCAGCACGGGAGCACGGTAACTGGCCAGTTCCTGAAATGGCGTAAGAAAGGGTTTCAACGCCTTGGTAGGGACATAATCGTCCACCCACTCCGCGAATTGCGCAGAACCCTCGGCCGTCCAGCCATCGGCAATCAGCGCAGCCTGACCCGACATGACGAGATTGAGATCGTCGAAGACACCCCCAGGTTCACCGAAACTTGCCAGTCCTTCGACATTGTTGACCGGCAGCCGTGTTACTGGCGCATAGAAGCCTTCGAAGTGAAATTTCCGGAAAATATTCACACTGGGGATCCCCGGCAGGTCGAGAGGCAGGCCAAGGGAGGAAGCCAGACTCTCGATTTGGTTTTTGATAGTGTTTCCATAGGAAAGTACGCCGTTAATCGAATCATCCACCTCGTCGAGCCTGGCCATCTCCCTGTATCCGGTTGAAGGCAGAGGTTGATCAGGACCCTGTGTATTGATCGAATCGTTTGGAGCCAGTGTTACCAACCGGTCTCCACGATGATCGCGCCAGAATGGGTTGAGCTCCGAATCAGTCATATCGGTACCCCAATCCTGGGCCTGTAATGGGCGGCTGCCATTTCCAAGCAGGCGTGCCACTGCCGCACGTTGAACTTCGCTGTTACTGCGCGCGGGGGCGGTCGAGGCCACCGGAACGGTATCAGTACCGTTGGCGGAACGCTCGAACCAGACGGTGCGCTCCCAGGCCACGGTGCGCGCTGACTGCACGGCCGTATGTCGCAGGTCGATATATTTCCCCACCAGCGGGATAAGGAGAAATACCGGCATCAGAACGAACACGGCCGCCACGTTGAACTCGGCAAGTGCCTGTCCGCTGGCATACACGCTGTTCATCGTCGCTGGTGCAACACTCATCGCGCTTCCTCACCCAGGTACTGCATATCGTGATACAGACCCGTTTCATCAGGATTGGTGCGTATTAAATAGGCAACGATGGAACGAAATGCGGGATCCTGTGTGACCAATGCCCACTTGCGCACATTGTCGTCAAGCGCCTGAAGACGTACTTCCCAGTAGGGGTTGAACAGGGACCCCAGCTCGGTCTCATTTTCGGGGTTCCGGTAATAGACCTGTGCGGCCGAAACCGAGAACATCGCGCTACGACCCTCGCCCTGATCGAGCGGATCAAGCAAGTAGTTGATCGCCGGATTCAGTGTGCCGGTTACGGTATTAACCAATTCGTCCACCATGCTCTCCACGTCGATGAAGCTGTTGAACGGCGCCGGCAGATCGTTTACGCCTTCCACTCCACTTTGCAGGGTCTCATTCAGAATCTCCCGTAACCTCGTCCGCGCAGCCGCGGCAAGATCGTTTTCCACCGCATCCGGCGTGTTTGCCGCCACAATCGTGTTCAACTGGAAACGCCCACCGCCCAGTTGACGTTCTGGCGGCAGCTGATCGGAGGTTTCCAGACTGTCGAGATCCTTACGCACACCGATGAGGATGACAGGCGACGCTGTCATCGACGGGTATCGCTCTGGATCGATATGGTGAAAATTGGCCAGGCCACGGTGTACCGATCTGGGCTGGTATCCTCCAAACGGACGCGGGTTGATGGCATCTAGCAAGGCCAGGCGCACATTGCCTCCTGCGGATGGCTGGCCATACAGATTCGGTACATTCCACCCCTTGAAATTGCCAAAGCCGAGCGCAGAACCGCGGCGGACGACACGTTCCTGGGACGCACCACCCAGCGACAGGCTGGCAATATTAGCGATTGGAACAGGGACGGTACGCCAGCCATCGACGATCGTATTAATGCGCATGACAACGCGCCCATTCGCCCCGAACTTGATGGTATCTGCAGATGACCAGCCCGGCGCATTCTTCAGGCTGCCAACGATACGCAGTTCCGTGCCGCCGTACATGGAATAACCAAAACCGAACTTGTCGAACACCAGCTCGACCAACCCCGGAATAACTGGTGTCTTGAAACTGAGAGGTGGAGTCCTGAGATCGTCGCGTTCCCGGTTAACGGTCCATGTGTCACGCGAATCATTGACCAGGGCAATGTAGCGCCGCATACCACCATTGCGATACTGCTCCTTACCGCGTGGCACATTGGGACCGGCAAAAACAGCAAATCGCTCCTGTTCATAAATACTGAGCGCCAGCGCAAACGCACCGAAATTGGACAACCTCGCACCGGGGGCATTGGTATCGATGAGCTTTGGTATGGTTTCTGCCTGCGCCACCAGGCCACTCACCCGTACCATGAACTGGGCGGCACCGTACACCATATTCAAGGCCCAGTTGAGCTGGCTCAGGCCTTGACCGATTACCGCACCAACCGTGCCGATGCCGGGGATTGAACCAAAGATCGGGAGCTTGCCGCCGTCGTTGATGGCGTTTAGCACCTTCATCGGCGCCGTGATGAGCGAAACAATGAACCTGCCAACCGGCGTTGAGCCAAGCCCTATCAGCGATGGTGTCAATCCCTTCGCCGCCAGGCCATACTTGGCACGCCAGGCAGCAAAGGCCGAAAACTGCCCGATGGCCATTTCGTTGGCCACCATGGCGCGGTTGGTGTAGGCCATGAAGTTGAGCGTACGCGCGCGCAGGATACCCGCGCTATAGGCCGCCGCATCGGCAGCGTTCTGCACTTCCACCTTCTGCCGCGTAAGCTGCCCGGTGTTGAACAGCACGAGAATACCCACCAGCACGACCACCACCAGCACGATGACGAACACGCTGGCCTGGCCGCGCTGCAGGGCAACGCGGTTGTGAAAGCCCGCTATGTCGATTCGGCGTTTTTCAGGCATAGGTGTCCGCCCGACGTCCCTCAAGCGGGACATCCTGTTGAAAACTCCAGAGGAAAACTGCTCGCTGGCCGGTTGCCCGACTAATTCTCGGTATAGTTACCCAGGTCAGTCTCCTGACCGGCAGCGCCCTCGGCCTCCTGTGCTGCACCCTGTGCGGCACCTACGGCGCTGCTGCCATCACTGCCGGAGAGCTCCTGCGCCACGCCGGCCACCTGGTTCTTGATGGTCTTGCCGAACAGGGAGTACACGGCAATGGCGGCGATGGCGATGAGCGCGACGATGATGATGTACTCGGTCATGCCCTGGCCCAGTTGCTTGAGTCGCTGTTTCATGTGGTTCTACCCTCTCGTTGTACTGCTTGTGATCGGTCCGCTCACGGTGCCCGCCCTGGTAGCGGCACCGTACTCGGTCATGCTCTGCTTGAGAATCTAGGCCATATGCGCATAATTGCCATCAGACGAAAGACTGAATTTCTTACCCATTGGCCATTTATAGCCTTGTTCATAAGTAAAGCCTGAAATAAGCTGTGTGTATGAAAATACTCATCGTCGATGATCACCGCCTGTTTCTCGATGGCGTCTGCCACGTGGTCGAGCAACTCGATACCCATATCGAATGTGTGCCAGTGGCCGATGCCATGCAGGCCCTGTCCATTCTTGACATCGACAGTGACATCGAACTCATCCTGCTCGACATCAACATGCCGCGCCTCGATGGTATCGGCTTCCTCGACAGCATCCAGCGCCGTGGTGTCACAGTGCCCGTGGTGGCGGTCTCGGCCACCGAGGAGGCGGAACAGATCCTCAACGTGCTCAACCACGGCGCGCTGGGTTTCATTCCCAAGTCCCACGACAGCGAACAGATGCTTGACGCCATCCGCCAGGTGCTGGACGGCAACATCTACCTGCCGGCGGGACTGAATACGGCCATCGAGCGTCTCCGCAGTGCGCCCCTCGCCAGTGCTGACCCCGATTCCAGCTACAACCAGGTGGGCGTCACACGCCGCCAGCGCGAGGTTCTGAAACTCGTCGCCAATGGCTATTCCAACAAGGACATCGCCCTCACCCTGCACCTGTCCGAGGCCACGGTGAAATCCCACCTCTACGCCCTGTTCCAGCTCCTGCACGCCAAAAGCCGCGCCGAGTGCGTCAGGAACGCCTACAAGATCGGTCTTATCAAGCCACCGGAATAGCTCTCGGTTATTCGAAGCGCCAGATCACCACATCACGATCTGTATCCGCCCCGCCACTGGCATCGCTGTCACCAATGACCAGGATGCGCCCCTCGCCGTCCAGTGCCAGCTGGAAACCGAGGTCATCACCGCTACCGGCGGCATTGGCATGGATGACGTAGCCGTCAGGGGTGTTGTCGGCATTGTAGTCGTCACCAAAGCGGCTATCGGCGCTGCCATCGCTGCGAAAGCGCCACAGGATCATGTCAGTGTCGTTACCGTTGTGCCATTCTCCGCAGACGAGAATGTTGCCCTCGCTGTCCAGCTCCACGTCCCAGGCAATGTCGCGACCGCCGCTATCGAGAATCACCGTGCCATTGTTGCCAAAGCTGGTATCGAGATTGCCGCTGGCGTCGAAACGCCAGATCACGGCATCGTAATTGCCGCCTGAGAGCCGCCAGCCGGCAACGACGATGCGCCCCTGGGCGTCGATAGTCATACCCTCGCCGCGGAAGATGGCGCTGGCCTCGGCGTAGCTTGCTCGACCGCTGGTGCCGAAGGCCGTATCGAGACCGCCGTTGCTTGCGATACGCCACAGTACGAGGTCGTTGCCCAGGGAACCAACGACGACAAGACGGCCGATACTGTCCAGTTTCCCGTCCTTGGCCCAGTCTGCACTCCCCGTATCGTCGATAAACCAGCCATCGGCATCATAGCTTGTATCCAGCGTACCATCGTCATTGATACGCCAGCCGGCCATATCCTGATCACCTCCGACAGTGCGCCCGCTGACCACCATGATGCGATTATTGTCATCGAGCAGCACTTCGCGACCGGTGTCGTAGGCGTTACCATCCTGGCGCAGGATGCCATCACTATCGAAACTGGTGTCCAGTGCCCCCGCGCTGGTCACACGCCAGACGATCATGTCGTAATTGTTACCGTTCCAGGCATCACCGGTGACGAGGATGCGCCCGCTGCCGTCCACTGTTATATCGAATGGGCTGTCGGTCTGGTTAGCGGCGCCCGCCGAACCATCCACTGTGAACAGACCCGTGCCGTTGAAGTTGGTGTCCAGCCCCCCGCTCGGCGTGATGCGAAACACGGCCATGTCGAAACCATTACCTGCAACGGTACGCGCAGAAACGGCAACAATGTTGCCGTTGGCATCGGTGGTGATACCGCGACCGTAATCGGTACCCGCCGTATTCTGGAGTACTACCAGGCCGGTACCGTTGAACATGGTATCGAGCTGACCCACGGCCAGGTTGCTGCTCGCAGTATCGTTGAGCTTGGTGCAGGCGCCGGACAGGGCGGCTGCCATTAGGAGAACAGGGAAAAGACCTCGTCGCATTGTTCCACCTGTATCTGAATTTGTTGTTGGGCGTAAGTGTAGATTGCTCTCCCCGCCCGTCATCGGCCATAAGTATGAAATTGGCCACAAGCGCACCATGACGGCCCATTTTCATACTTTTGGCCGATGCCGGCTTCTTTCCCCCCTTCTATATATAAGGCAGGCCGCTACGCGCTACCGTTTGCCGCGCAGCGCGTATTTTACTGACACCCAGAGATCACGCAGTACATGAAACCCGCCCTGCGCAAGAACGCCGCCGCAGCCATCCTCGCCGCTGTCTTCGCGCTCATTGCGACAATTGCTCCCCAGTGGTTCGCGCCGGTGCGCGATGCAGCCTACGATCTCGGCGTGCGACTGGCCCCCCGCGACGCCGCTGCGGCCAGCGAGTTTGTGATCATCGCCATCGACGACGAGTCCATCACCCGCACCGGTCCCTGGCCGTGGCCACGCGGGCGGCTCGCCGAACTGCTCGAACGGCTCAACTCGGCACAGCCGCACAGCATCGCCCTGGATCTGCCGCTCGACCAGGCCGCCGCCAGCGACGGCGTGGAGCGCCTGCGCCAGCTGGAAGCCCTGTTGCGCAAGAACCGCAAGACCCTGCGCACCCGCCAGCTACGCGAACTGGAGCGCGAGGTGCGCGAGGCGCGCCGCAATCTGGATCAGGATGCAACACTGGAAGCGATGTTGAAAAAGACCCGCCGGCTCTATCTCGCCGTCTACCCGCAGGGCACGAACGGCGCGCAGGCCGAACTGCCTGCGGACATCGTGCGTCGCGCCACCCTCAAGCTGGATCCCACCGGGCTGACCTTGCCGCGCTACCGGCGCCTGCGCCACCCGCTGGCACGCTTCACTCGCCAGGCCAGTGGCGTGGGCCACGCCGGCTTCGCCGTCATGGACAACACGACGCAGCGCCGTCTACCCCTGCTGGTAACCCATGGTGAACAGATCATCCCCGCCCTCGCCCTGTGGCTTGCCACCGATGGCGCGGGGCGCAATGCTGTGCGTCTGGCTGACAGCAGGCTGATGCTGGGCGAGCGCACGCTGCCCGTGGATGCGCAGGGCCGTCTGTGGCCGGGCTTCTATGTGAACGAATCCGGCGGTCCCACCTTTGCGCATCTTTCAGCCGCCGCGATACTCGATGGCGAGGTCGCCCCGGCGGACATTACTGGCAAACGCCTCATCGTCAGCATCACCGCCACTGACTACAGCGACTACTTCGCCGTGCCTGCGACCCTGCCCTTCAGCCGCGCCGATCTCATCGCCAACCTGGCCACGGCCATCGCCAACGACGACCTGTTCGAACAACCGCCGTGGGCCGACATGGCTCGCTGGCTGGCCCTGCTGGGCGTGTTCCTGATCATGATCTTCGTCTATCCACGTTTCTCCGCCGGCGTTGCCGTCCTCACCACCCTGCTGGTGGCTGGCGGACTGGTGATCGCCAGCCTCTTCCTGCTCATGAAGCCGCAGCTGTGGGTCGATTTCGTCACCCCGGCGCTGTTTCTGGTGGTTGGTCACGTGCTGCTCGGTGCCTGGTTCGTCGCCACGCGCGAGCGTGGCAAATTGCAGGAAGAACTGGCGGAATCCAATCGCATGCTGGCGGTGGCCCTGCAGGCCCAGGGCCAGCTCGATCAGGCCATGGACCGCCTGCGCCACACCACGGTCATCGACAAGGGTGCCCTCGAGGTGGCCTACGGCCTGGCACAGGACTTCGAGTCCAGGCGCCAGTTCGGCAAGGCTGCCGACGTGTATGACTATATTCTGCAACATGACAGCAGCTTCCGCGACGTCGCCGAACGCAAGGCGCGCGTGAGCAAGGTGGACGAGGCAGCGGTGGTGCGCACCAGCGGCTCCATCATCATCGAGGGCATGGACAGCACGCCCACGCTGGGCCGTTACGAAATCGAAAAAGAGATCGGGCGCGGCGCCATGGGCACCGTCTATCTGGGCCGCGATCCCAGGATCAACCGTACCGTCGCCATCAAAACCCTGTCGCTGGCCGACTCCTTCGGCGGCATGAACCTGCAGGACGTGATCAGGCGTTTCTTCCGCGAGGCCGAGACCGCCGGCAAGCTCAATCACCCCAATATCGTCACCGTGTACGACGCCGGGCAGGAGCACGACCTCACCTGGATGGCGATGGAGTACCTCGACGGCAGGGATCTCACCCACTACGTGAACAAAAAGAAGAAGGCCAAAGTGGACTGGGTGCTGGAGGTGATCTGGCAGGCTGCCGGCGCACTCGACTATGCCCACGGCGAGGGCATCGTGCACCGCGACATCAAGCCGGCCAACATCATGTACCTGCCGGAGGACGACAGCATCAAGATCACCGACTTCGGTATCGCACGCCTGATGGATGCCAGCACGACGAAGACCGGCACCGCGCTGGGCACGCCCTGCTACATGTCGCCCGAACAGATCTCCGGCAAGAAGGTCGATGGTCGCTCGGATTTCTTCTCGCTGGGCATCACCATGTACGAACTGCTCACCGGCCAGTTACCCTTCGAGGGCGACTCCCTGCCGGCGCTGGTGTTCCAGATCACCAGCAAGCGGCACAAGGCCATCACCCAGTTACGCCGCAACCTCCCGCCCTGCGTCAAGACCATCGTCGACAAGCTGTTGCAGAAGGACCCAAAGGATCGCTACCCCGACGGCGCGGCCATCCAGGCCGCCATCGAGCGCTGCCAGAAGAAGTGATCCGACGATGGAGGGTACACCCTCTCAACCGCAAAGGACGCAAAGGAACGCGAAGAAAACGGTTTTTTACCTTGCGGCGCTTCGCGGCCTTTGCGGTGAAAAAGTGATCCGACGATGGAGGGTACACCCTCTCAACCGCAAAGAACGCAAAGGAGCGCGAAGAAAACGGTTTTTTGCCTTGCGCTGCTTCGCGGCCTTTGCGGTGAAAAAGTGATCCGACGATGGAGGGTACACCCTCTCAACCGCAAAGGACGCAAAGGAACGCGAAGAAAACGGCTTTTTGCCTTGCGGCGCTTCGCGGCC
>DRKU01000091.1 GCA_011051615.1 Gammaproteobacteria bacterium
CCAAGGTAGATGTCAGGCATGAGCGCGTCTCGTGACGAATTGGGTGGGTAGTCTGGCCCGCATTATCCGCACGAGTTGGCCAGTCGTACTTACCCGGTGCGGCGCCGCATACGGGGCCAGTTCAACGGCGCAGGGAGGCCAGTTGCGTTTCGGTGTACATGTCCAGTTGCGCCATGACACGTTGCGCATGGGCGAGGAAATTGTCCTTGCGCGAACGGGCGATGGGGCGGGCATTGGGCAGGCGAACCGTCAGCGGGTTGCGGTGCACGCCATTGACGCGAAATTCATAGTGCAGGTGTGGGCCGGTAGCCAGGCCCGAGCTTCCTACATAACCGATCACCTGGCCCTGTTTGACATAGCGGCCCTTGCGCGCCCGCTTGTGATAGCGCGACATGTGGGCATAGAGCGTGCTGTAGCGCGCGCCGTGCTGGATGATGATGGTACGACCATAGCCGCCCTTGCGTCCGCGGAAGACGATCTTGCCGTCACCGGCGGCGCGGATGGGTGTACCGGCACGGGCGGCGTAGTCCACGCCCTTGTGGGTACGCATGCGGTTGAGTACCGGATGCTTGCGCTTGCCAAAGCGTGACGAGATACGGGTGAAGTCCACCGGTGTGCGCAGAAAGGCCTTGCGCATGGACAGGCCGGACGGATCGTAATAATCGCTGCGCCCGTCGGCATAGGTATAACGGATGGCGCGCCAGGTCTTGCCGCGGTTGGTGAATTCCGCGGCGAGGATCGGCCCATCGGCCACCTTGCGACCATCGAGATACTGTTCTTCATAGAGCAGGCGGAACTGATCGCCCTTGCGAATATCCAGTACAAAATCGATGTCCCAGCCAAAGATCCCCGCCAGTTCCATGATCAACGCGTTGGACAGGCCCGCGGCGATACCCGACTCGAACAGGGAGCTTTCGATGGTACCGGCACCGAAGGCCACACGACGTTCCAGCTCGCGTACCACACGCTGTACATGAAACTGGCCGTCCACCTGGTAGAAACGCACCGATTCCAGGTCTGATTCGCGGATGACCAGTTCGAGAAGCCGTTCACCGTCATGGCGCACGCGCAGGGTCTGGCCCGGTTGCAGGCGTCGCAGGACGCGGGCCGGTTTGCCCAGCCGAACCAGCTCATGAATGGCGCCCTGGGCGAGGCCGAGACGCTTGAAGATGGACGACAGGGTGTCGCCACGGCGGATACGGCTTTCCTGCCAGTCTGCGGCGGGCTCGGCAGCGCGCGGCGCCGCGGCCGGTGGTGCCGCACTCACAGGCAGTTCCGGCAGCGCCAGTGGCAGGCGCAGGCGGCCCTCGTCCGTCGGGACTGCTGCGGGCAGCGAAGCGGGTGCGATACCGTTGACGGTCAGTTGGCCACGTGTGGCGGCGGCATCATCCGAGGCCAGCGCCAGCAGGGTGCCGATCACCAGCGCACCGGCGGCCACCAGAATGACATGCAGGCGTGACAGGTGCAGGGCACGGCGCTGGCCGGGCATGTCCACCAGGGACTTATAGTCACGCTTTAGGAATGAGTTGTAATCCACGGAAATCCCGCCAGTTTTTATTACCTGTAACCATAGCCCGAAGGCCCCCGGCGGGTCAACCATGGCCGGGGCAGAGGTTGCGCTTGCCCCGCCGTCGCCCGGCGACCGCATGGCCGTGGCGGCGGGTCATTCTAACGGTTTTTGCCCGTCGTGGGGCCTGCGCCGGTCGTCGAGGCTTGTGGTACCCTATCGCCCCTTTGTACCTGTGCTGGAGTGAGAGGAGAACCATGGCAACGGTCCCGAGCATCGAGGAAGCGCTCGCCCGCCTCAAACGCGGCGTCGACGAACTGCTCGTCGAGAGTGAACTCGTTGAAAAACTTAAGAAAAACAGACCATTGAGGGTCAAGGCCGGGTTCGATCCCACGGCCCCGGATCTGCACCTGGGGCACACGGTACTGATCAACAAGCTGCGCCAGTTCCAGGAACTGGGCCACGAGGTGCTGTTTCTGATTGGTGACTTCACCGGCATGATCGGCGATCCCACCGGCAAGAGCGCCACGCGGCCACCCCTGACCCGCGACGAAGTCATCGAGAATGCCCGTACCTACGAGCAGCAGATCTTCAAGATCCTCGATCCGGAAAAGACCCTGGTGATGTTCAATTCCAGCTGGATGGGCGAGATGAAGGCCGCCGACCTCATTCAGCTCGCCGCCCGCCACACCGTGGCGCGCATGCTCGAGCGCGACGACTTTGCCAAACGCTACAGGTCAGGCCAGCCCATCGCCATCCACGAGTTTCTCTACCCGCTGATCCAGGGCTACGATTCGGTCGCCATGCGTGCTGATGTGGAACTGGGGGGTACGGACCAGAAGTTCAACCTGCTGGTGGGGCGTGAGTTGCAGAAGCAGGAAGGCCAGGAGCCGCAGGTGGTCATGACCCTGCCCATCCTCGAGGGGCTCGACGGGGCGCAGAAAATGTCCAAGTCGTTGAACAACTATATAGGTATCAACGAGCCTCCCGATGAGATGTTCGGTAAAATCATGTCCATCTCCGACGAGCTCATGTGGCGCTGGTTCGAGTTGCTCAGCTTCCGGCCGCTGGAGGAGATCGAAGGGTTTCGCCGTGACGTGGCGGACGGCAAGAATCCTCGCGACATCAAGTTCCTGCTCGGTGAAGAGATCGTTGCACGTTTCCACGACGAGGCCGCAGCGGTGAAGGCGCGGGAGAATTTCATCGCCCGCTTCCAGAAGGGTGCCGCGCCCGAGGATATGCCGGAACATCGGTTCAGCTGCCCGACGGAGGGTTACCCCATTGCCAATCTGCTCAAGGACGCGGGGCTGGTGAGCAGCACCTCGGAGGCCATGCGCATGGTCAAGCAGGGGGCTGTGAGGATCGATGGTGAGCGGGTGACCTCGACGAGGGAGAAGATTGCTGCGGGTGGCAGTCATGTCGTCCAGGTGGGAAAGCGCCGCTTCGCACGTATCAGCCTGGGGTAGCGTGACACACTGAATCTCCGCCGTGACACGCGGCATATTCAGCATGTGCTCCGCTTTGCCGATAGCCTGGCAAGGTGCGGCACAGGGAATGGTGGGATTTCCCATGTGTCGTCGGGCTTGTTGCAGGGAGGCCCCTGCACAGGGAAAGTTGGGATGCCGTGCCGCTAGAGGCGGGGAGCGGGTGAAGAGGACAGACGCCAGCCAGGAGTTTCGCAGCATGACGCCGGAAGCGTTCCGGCGGCGTTACCTGTGGTTGATGATCTTTACCTGGAACCTGCCGGCGCTGGTGGGTTTTGCCTTTATCCTCCTCATCGGGGTGCTGACACCTTCACAGGTGCTGGGGATCCTCTCCACGCCACTGGAACCGGCCTATATCATTCTCTGGCAGATCATCGGGATCGGTCTCCTGCCCTACCAGATGAAGCCCCTGACGGACTGGCTGGCGCGCAAGCCCGGCAGCAGTCCCGAGGCGGTGCTGCGCGCCGTGCGGCGTTTCCCGCTGTGGTACTGGGGTCTGTTTCTTCTCTACCTGGTTGTCGCCGCGATCTCGGTGGTGGTGGCTGCGGACATCTATACGGATTTCGAGGCCACGCCGCTGGCTCTGTTTCGCATCGAACTGGTGGCGCTGATCGTTTCCATCATCGTTGGCCTGCCGATCTTCTTTTTGATCATGGATCTCCTTGGCCGCGCCATGGGTGGCCTGATGACAACGCGACCGATCATTACTATCAAGACCAAGGTCTTTCTCATCGGTGCACTGATCCCCCTGCTCATCGATACCATGCTGGTGCAGTACTACTGGACGCGTACGGGTTTTTTTACTTCTGAGACCTTTATTATCTGGCTGGCGCTGGAGTTACTTGCTATTGGAGGCAGCCTGATCTTCGTGCGCAGTTTTGGCCAGTCGCTCAGCCCCTTGCAGGGTGTCATCGCTCAGGCCGTACCGCTGTGGAAGCAGGAGCCGGATACGATTCGTGCCTGTTCGACCGACGAACTGGGTGTGCTGGCCGGCGGCTTTCGAAATCTGCTCAACGACCTGTTGATACACAATGAAATACTTAGCCAGAACAATCACTTTTTGCGTTCTGCCGAGGCGGAATCCCAGTTACCTGAATTACTCGATGCCATTGTCGCGCTGGTGGATCGTGCCATTGACGGTGACATGGCATTCCTGATCCTCAAGGATACCGAGCGTGATGAACTGGTTGGCGTAGCGCAAACCGGCGACACCTATTCCGCTGAGGGCTATTTTCACCTGCAGCTCGACGAGGTTTCACTGGCGGTCGAGGTCTTCAATACGCGCACGACATTGGCCATCGATGACGTTCACAGTGATCCGCGGGTCAGCCCCCGCCTGCGCGAGCGCTTTGGGGTCTGTTCGGCGCTGGCGGCACCCCTCTTGATGGAAGACGAGCCGCTGGGTGTTTTGATGAGCATCTCCCGCGAACAGCCGCAGCATTACTCCGCTCGCGAGATCCTGTTGCTTGAGAGCCTGGCCCATGAGGCGGCACTGGCGATTCATACTATTCGTCTGCGCCAGCAGCACCAGATTCTCAAACAACGACAGTGGGCCCAGCACCAGGCGCTGCTGGAGTTGTCCCGTGCGCAGGCGGCAGCCGAGGAAGATCTGCGCACCGCCCTGAAAGTAAGTACCGAGACCGTGGCACGCACCCTCGGTGTGGCGCGTGCCAGCGTGTGGCACTACCGGGAAAAACACGACGCCATCGAATGCCTGGACCTGTACAACAGCGAAAAGGGAGAGCACGAGAGTGGTATCGAGCTTTCGGCCCGGGATTACCCGGCCTATTTTCGTGCCCTGGAAGAAAACCGGGTGATCGTCGCGCGTGATGCCCATATGGCACCCGAGACCACCGAGTTTTCCGAATCCTACCTTCAACCGCTGGGCATTGGAGCCATGCTCGATGCCCCCCTGCGTCGAGGTACCGAAGTGGTGGGCGTGATGTGTATCGAACATGTGGGAGGCCCACGCGACTGGAATATCGATGAGCAGAACTTTGCCGCTTCGGTGGCCGACATGATTTCGCTGGTGCTGGAGCTGTGGGAGCACAAGCGGACTGCGGACAGCCTGCGGCGTCACCAGGATCACCTCGAGGAACTTGTAGCAGAGCGTACGGCACAGTTGCAGGCCACCAACGAGGAACTGGAGGCCTTTTCCTACTCCGTATCACATGATCTGCGTTCACCGTTGCGTGCGATCGACGGTTTCAGCAAGGCGTTGCTGGAAGACTATCAGGACAGGCTGGATGATACCGCCCTTGATTACCTGCAGCGTGTCTGTCGTGGCG
>DRKU01000092.1 GCA_011051615.1 Gammaproteobacteria bacterium
GCCAGCTTGTCGTCGGCAACATGGTAGTTGGGATCTTCCATGACATTGACCTCAATGAGATCGCCGGCGCGGGTGAGCAACAGGCGGCACTCGGGACTGAGGTGGCGCAGGTGCAGCGTCTTGCCGGCGCGGATATAGCGCTCTGCCAGCGTATCGATGGCCTCGATGGCGGAGTGATCGGCCACGCGTGAGTTCTGAAACTCGATGATGACATCGTCGGGATCATTTTCCGGATCGAACATCTCGAGGAAGTTCTTCACCGAGCCGAAGAACAGCGGGCCGTTGAGCTCGTAGATCCGCGAACCGTTCTCGTCGTCGTAACCCTTCACATTGATGTGCCTGGCGTGCTCCCAGGCAAAGGCCAGTGCCGATACGATGACGCCTACCACCACGGCGACGGCGAGATCGGTAAACACCGTCACCGCCGAGACCAGAATGAGCACGAAGGCGTCGGTGCGCGGGATCTTGCGCATGATGCGCAGGCTCGACCACTCGAAGGTGGCGATGACCACCACGAACATCACACCCACCAGCGCGGCCATGGGGATCATCTCGATGAGCCCCGAGGCGAACATGATGAAGGCAAGCAGGAACAACGCGGCGGCGACGCCGGACAGGCGCTGACGGCCGCCGGAGTTCACGTTGATCATGCTCTGGCCGATCATGGCGCAGCCGCCCATGCCACCGAAGAAACCGGTGACCGTATTGGCGATGCCCTGGCCCACACATTCACGGTTGCCGCGCCCGCGCGTGTTGGTGACGTCGTCGATGAGCGACAGGGTCAGCAGGGACTCGATGAGTCCCACGGCGGCGAGGATGATGGCGTAGGGCAGGACGATCTGCAGGGTCTCGAAGTTGAACGGTACGATGGGCAGATGGAAGTTCGGGAAGCCGCCCTCGATGGAGGCCAGATCACCGACCGTCAGGGTGTCGATATCGCCGAAGACCACCAGCAGGGTAACGACGATGATGGCAGCCAGCGCGGCGGGAAAGGCACCGGTGAGTTTGGGCAGGAAGTGGATGATGGCCATGGTCAGCGCCACCAGGCCGAGCATGATGTAGAGGTCCTTGCCCTGCATCCACTGGCGCACGCCATCGACGTCGATCTGGAAGTGCTGCAACTGGGCGAGGAAGATGACGATGGCGAGGCCGTTGACGAAGCCCAGCATCACCGGGTAGGGCACCATGCGGATATACTTGCCGAGCCGCAGCACGCCGGCGAGGATCTGAATGAGGCCGGTGAGCACCACGGCGGCGAACAGGTACTCCACGCCATGCTGGGCCACCAGTGTGACCATCACCACCGCCATGGCGCCGGTGGCGCCGGAGATCATGCCCGGGCGGCCGCCGAAGAGGGCCGCCAGCAGGCCCACCATGAAGGCGGCGTAGAGCCCCACCAGCGGCTCGACACCGGCGACGAAGGCAAAGGCCACGGCCTCGGGCACCAGGGCCAGGGCGACGGTGAGGCCGGAGAGGATCTCGTTCTGGAAACAGGCGCGGCTGGCGCAACCAAGCTTGAACATGCAACTACCCGGGAAGTGTGGTGCAAAAGGCCGCGCATCATAGCAGAAGCCTGCAATGTTGGATACGTGCCGCGTGCGGCGGGCGGTTTCCGGCAGTGGCCAGTTATTTGGGAACCAGCCGGGTTCGCCAGCCGGGGCGTACCGGGGTAGTGTGTTATTCGACCGTTCCGTCTGGCCTGATGAGGGCGATGGATCGACGTTCAAGCGTGTTGACGAGATTGAAACTCCCGCCGACGAATACACCGCGGCGGGATACAACTATGTCCAGAACAGTTGAAGAAAGGTCCGGATCCCAGTCCATGATTGTGCCGTCAGTCCTGATTGCGGCTACCTGCCTGCGTACGAGACCGCCGACTGTCTGAAAGCTGCCGCCAATATATACCGTATCGTTGACCAGCCTGATGGTGTTGACCTGCTGGCCGGTGCCCTTGCCGACGACGGGATCCCATGGCGTGAGAGTTCCGTCGGGCAATACGGCAGCGGCACCATAGCGGCTGAGACCATCCATGACGGTGAAGGATCCGCCTATATAGATTGTGTTGCCATCGGTCTCCAACGCGTATATCAGTGAATTTGGTGCCGGCGCCCAGTCGAGTACCGTACCATCCGCCCTGATTGCTGCCAGACGGGTTCGGTTGAAAGCACCAACGCTGCGAAAGGCGCCGCCGGCGTAAATCGTGTCATCCGAAATGGCCAGCGCGGTGACAAAATTGCCCATGTTCGGATCCCAGTTGGTCAGGCTATCATCGCTTGTGTCAAATGCGGCAAGATAACTGCGTGGTATTCCATCGATGCGGGTAAACAGCCCACCGACGTACAGAATATTGTTTCCTGTCGCCAGGCTAAACACACTCTGATTTAGCACTGGACTCCAGTCGGAGACGATGCCATCGGTGTGAACGGCAGCCAGGTAGGTGCGCGCCATGCCGTCAAGTGTGGTGAAGGAGCCCCCGATGTAGATGGTATTGTCCACGACCGCGAGATCTCTGACGGTATCGTTGGTACCAGGTGCCCAGTCAGTGATGCGGCCCTCGGCGTCGATGGCGGCGAGGTTGTTGCGGGGGAAAACTCCGCCCAGCGAGGCAAAGCCTCCGGCGACATAGATCCGATCACTTAGGGCGGCAATGATGCTGACGGGGTTGTCGGCCTTGGGATCCCAGCTGGTGGGCATGCTACTTGTATCGAAGGCGGCCAGATAATTGCGTGCCACACCTCCCGCGTTGGTGAAGTCCCCAGCGATATAGATGTTACCGTTGACACCAGCGATGGCGCGCACGATGCCGTTGGTTCCGGGATCCCAGCTGGTGACCAGGCCATTGGTATCGATTGCCGCCAGGTAGTTGCGTGCGACACCACCAATGGCGGTGAAGCTGCCGCCCACGTAAATGGTACCATTGACGACGGCAAGCGACTCGACTGTGCCGTCCGCATCGGGATTCCAGTCGGTAACCGTGCCGTCGGTTTTTATTGCGGCGAGCCGGTTGCGAAATATGCGGGTATCAGGTGTGACGGTGCCGAGGTAGGTAAAGGTACCGCCAAGGTATAGCGTGTCACCATCCAGGACCATGGCGCTGAGATCACGGATCGCAGGTGAAACAAAGGCGGTAGGCATCCCATCACTGATTCGAATGGCCGCCAGATTAGGGCGCTGGAGTCCCTCGACAAGATCAATTTCACCACCCACATACACAATACCACCACTGACCGCCATGAAACGAATGCGTGGATCGGTGAGCACGAGACGATAGTCGATCTTCGGCGCCCAGTCGACGAGGGAGCCGTCCGTTCTGACTGCGGCGAGGTGGGTGCGCGGTACGCCATCGACAGCGGTGAAGCGGCCCGCGATATAGATCACATCCCCAAGCTTGACCAGGGCGCCTATCTGGACCGTAGTACCGTAGGTCAGCGCATTACCATCGAGCACCGGTCCCCAGTCACCGACACTGCCATCGGCGCGGATATGCGCCAGGCCGGCCCGTGGTACTCCCGCGACGGTGGTGAAATAGCCGCCTATATACCAGCCGCCCTGGTCGTCAGGGATAACTGTCGTCAGCGCGCCATTGATCTCGGGGTGGCCGGTGGTAAACAGGTCGCCATCGGTGAGATTTAGCAGGGCGTGCCGGGAAGTGACGTATTTCAGGTTAGTGAAACTGCCACCCAGGTACAGGGTACCGAAGTCGTCTTGTGCAATGGCATACACGATGCCGTTGGTATTCACACGCAGGGCGGACGGCAGCGTGATGGTATTGCCGGTGCCACCACCGCCACTCGGTACAGCACCACCACCCCCTCCGCCGCAGGCACTGAGAAGCATGGCAAGGGAAACCAGCATGGTGGCGCGAAGATCCTGTACCAGCTTCGTCAAACCTGGTTTGTAGCCCATGATGTCGATCCCTCCCGTGGCGGCGCAGTGTGAGCCAGGCGGCCTGTACCCTCTGCCACACCTGGTATGAGGTTGCACTCGCCTTGCATGGATACTGGTATTCTCACTGATTATCAGAGAAGCTCGGGGCGCTGCCTATACAGCAAAGGTGGGTAGTAAATCCGGACTTTTGTCTGCATACAGACTATCGTCTACTGGCTTTATAAACGTATGATGGTTCCAGATATGAACTGGCGGTAGATACCCATAACGGCGGACTTGCTGTAGTTTCGAAGGTCGCTCTTACCAGGGAACGCGTGCATATGACGACGTTCGGTGACAGGGATCGAGATCACCAGATCCTGATGGAACAGGTTCGAGGCCTGTATCACAGTTTATTGCCCATTCTGGCGGCCAATCTGGTTGTCAGTCTGGCCCTGTTGTATGGCCTGTGGAGCGTGGTTTCACAGACTGTACTGGCGGTATGGTTCGGTCTGATGGTTTTCTCGCTTGTCCTGCGCACGATCAGCTATGCCGTCTACCGACGGCGTTTCAGTGAAGACCAGGTTCGACGCTATGCCTGGTATTTTGTTATTGGCACCGGTGTTACCGGCATGCTGTGGGGTGCAGGCGGGGTGCTCCTGTTTCCGGCACAGGGGCTGGAGTACCAGCTCTTCATACTCTTTGTGCTGGTCGGTATGGGTGCTGGCGCGGTGTCATCGCTTACCGCCTATATGCCGGCCTTCCTGGTCTTTTTCCCAACTTCCATGTTACCCATTGGGGTCAGGTTGTTCATGGTAGGTGATCCGATCCACGTGGCATTGGGTGTAATGAGCCTTGCATACGTGATAGCCCTGTCTTATTTCGCGCTTGCCATAAATCGAACGCTCAAACAGTCGCTGAAACTCCGCTTCGAAAATATCGACCTGGTGGAACAACTGCGCGAACAGAAAGAGGAAGCCGAGATGGCGAATCAGTCGAAATCCCGATTTCTCGCCGCCGCCAGCCACGATCTGCGCCAGCCCCTGCATGCCCTGTCGCTGTTTACTTCGGTACTGGATGAGTCGATAGAGCAACCGAAGCCGCGCAAGGTCGTGGGCCAGATCAAGGCCTCGGTACAGGCGTTGCAGAGTCTGTTCAACACCCTGCTGGATATCTCCCGGCTCGAGGCCGGTGTGATGAAGGTCGAGAAGACCGGTTTTCATCTGCAGGCCCTGTTTGACAGGCTCGTCAATGATTTCGATCCGCAGGCGAGTGAGAAGGGCCTGCGTATCATCTGGCCGACATGTTCACTGGCGGTTTACACGGATCCCACTCTGCTCGAACAAATTCTGCGTAACTATCTTGCCAATGCCCTGCGCTACACAGAGCAGGGTGAGATCCGGCTTGAATGCCAGCAGGATGGTGAACTGCTCCATATTCGTGTTTCTGATACCGGGGTGGGCATCCCTGAAGAAGAACACAAGGCCATCTTCGAGGAATTTCATCAACTGGACAACCCGGAGCGGGATCGTGATAAAGGTCTCGGCCTCGGCCTGGCCATTGTGCAGCGCACGGCGAAGTTGCTGGAACATCCCATCGGGGTCGAATCCGTACCCGGTATGGGTGCGATATTCTCGATTGCGGTGGAGCGATGTGAGCTTGTGGACAGCGAACTACTCAATGGAGAAGAGTCGCCAGGCGCGCGTGCAGCGGAACGGACTGTTCTGATCGTCGTGATTGACGATGAGGTCAGCGTCCGTGAAGGCATGCAAAGCCTGCTGGAGATCTGGGGCTGTAAGGTCATTTCCGTTGCCGACCAGACCGAGGCGCTTGCCCAGATCCGGCTGACTGGTCGCGTACCGGACGGGATCATTGCGGACTACCGCCTGCGCGAACAGCATACAGGCGTCGGTGCCATTCATGCAATTTATGCAGACTGTGACAGCGAGATGCCGGCGCTGATCGTCACCGGCGATATTGCGACAGAGCGGTTACACAAGGTAAATCGTAGTGGTTTTCAGGTGTTGCACAAACCGGTCGCCCCCGCTCGACTGCGTGCCTTCGTGCGCAATATTCAAATACAGGCAAAGGCACAAGCCTCACTCGGTTGAGATCCCAAGCCCAAGTTTTTCCGCCGCCATCGCCGCCTGGGTTCGATTGCTCAGGCCAAGAGCTTTCAGGATCGCGGTAATATGCATCTTGACCGTGCCTTCGGCCAGGTTCATTTGCTGCGCGATCTGTTTGTTGGAATGTCCGCGTGCAATCAATGTCAGCACCTGTTGCTGGCGCGTCGTCAGCCCAAAGGGTCTTTCGACGGAATCCGCTTCCTTGTGTTCCTCGCGGGTGATGTCCTGCGGCACGTAGATGCCACCGGACAGCACCAGGCGCAGGGCATTGAGCATGACGGCGCTGGTGGTGTCTTTGGGGATATAACCCATGGCGCCGGCATCCAGGGCGCGCTGGATATCGCTGCGCCGCCTGGAGGCCGAGAGGATGACGATGGGCAACGCCGAATACCGCTGGGCAAAGGCTGCCAGGGCGGCAAATCCGTCCTTGCCCGGGAGATTGAGATCCAGCAGAACCATATCCAGATCAGGATTGTCGGCGGCATGTTGCAGAGCCCGATCATAGTCGGGTGCCTCGATAATGCACATCTGTTCGTCCAGCGCGTCGAGCACATGGATGAGTCCCTCGCGGAACAGGGCATGGTCATCGATGATCAGGATCTTCATAACACGGAATCATAGTGCAATCCCGTGCTGTCGAATACGGTAGAAAGTCTGAATTTGCACTGTTCCGGCCAGCAATACGCGCGTCGGAGAGCGCGTCTTCCATGGACTGTTACAGGGTGTCGAAAATGTCGATTTCGGGCCGTTCTATACTGGTTTCTATAGTGGTGATATTTCACCACAGGGACAATTCTGTTCACCACCACCCTGGTACGTGAATCATGGCTGGTTCCACGAAAACGCAGAAAACGCCGAAGGCAAAGAACTGGTCGGCAAAAGTGACGCGTGAAAGTTATGCGCTGGACCTCGAGGAAGGTGTCTTTACCTGGAAAGATCCGCGCAGGATCGCCCTGTCGCTGAAGCGCTCGGCGGAGCAGAGCAAACGCCGCAAGGCACCACCCTTCCGCTCAGCCATGTCCATGCTGGTGTTCTATATCAATCGTGCCGGCAGGAAACTGGACCCGACGCAGCGGCGTATCCTGGAGCAGGCCAAGGACGAACTGCGCAAGCTGTATGGCAGACCAGCAAAGTGAGCGATGGTACAGACAGGGAAAACTTCCGGCCCCGGGGCGACAAGGGGGTGCGAAAAAAAACCCGCCTGCTGGGCGGGTTCCTGGCGCGGGGTATGAGGAGAGCCGTGTAGTGCCAGGGAAGGCTTCATCCGGTAAGTAAATCCCATATATTCAGGCGGTGACTGCCGGTCTACTCGTGATCGGTGAATCCGGTGACAGCACTTGTGCCTGCGTTACAACTCGATATCCGGAACCGGGTTCCCCGGCCGGATTTCACTCCGGGGTGTGTCTGCCGGTGCGGGTACCCCACTCACATCCGGGCCAGTGTTGTCATCTCGCAGGGCCAGCGTGCTCATTCCGCCAATGAGTGCCACCACCAGGCCCAGCGTCCAGGGATCGAGAAAACCACGTGCGTGTTTTGGGTGGTTCATGTCGTCTACCTCTCGGGCTGTGTGCAGGATGTGTTAAATAGCTGTTCCGAATAATTCCCGATCACCTGCGGTACGCAGTGAGCGGCAGATTTTCGTGGGGACGTGTTGGCAAGACACGCAAAACCTCGGCATCCCTGCCTGCTCGATGGCCGCTTCCCTGCGGCCTACGGTCTTGCCAGCACATCCCCACGGAAACACCGGACTAACCGTACCGTTCCGTGTCGCAACATCTGCAACCCGGCCGGGAATCCGGAACTTCTATTTAGTTGAGGATCTGCCAGGCCAGTACCAGGCAGGCGGCGAGGCCCACCATGAAGCTCAGCAGCCGAAAAATGGGCACCTTGAAGATGTAGATGGGGACATGCGCGGCGCGTGCCCAGAAGTAGGTGGCGCAGGCGGCATCGGTGATGCCGTTGGCCGCGCCCGTCGCAAATACCGCCAGCGCCAGGGGCGCGAAAATTACCAGGTTTTCGACGGCGTTCATGTGCGCGCGATAGGCGCGGTGGGCCCAGGCCTGTTCGAAGGGGTCGTCACCCGGCAGGGGGTTCATAAACACCCGCGCCCAGCCAATTTTGGCGACGCGTACAACGGCATAGGGCATCCAGAGCAGTGAGGTCATCACCGCGGTGAGGACCAGCCAGAAGATTTCGTCCGGGACGGGATTGGGCATGGGCGTGCACTCCTTCTTTCGGGGTTGTAGGTAAATAAGCCTTTGCTAATTGTCGAAAGAGTCTAGGCACGTATATTGTTGTTAACAATATGGTTTTCTGATACATCTGTGTTCTCGAAATTAGAACATTGAGGTGGGTATGGACGATCTCCGGCGGATGGTCATCTTCTACCATGTGGTGGAGGCACAAAGCTTCGCCGGTGCCGCGCGGCAACTGGGGATCGCTCGCTCTGCCGTGAGTCGGCACATTTCCCTGCTCGAGCACAGCGTTGGCGCCCGGCTGCTGAATCGCACCACGCGCAGCCTGAGTCTGACCGAGGTGGGGAAGACCTATTACCAGAGCTGCGCCCGCATCGTTAACGAGGCGCAGCTGGCGACACAACGTGTCAGTCAGCTACAGGATGAACCATGCGGCACCCTGAAGGTGGCGGGGCCGGTGAGCATCGGCAGCCAGCGCATCGTTGGGCCACTGATAACGGATTTTATGGCGCGCTATCCTGCCCTGAATGTTGAGCTCTCTCTCGACGATCGTGTTGTCGACATGGTCGAGGAAGGCATCGACGTGAGCATTCGGATTGGCTGGTTGCCCGACTCCAACCTCGTTGCACGCAAGCTGGCCGATGCACCACGATACCTGTGTGCTTCACCGGGCTATGTCGAGCGCCATGGCAAGCCCGAGACCCCGGCGCAGCTCGCAGAGCACGAATGGATTGTCTTTACCCTGCTGCCGGCACCCCTGCATATAACCTTGAGGAAGAATGCACGGGAATATCGTATTCAGCTGAACAGCCGGGTAAGAACCAACAGTGTCATTGCCGTGCGCTCCTTCCTGCTCGAAGGTGCCGGCATCACGGCACTGCCCAACTTTCAGGTTGAAGACGATATCCAGGCAGGTCGCCTGGTACGTATCCTCGCGGACTACGATTGTGGCAGTGCGGGGATCTATGCCGTTTATCAGGACCGGCACTATCAGCAGGCCAGGGTACGCCTGTTTGTTGAATTCATGGCCAGGGTTCTGAAGCGTTATGTCTAAGTGATCACCTACTCCGGCGTAACCTTGCGGCGCAGGCTCTTGATCCTGCCGCGGTGGGTTTTGCCTTCCAGACGTTTCTTTTTCGCACCGCGCGGGACCTTCGTGGCGATACGTTTTCTGGGTGTCACCGCGACGCTGCGGATCAGTTCCTGCAGGCGGGCGAGCGCGGCGGCGCGGTTTTTTTCCTGGCTGCGGTACTGTTGCGCCTTGATGATGATCACCCCGTCCTTGCTGATGCGGTGGTCTTTCTTATTGAGCAGGCGTTGTTTGTAGAAGTCGGGCAGACTCGATGCATGGATATCGAAGCGCAGGTGCACGGCACTCGATACCTTGTTGACGTTCTGTCCACCGGCGCCCCGGGCGCGGATGGCGGAGATGACGATCTCGTCATCGGGAATGGTGACCTGACGGGAGATCTCCAGCATCGTGCGTGTCAGCCGTAACGGCCGTCCACGCGCGGTTTGATCAGCATCGGGGCATAGAGTACGAAGAACCACGAGAAGGCGGCGATCCAGAGTCCCTGCGAGATACCGATCCAGACTTCATAATAACGCGTGGTGAACAGCGCCGGGATCACGCGCACCAGGCTCGCCGCCACGGCAAGGCCAAACATCCAGCCAAGCACACGCGGCGGGTCGAAGACGTTGCGCCCGGTGTGACCCAGCGCCACGCGTGCCATCATGCCCAGGGTCATGAGACCAATGCCGCCGGCCGCGAAGGCATGCATGAATAAATAGGGGTTGAGGGGGTAGAAGACGTCAATGGCACGCAGGGCAAAGCCGATGATGATCCAGGCGTAGGCCACGAACAGGATCCACAGCAGGGGCCGTGACCAGATGCCGGGGTGGTGCCAGCCGGCGAGGCGTACGCTGTGCAGGACAGCCAGCGCCAGCGCCAGCACGGCCAGCAGCCCCGGCAGCAGGTCGAACACTTCGAGGAGGATGAAGGCCACCAGCAGCAGGCTCACGGTGAGATCCAGCCAGGCATGGTTGCGCGGCGGCGGGCCTTCGCCCACGCCCTTCTCGATGAAGAAGGGGATCACGCGTCGCCCCATGAGCAGGATGAGCGCGACGATCAGGTACAGGCCGCCAAGCAGCGCGCGCTGGACCAGGAACATCGTGTCGTCTCCGACGAACAGCCCGGCATAGAACAGGGCGTTGGCCGCCACCAGCAGGACCACCAGCAGCCACAACAGCAGGTGTTTCCACTGGCGTACTTTTACGATGGGAACCAGCAGGGCGGCCACAAGGCCGACGCCGAAGGCGAGATCCAGCACCATCATGGCCCCCAGTGCATCGGGATGGGCGATGAATGGCATCAGGCGGGCCAGCAGCCACAGCACGGCCAGCGCCAGCAGGGGCCAGCCGTGCAGGGTTTGCACGCCGGTCCAGTTACGCACCGCGGTGAGCAGGAAGCCGGCGATGACCGCCATGGCATAGCCGAAGATCATCTCGTGCCCGTGCCACCACGAGGCCGGCAGGCGCTCGGTCTGGGGCAGGGACTGGTCGAGCAGGTAGACCAGCGCCCAGGCGGCCATCAGGGCGCCCGCTGCCAGGCCGGCGAGCAGGAAGAAGGGTCGAAAGCCCAGGTGGTGCAGGGCGATACGATAATCGTGGGGTTCGTCGATGTTCAGCATGGCGCCAGTATACGCCGACACCCGGGAGGGGCGGAACGCCGCCTGGTGGCCAGGGAGGTGACTGGCAGGGCCAGGTGGTCAAATATTGAACAATATTGGAAATTTTCCGCGAAAATGGGCTTGAAATCGCCCAAATGCGCCCAAAATCTGCCATATCGGAGCTCACCAGCATCCGCAACGAATATTCCCCTCGGCCCGTCAATTTCATGCCCTTTTCCACCGGCTTTGGGCTATAATGCGCGGCTTTGTCGGCCCCCGGCCCCTGCAGACACGGGCGGGAACACGGCCCGGACACCGAATACTTCAGCGCTGGATTTCCCGCACCACGGTGGCGGGGCTCCGGCGTTCTTGATTCACCGGATTTTAATTTTTGAGAAGAGTAACAGGCTAATGGCTGAACTAGAGAAATACAGAAACATCGGTATCTTTGCCCATGTGGATGCCGGCAAGACCACGACCACCGAGCGCATCCTCAAGCTGACCGGCAAGATCCACAAGACCGGTGAAGTGCATGACGGCGAGGCCACCACCGACTTCATGGAACAGGAGGCCGAGCGTGGCATCACCATTCAGTCTGCCGCCACCAGTTGTGAATGGAACGGCCACCGCCTGAATATCATCGACACCCCGGGACACGTGGACTTCACCATTGAAGTATACCGTTCCCTCAAGGTACTCGACGGCGGCGTTGGTGTGTTCTGCGGTTCCGGTGGCGTCGAGCCCCAGTCCGAGACCAACTGGCGCTATGCCAACGAGTCGGAAGTGGCGCGCGTCATTTTCGTCAACAAGCTGGATCGCATCGGTGCCGATTTCTACCGCGTGGTCAAGCAGGTGGAAGACGTGCTCGGTGCCAATCCGCTGGTTATGGTGCTGCCCATCGGCATCGAGGACGAGTTCACCGGTATCGTCGATCTGCTCACCCGCAAGGCCTGGGTGTGGGACGACTCCGGGCAGCCGGAGAACTACAAGATTGAGGAGCCGCCGGCGGACATGGCCGATCTCGTCGAGGAGTGGCGTGAAAAACTCATCGAGACCGCCGTCGAACAGGACGACGATCTCATGGAGGCCTACCTGGAAGGCGAAGAGCCGTCCATCGAAGACCTCAAGCGTTGCATTCGCAAGGGCACCATTGCGCTGGACTTCTTCCCTACCTATTGCGGTTCGGCCTTCAAGAACAAGGGCATCCAGCCGGTGCTCGACGCGGTGGTCGACTATCTGCCCAATCCCACCGAGGTCAAGCCGCAGCCGGAGACCGACGAGGAAGGTAACGAGACCGGTGAATTTGCCATCGTCGATCCCGACCGGCCCCTGCGCGCGCTGGCCTTCAAGATCATGGACGACCGCTTCGGTGCGCTGACCTTCATCCGTATCTATTCCGGTCGCCTCAAGAAGGGCGATACCGTATTGAATACCTACACGGGCAAGACCGAGCGTATCGGCCGCATCGTCGAGATGCATGCCGATGAACGTATCGAGCTGACCAGTGCACAGGCGGGTGACATCGTCGCCATCGTCGGCATGAAGAACGTGCAGACCGGCCACACCCTGTGTGATCCCAACAGCCCGGCGACGCTGGAGCCGATGGTCTTCCCCGAGCCGGTGATCTCCATGGCCGTGGCGCCCAAGGACAAGGGTGCGGCCGAGAAGCTGGGTATCGCACTGTCGAAGATGATCCAGGAGGATCCGTCCTTCCGCGTGGAGACCGATCAGGACAGTGGCGAGACCATCCTCAAGGGCATGGGTGAGCTGCACCTGGACATCAAGATCGACATCCTCAAGCGCACCCATGGCGTGGAGGTGGAAGTGGGCAAGCCGCAGGTGGCCTACCGTGAGTCCATCACCAGGCGCGTCGAAGACAGCTATACCCACAAGAAGCAGACCGGTGGTTCGGGTCAGTTCGCCAAGATCGACTACGTCATCGAGCCGGGCGAGCCGGGCAGCGGCTTTGAATTCGAATCCACGGTTACCGGCGGTAACGTGCCGCGTGAATTCTGGCCGGCGGTGCAGAAGGGTTTCGAGAAGAGCCTCGAGAAGGGCGTCCTTGCCGGCTACCCCTGCCTCGACTTCAAGGTCACCCTGGTCGACGGTGGCTATCACCCGGTGGATTCCTCGGCCGTGGCCTATGAACTGGCTGCTGCTGCCGCCTATCGCCAGACCATGCCCAAGGCCGGGCCGCAGCTCATGGAACCTATCATGAAGGTGGACGTGTACTGCCCCGAGGACAACGTCGGCGATGTCATCGGTGATCTCAATCGCCGTCGTGGCATGATCAAGTCGCAGGAGCCGGGCGCCACCAGCGTGCACGTGCGCGCCGAGTGCCCGCTGTCGGAGATGTTTGGCTACATCGGCGATCTGCGTACCATGACCTCGGGTCGTGGCCAGTTTTCCATGGAGTTCTCCCACTACCTGCCGTGTCCGAAGAATGTTGCCGAAGAGGTCATCAAGGAAGCCATCGAACGCGACAAGAAGTAAACCTGCCGGCGGGTCACGCCCCGCGTGGCCCGTTTCGGTTCCCTCGAAAGCCGGTCCCAGGACCGGCTTTTTTCATGCCGGCGGGCAGGTCATCCGCCGCCGCTGGCGATCCCTGCTCCGGCCTGAGCACCCGGTTCCCCCGTATGTGATGATCTTGGCTATCTGCCAAAACAATCCTTGACCGATTCCAGATTTCCAAATATCTTGGCGTAGTACGTATGGACTAACGAACAACTTATAACAATAAGGCCAGGATCGGCCGGTGGAGATCAGGGAAAAACATAATTAAAACAATACGATGACGCTCATCGGAGGGGCGTATGAAACGGATGCGCATCGGGATCATTGACGTCCTCTACGATATGCCACCCAGTAACGGGGGCTATCAGATCTACCGCAACCAGTTGCGACGCCAGTTCGTCAGCATCATGCCCCAGGTCATTTCCGTCTGGTGTCGTCGCATGGGACATGACGTCCACTACGCTACCTATTACGGGCAGGCCGAACCCCACACGCTGCTGCCCGACGATCTGGATATCCTCTTTGTCAGCTCCTACACCCAGGCCAGCGCCCTGGCCTATGCCCTGGCCCGGATCTTCGGTGCGCGCGGTACACGTACCGTCATTGGCGGCCCTCATGCGCGTGCCTTTCCCGCCGACTGTCAGCGTTTCTTCGATCTCGTCGTTGGCAACTGTGACGAGACGGTCATCCGCGACATTCTTGCCGGCCACTATGCACCGGGCAGTATCATCGACACGGGGCGCACGCTGACCGAGATCCCCAGCGTCGAGGAACGCATGCCGGAGTTGCGCGCCACCACGCTGAGCGCGCGCTTTGCGGTGTTGCGCGTGGTGCCGCTGCTCTCCAGCATGGGTTGTCCCTACACCTGCAATTTCTGCAGCGATGCCACCAGCACCTATCATGCCGTGGGCAGTGAAATCCTGAAGAAGGATCTGCAATACATTGCCGACAACATCCCCGGCGCCTACGTGGTCTACCACGATCCCAACTTCGGCGTGCGCTTCGATGAGACCATGGCCGCCATCGAATCTCTGCCACCGAAGCAGCGACCGGCCTACGGGGTACAGTCAACGCTGTCGGTACTCAAGGAGGAGCGGGTCAGGCGCCTTGCTGATACCGGTTGCCTGTATATCGCCCCCGGCGTGGAGTCCTGGTCGGACTTTTCCAACAAGTCCGGCAAGGTGCGTGCCACGGGTCGCGACAAGATGGAACAGGTGGTGGGGCATTTCGAGATGATGCGGCGTCATGTGCCGGGTTTCCAGGTCAACTTCGTCTTCGGTACCGATGCCGATCAGGGGCGCGCGCCGGTCGAACTGACCAGCGAGTTCATTCGCCGCGTGCCCTATGCCTGGCCCGGGATCTCCATTCCCACACCCTTCGGTGATACCGGCATCTTTACCGAGTACCTGGAGCAGAACCGGGTGCTGACACAGATGCCCTTCGCGCTTTATTACAAGCCCTACCTGAATTTCATCCCGCTGCACTATGGCGCCATGGAATACTACGAGAGCCTGATGGAGATCCTCTCGAGCATCGTTTCCCTGCGTGGTGCCCTGTCACGCCTGACGACGCGCAACCTGTTGCGCATCAAGGGTATCCACATGGTGCAGTTGACCGGTGTCTACCATGATCTGCGCCGCGTGCGGGAACTCTACAGGTTGCTAAAGGGAGACGCACTGTTGCGTCGCTTCCACGAGGGCCTGCCGATGAAACTGCCCGCCGTCTACGAAGCGCGGACCTGGGAGCGCCTGGGGCGTTATGCCGAGCTGTTTCAGCTGGCGGACTTGATCCCGGACCTGATCAACACATCGTGCAAGCGCGTGTCGTCCCCGGCATCCGTCAATGTCGAAGTGGCGACCTCCTCTCTGGGTGTCGCCTGAGGGGGACGGGTGATCAGGCTGGCAAGGTGCTCGATGACCGGCTGGTAATGACGTTCGATGACGTCCTCGGTGATGGCGTGCAGCTCATGGATGTTGTAGCTCTCGTCGGGGCGCTTGAGGTGGTTGGGGATCTCCACCTGGAGGCGATAGTAATGTTTTCCCAGCAGGTCACGCAGCCCGTAATGCGTGGCCTCCGAAGAACCGAAGAAGGGCGCGGTGGTCAGGGCGTTGAGATGACCACTGAGGGTGTTGCTGGTGCCTTCGCGGATCTTGCCCGACCCCAGTGAAACGATCAGCACATCGGAGAGCTCGGCCTCGCCATGGCGCTGGCGCAGGATCTGCATACCCCTGCTGAGGCCGAACAGGGCAGGGTTGTTGGACACCAGGCCGCCATCGAGCAGGAAGTCGGAGTAGTAGCGTGTTTTGACCTGCTTGGGTTTGAAATACAGCGGTGCCGAGGTGGCTGCCTTACATGCCTCCCAGACGGGAACGCTGGCGTAACGCAATTCGTCGGAGGAGATGATCTCCGGGCGCGCCTTCTGCGGATTATGGCACACCACCATGGTGGGTTTGACCAGCAGCTCCTGCATGGTCGTATCACCGTAGATCTTTTTCAGCACCTCGCTGACGCGATCGTCGCTGTGCTTGGAGAATGACCACCAGCTCAGGCGTTTCAGTTTTTCATGGAAGCGATCGTGCTTGGAGAAGACTTCATCGACGAAGCTGTAGAACAGCTCGGTGGATTCCTGCATGCCGAAGCCGACGGAGACGCCGCAACCCACCAGGGCGCCGACGCTGGAACCAACGATGGCATCGAAGCAGCGATAGAGGGGACCGGCAACGCGTTCCAGTTCATCGAGGATGGCGAGCTGGATAATACAACGGACGCCGCCTCCGTCCAGTGAGAGGACACGAAATGGGCGGCGGACTTCTGTCGTCGTTTCCACGGTGGCAATCTTACCGGGGATATTCCCGATCCCCTGTTGTTGTTAAGAAACCTACTTGCCAGCTCTGATTCTGTCAAGTTGGAACGCTGTCAGGTGTCGGCCATGACACGAAAAATTCATGTTCCCGGCGACGCCGACGCGTGGCATGGCGTCTGTCACCGGCAGGGTCTATGTCGTCATGGGCATACTGCGCACGGTTTCGATGAAGGCCTCGGCAACGGGATGGTTCATATGGTTGCGGTGGCGCGCGATCCACAGGGTGCGCAGGACGCGGAAACCGCTGACGTGGATATGCAGCAACTCGCCACGCTGCACATGGCCACGCACGGCAAAGCGCGGCAGGAAACTCACGTGCTGACCACGTCCGAGCATTTCGATAATGGTGTCGGTGGAACCCACTTCAAGGGCCACGTCCAGCGGCCCGAGACCGAGTTGCGCAATGGCCTCGTCGAGCGCGTCACGTGGCGAGGAGCCCTTTTCACGCAGCACGTAGCGCAGTTGTGAAAGTTTTTCACCGGGCAGTTCCCCCTCACTGGCAAGGGGATGGCGGGTGCTGCATACCAGCCACAGCTCATCATCGGCCCACTTCTGCACCAGTACGTCGGCGTGATCGGGCGCGCTCTCCAGCAGGGCCAGGTGGGTGCTGGCAGTGGCCAGGCGCGCCTGGATATTGCGACTGTAGGCCAGGCGGCTTTCCACCCTGAACTGGGGGTGCAGCTCGGCAAAGCGCAACAGGAGATCGGGCAGCAGGTTCTCGCCAATGGAAAAGGTGACCTCGAGGCGGATGGTATTCTGCCCGCGACGCACGTACTGCAATTCTTCCTGCAGGGCGCGCTGACGATCCAGCACCAGCGACGCCATGGAATAGACCTTTTCACCGGCCGGTGTCAGTTGCAACCGGCCGCCCACGCGTTCCATCAACGGCAGGCCATAGACTTCCTCCAGCGCGCGCAGGCGCTTGGTGACGGCCGGCTGGCCGATGTTGAGGCGACGCGCGGCGGCCGAGACGCCGCCCTGTTCCACCACCGCGCACAACGCGGCCCAGCCACCGAGATCAGGGAGGTTGCTATATTCCATGCAGGAATATTCCACCAATTTGGTGGGCCAGTAAACTCCCCTGTGCGCCCCTGTTGCGCCGTGCCGGGCTAGAGCCCCAGGGGCCCCGCCAGGGCCAGCGGGGTAACCACATCCTCGTGGGGCGTATAGATACAGTTGAGATAGATATCCTGGTAGAGCTTGTGGAAGATCTCCCGGATGCCGGTATCGCTGGATTCCATGACGCGACGGCCTTTTTCCATCACGGTGTCGGCAATCATGCGACATTCCACCGGCGTACCGGCGAGGCTGGTATTACTCATCAACAGCAGGGCAACAGCGGCAAACAGTGTGCGGATCATGGCGGGTCACCTGTGTGTTGTTTCAGGGGACGGGGGGGGGATGCATGACCCCGCCACGGGAAATATTAAGCCCCATTACACACATATATTAAATAATCATTAATTACTAATATACATCGTCCGTGTGGGTTTGTGGGCCGGGGCCGGTGTGGTAATTCCCGGGTCGTGTTCCCACCACCCGGGAGTTCCCTTCAGTGGCCGTGGCGAACCGTGCGGCAGGCACTGGCATGCCGACTGCGCTCGGCACCGATCTTCACCGTCACATTACCGGCCCCGTCGTCCGTCACCGCGCGCTCGCGTACGACGCGCACGGCGACGGCATCCAGCGTCAGGGCATGGGACTCGGCACTCCAGTCGATGATGAGCTGGATCGGCCGTTGGGTTTTTGGCAGGGCAACATCCCTGCCGAATACGTCACGACTGCTGAGTAGCGCGGTCTGATGGGGGTCAAGCCCGTTGTCCAGCGGGCCCAGAACGCCATTGACGAACACGGGCAGGCCGCTGATGGCTGAATCGTAGAGCGTATTGCCCCGCGCATCGATGAAGCGCATACGCTCGATGAACAGGGTGGCGTGGTTGTCGAAATTTCTCAGCGTCCAGGCGGTCCAGTGGAATTCACTGCCCTTGTTGCGCATCAGCTGATTGCCACCACAGATGATGACACCGGTGGCGCCGTGGCGTCCGAGATCGGCGGCTGAGGCCATGACCCGCGTCGTAGCAAACGACAGGACCATGGTCACAAGGGCGAGGGAAAAAATCAGGGCGGGCAGTTTACGCATATTCAATCCTCCAGCGGTTTGTTATGAAGTTCTGTTTTTTCGACCGGGGTTTATTGCCGGTCATGTCGGGCTATGCATGGCGTATGCCATGCGCGAGACGCCGGGGGGATAGTTGCGCGGCATGAACACTACGTGGTGGCAAGACGCCGCAAAGCATGAGAACAGGGGGAGCCATGCAGGGCAGGGAACTCCTTGCGGTACACGGGTTCTAAGGCCTGTCTGCCTTTTCCGTTGATGGTGCGCGGCATCATCGGTCATAGACCAACGTGATAGTTTCGTGATCTGTAGCCGCTAGAGTCCAGGGAGTGAACGTGCGAAATGTCCTGATTGTCGAAGACCAGGTAGACCTGGCACACCTGATCCAGCTCAATCTGCACGATCTGGATTGCACGGTGCATCATGCCAGTGATGGCACCGAAGGTCTGCGTCAGGCCGAGGCGCAGCGATTCGATCTGGTCATCCTCGACCTCATGTTGCCGGGGATGGATGGTATCGAGATCTGTCGCCGCATTCGCCAGCAGTCGGAGTACACGCCGATCATGATGCTGACCTCGCGCTCGTCGGAACTCGATCGCGTGCTGGGCCTCGAAGTGGGCGCCGACGATTACATCACCAAGCCGTTCAGCCTGCGCGAATTCCTGGCGCGGGTCAAAGCCCTGTTTCGCCGCGTAGACGCACTCGATCAGCGGGTCGAGGTGCAACGCGTCCTGAGTGCCGGTGGTTTACGTGTCGACGTGGAAAAACGCCTGGTGGAGGTGGACGATCGTCGTGTGGATCTTACCGCCAGGGAATTCGACCTCCTCAGCCATTTCATGCGTCACCCGGGGCGGGTATATACACGCGCACAATTGCTTGATTCGATCTGGGGCTACGGGCACGAGGGTTATGAGCATACCGTCAATTCTCACATCAACCGTCTGCGCGGCAAGATCGAACGCAATGCCGCCAGGCCTGAGTACATCCTCACCGTGTGGGGTGTGGGTTACAAATTCAGCGACATTCTGGAGCATTGACAGTGAGACCACGCACCCTCCCGGCGCGCCTTTCCATTGCACTGTTTGGCCTGTTGTTATTGCTGTCACTCGGAATCATTGGCTTCGTGTTGCTCAGTGCGCCCATGTTCCTGCAGGAGATCAACCAGAAACTGAACCTGGACCTGGCGGAGAACATGGTGCGGGAGAAGGATCTTCTTGCCGACGGCAAGGTCAACCGCGAAGCACTCAATTCCATTTTCATGGGGATGATGGTGGTCAACCCGGCCATCGAAGTCTACCTCATCGGTGTCGATGGCAGGATACTCGCCTATGCGGCGCCGGACAGCGTGGTGCAGCGCGAGACCATCGACCTGGAACCGGTACGGGCGTTTATCGAGCAACGCCAGAACCTGCCTGTGCTGGGCAGTGACCCGCGTGATGCGGACGGCAACAAGATATTCAGTGCTGCACCTATTACGCGCAACGGTAAGCTCGAAGGTTACCTGTATATCGTACTTGCCGGTCAGGCCTATGATTCCGTTGTCGATCTGATTGAATCAAATTACGTGGTACGGCTGTGGATTGCTGCGGTGGCGGTCAGCCTGCTGCTTGCGCTGCTGGCCGGGATCGTCATTGTGCGCATCATCACGCGCCGTGTGGGTGCGCTGGCCGAGGGCATGCAGCAGTTCCGTGATCGGGGTTTCCAGCAGACCGTGGCTTTGCCCCCTTGCTTCGACGGGCGACCGGGAGATGAGATCGATCGCCTTGGGGCGAGTTTCCGTGAGATGTCTGAACGTATCGTGTTGCAGTTGCGCCAGTTGCAGAACAACGACACTACGCGCCGCGAGCTGGTGGCCAATGTTTCCCATGACCTGCGTACACCACTGGCATCCCTGCAGGGCTATCTTGAGACCCTCGAACAGCGTGGTGAGCAGCTGAGCGCGGCCGAACGGCGAGACTATATTCACACGGCCTGGTTGCATGCCGAGCGTCTGCGCAAGCTGATCTCTGAACTGTTCGAGCTATCCAGGCTCGACAGTCGGGATGCTGATCTGCACTTCGAGCCGTTTTCCATGAGCGAACTGGCCCAGGACGTGAGTCAGAAGTTTCGTCTCGCGGCGAGGGAGAAAGGGCTGGAGCTGCACATGGAGATCCCACCACAACCGGCCTTCGTTTCGGCCGATATTGGTCTCATTCAGCGCGTGCTGGAGAACCTCATCGAAAATGCCATCAAGTACACGCCGGCCGGTGGGCACGTTGCCGTGTCGCTTGTGGCGGGGAGCGACACGGTGACGACTTCGGTGAGTGATACCGGCCAGGGTATCGCCGCTGAGGAGATCCCGCGGATCTTCGAGCGTTTCTATCGCGTGGAGAGTCACCGGCAGACCGAGGGTACGGGGCTGGGCCTGGCCATCGCAAGCCGTATCATGCAGTTGCATCACAGCCATATCGAAGTGGAATCCGCGCCCGAGGCAGGGACGACTTTTTCCTTTCCCCTGCCCGGTGCAGAGCTGGGTAATGTTGAGCGTGACAGAAACGTGATATTTTCGTGACCCCCACGCGAGCCCTGTTGGTCACCATGGTGGCGAACTTCACAACAGGGAGAAGCACCATGAGACAGGTATTCGTTCTAGTGGCCATGCTGGCCATGTATACCACTGCTGTTCAGGCCGACCAGTATCATACCTATCGGATTACCGTGACCAATGCCACAGCGCAACACGTGATCACGCCACCGCTGGCAGCCGTGCATCGTGCCGGCGTACACCTCTTTGCACTGGGGCAGCCTGCCAGCGAGGGACTTGCCATTCAGGCCGAGACGGGGGATAACCAGCCGCTCTACCAGGAGCTCAGTGTTGCCGATGGCGTCTTCGATGTCGTTGCCACGGGGAGTCCCGTGGTCTATGGCCAGAGCCTGAGTTTCGAGATCCGTGCACCGAAACATGCGCGTATCAGTGTCACCGGTATGCTGGCGACCACCAATGACGCCTTCATGGGCCTCGATGGTGTACGCCTGCCGCGTCATAGTGCCAGTTACCTGGTATATGCCTGGGATGCCGGCTCCGAACTCAACAACGAGTTGTGCGCGTATATTCCCGGGCCGCCCTGTTCGCCCACCTCGGGCAATGCCCGCACCGCCACCGGTGAGGGTTTCGTCACCATCCACAAGGGTGTCCATGGCGTAGGTGATCTCGATGCCGTGGCGCTGGACTGGCGTGGACCCGTGGCGCGCGTCACGATCACGCGAATTCGCAAGGGTGATGACGACTAGCCGCCTGGCACGGTTCGCCCGTGTGGTATACGGGTGAGAAGACTTCAGGCAAGTAAAAGCCCCGCACGCTGGTGCGGGGCTTTTCCTGCATTTATGGAATCTTCCGTCGTGGTTCAGGTCTGTGGTGTGACCTGCGTAGCCTGCGGACCCTTGGGACCATCCTCGACACCAAAGCTCACGGCCTGGCCTTCCTGCAAGGTGCGGAAGCCTTCGCCCTGAATGGCACTGAAGTGGACGAATACGTCCTTGCTGCCATCATCCGGGGAAATGAAACCATAGCCCTTCGACTCGTTAAACCACTTAACGGTACCTGTCGCCATTGAGAATACCTCTTTCGTAACTATTGAAAACCAAACCGAAAATATTGCAGATCAACCAGGGTTAGAGCAGGCGGGAACCGAAAATGGTGCGACTTGCAAAACCTGAAGAACGAGCAATGTATTTGAGTTTAGTCCAAAATCCGGGGACTGTCTCGGCTTCCGGCGCAGAAAATAATGCTTGTTTATCAGTGGTTAAGCGTAACAATCCTGTGCGGGAGGGTGCTCCGCCCCTGTTTTCCACGCCCGGCGGGTGATCACCGCGCGGCTGACGCACGGCCGCTGACAGGTGCAGGCGTCTCCCGGTAAGGCTGTGGCAAGGAGGGGGTGCTGACGTCTGTGGAGACAACCGCGACGGGCGACGGAACAGGGGAACTAGAGTGGACGGCCGATGGGTCGCGTGGTTCGCTTGACCTGCAGTTTCTTTGGTCGATCGATACCGGCGCCACTGTCGATGGTATCACCACGTTCGATGGTGAAGTGCACGTTCCCCAGTTTGACCACATCACCGGGATGAACGGTGTGCTTTTTTACTCGCTTGCCGTTGACCATGGTGCCGTTGGTGCTGCCCAGGTCTTCGATATAAGAGGCATTGAAATAGGTCACGATGCGGGCGTGATGTGAACTGACGGTCTTGTCCGCCACGCGTGTATCATTGTCCTTTGCCCGGCCAATGGTCAGGGTGCCGGGTTTGAGCTTGATCTGCGGTAGTGATTTTTCTTCGCTACTCATACTGTCAATCCTGATAGGTTAACGCCGTCATCCATGATTAAGAGGGTCGAACGTGGGAACAGCGGTGCTGATTTCCACAAGGCATACTGGGAATTGGCCGCGGTTCTATACGGATACCGGGGGGGAGGTATCGCGCAGCCTGTGCCTCTGGACACAGTAGAACCGATCCAGGGGTTGCGATCAATAATACCTCGGCGTGAGCCACGAGATGGGAACTAGTGCGGAACGATTAGTGCGGGACGGGGTGATGAATAAAATTTCATTTTTATCAGTTTATTGCGCTACCTGCCGGTGCGGTGTCGATGTTGCCGGCCATCGCCTGGTGCCGGGCTGGAACCGCTGACGTGTCCGCCGCCCCCCGCCCCTTTTTCGTTCTGCTACCAGGGCTCGATGGTAGCGGCCACCTGTTTGCCCCGTTCATGGAAGCCTGGCGCGCCCTTTCCCATCGAACAGAGAATGGTTGCGTGGTTGTCAGCCTGCCTCGGGATCGGCATATCCCGTATGCCGAGTTACCGGCCCATGTACTTGCGGGTCTGCCCGCGGCGGCGCGCAAGGGGCCGGTGGTGGTGCTGGGTGAATCCTGTTGCGGTCCGCTGGCGCTGCGGCTGGCGGCGCAGTGCGAGCTGGATGTGCGCGCGGTGGTGATGGTGGCCAGCTTCGCCCGTTATCCACGCAACATGTTGCGACTGCTGGCCAGCCTGTCGCCCCTGTCCTGGTTGTTGCGCCTGCCCTTGCCGTCCGGTCTGTTGCGCCATTATTGCTTCGGCGACGCTGCCGGCGCCTCCCTGTTGCAACAGTTGCGTGAGGCGGTGGCGGCCAATGTGCCGCGCGTGATGGCGCAACGTCTACGTGATGCACTGCGCATCGATGTGCGCCCCGAGCTGGAAAAGATCACCGTGCCGGTTCTGTATCTCCGCCCCGAAGATGACCGGCTGGTGCCGGCCTCGGCACTGGCGCCGTTACGGGCAGGCCTGCGTGATCTGCAGATCGTCACACTGGCCGGGCCACACTTCATCCTGCAGACCCGGCCACGGGAGTGTGCACGCGTGATAGACGACCTGTTCAGACGCCTGCCACGGACTCAGTAGAGTTCCAGTGAACCGCAGGCGACACGCAGTCCTTCGTCGAAACCGCCGCCGTCCGTGCGTTGCAGCACCAGTGTGCGCCGACTGAGATCCGCGACCTTCATCTTCGGCAGGAATACGGGCTCGAGCATTTCACCGAAACGATCCGCCCTGACGATGGAAACCGGGACGTAGATGCCGCCGGCGGCCATGCCCATGACGGTGCTGCCATCGGGATTGTACTGACTGCCACAGGCAAAGCCGGTATGCACGTTGAGCTCATAGTTGCCCGGTGGCAGGCCGCGCAGGTGGGGTGTGAACTCGATACCGCGTGGCGTGTCGCGTGCGACAATGACACCGATGGTGTTGTCCAGGCCGTCGGGCTTGAGTTTGAAGACGGTAATACTGACTTCACGTGCCTGTAAGGTGAACGCGGTCAATAGCAGTGCGATGAAGAGGAGTAAACGGGTTTTCATGTGACACCTCCTGCGCAGGGCGCAGTGACAGGGGCCGGCAAGGCGACCCCGGGGACACGAACATGAACGGTGCGGCGATGCGATGTGCGAGATACTGGTGGCAACAGGGTATCGCCGGCACGTGGCCAGCTTGCAGGCTGCGCCAGGGCAACCGAGCAGGAGAAGGCGGGAGATCCGGCGCCCGGTTACCGCGGGATGTTCGAAGCTGTAGTGAGTCTTGTTCACGCCCGCGGTGCTGTCAAGGCAAGTGGGTATGCTTTTTGCCGATCCATAAAAACAACTTGTGATCAGGCTGTGGCCATCAGTTTCACTGATTAGCCCCGTGCCGGTGACGAGGCAAAACCCCTGAAACCGACAGGGTAAATTCTGCCGTTGCCGCACGGATCACGGGGGCGCGAGTGGGTTATAGTAAGCCTGTTGAGGGGAGAAAATTTCCTATGAAAAGTATCGTTGCAGGGTTGGTTGTCTGGCTGGTGAGTGTGCCCGTGGCTTTCGCACAGTCTCCGGTGTCGGAATCGGCACCACGGTCGGAGGCGGTACCCGAAATTACCGTCTACAAGAGCCCCACCTGCGGCTGTTGCAAGAAGTGGATCTCACATCTCAGGCAGAATGGTTTTCATGTCGTGGCACAGGATGTCATCAGCATGGGGCCGGTAAAGCAGAAATATGCCGTGCCACAGATGTTGCGCTCATGTCATACCGCGGTGGTAAATGGCTACGTCATCGAAGGTCATGTGCCGGCGGCGGACATCAGGCGCCTGCTGAAATCGCGCCCCCCGCTGTGGGGCCTCGCCGTGCCGGGCATGCCCATCGGTTCGCCGGGCATGGAGCAGGGTAACCAGCGCCAGCCCTATGGTGTTCTCAGCGTGGACCGCAATGGCCAGGTGGACGTCTTTTCCCTGCACAACCAGTAGTCCGACTTTTATGTTGTTACCCGTTGTTCCCCGCTTACGATACCGTGCCGGCGCATGCGGTGGGCTGCTGGCTCTGCTCCTGCTGTCATTTCCCGCATGGGGCATGGAAGCCCATCAGGGGATCGATCCCCAGGCCGGCCTGCCGTCCTGGACGATTCACGACGCGGGAATGTCCCTGCGGCTGGTTCAGCGCCTGCCCGATCAGACACGCGGGTTTCTCATGGCGCGAGGGTTTACCGCCGCCCAGGCGGAGCGGGTGGCGGTGAGTTGCGTCTTTCAGACCGACTTTCGTAATATCGCCAGTGACGATGCGCCGCTCTCCTACGATCTTCATGACTGGATCGTGCACTTCCAGGGCGAACAGCGGCAGATGAAACTGCGTGAGGAATGGGTGCAGGAATGGCAGCGCCTCGATGTACCGCCCGCCACCCGTACCGCCTTCGAGTGGGGCATGTATCCCACGGCACAGACCTACCAGCCCGGTGACTACAACTGGGGGATCTCGGTTTTCAATCTGCCACCCGGGGCGCGTTTCGATCTCGAAGTGGTGTGGCGACAGTTCGGCAGGATACATCGCTATACCATGCGTGATATTCAATGTGCTCCCGACATTCACCCCGACCCGGCGGCTGCGGGTGAATGAACATGCGTAGACTGATTATGAGGCAACGGCGTGTGCTGATCCGGCTCGTGTGTATGTTTGCCCTGATGTCACCCATGCCCGGTCTGCTTGCCGGTCCGTTGATGGCGCCGATAAAGGAACCGTTTGCTGCACCGGACTTCGTATTGACCGGGGAGGATGGCAGGACCTATCGCCTGTCCGATTATCGCGGCAAGGTGGTCGTGCTGAATTTCTGGGCCACCTGGTGCCCACCTTGCCGCTTCGAAATGCCTGCCATGGAGCGGGCATGGAAGAAACTCAGGGGTTCGGGTGTGGTCATTCTCGCCATAAACGTTGGCGAAGATGAAGACGCCATCTTCGAATTCTTCGGTAATACACCCGTGACCTTTCCCATCCCCATGGATCGCAGGGGCGAGGTGGTCAAGGCGTTTCACGTTACCGGCCTGCCCACCACCTACCTCGTGGACCCCGCGGGTATCGTGACCCACCGTGCCATGGGCACGCGCGAATGGGATGACGCGGCCATGCTTGCGTGGTTGCGTGGTCGGTTGAAAGTGCACCCAATGCAGGATGGCAGGCCGCATACCGCCATTCATATACCCTTAGCGGAATATCAGTAGATCTCCCAGCGTCTTGCGGATCTGGCTGGCCGTGAGGTGCTCGGGGGAAAGGGTCGGGTCCTCCCAGTGCGCGCAGACCAGGCGTTCCACATCCGGTGCCTGGTCCGACTGAAGGTAGAACGTGGTGATGTAGTCGTCGGCGGTGGCACTGCCCGCCAGTTGCGGGCCGAGCGCGGCGTAGCGTAGCGGTCTGGCCCTGACGTCTTCGATCTCGCGCTGGATATCGATGACCCGGAAGGTGGCGGGAGGTAGCACATGGGGCACCGGCCTGAGGGTCTTCAGGATCAGGCGACACCAGGCGTAATAGTTGTCCTGCAGGCCGGGTTCTACCACGCGGCCATTCTGAATGTAGACCGAGGCATTGCCGGCAGGCACGGTGACCGGTCGGGCAAGTTCCAGTTGCATTCCAGCCCGGATGGGCGCGTCGCCGTCACCGGCAACCACTACCGGTCCGGTGGTGCAGGCCGTGATGAGCAGGCTCAGCAGGGTAATGGAGATGGCCTTGTACATGGGCATGTCCTCGACTCAGCAGGTTCTACGAATTTTCCACCGGCGACCGTGCGTGGTTTTCCTGTCGCCGTTCCGGCGGGGAGCGGCTAGAATTGCCTCAGACAGATCATACAGGAGAAGGACGCATGGCTACGGCACGGGCACGGCATATTCTGGTCAAAACCGCACAACAGTGCGAGCAACTCAAGGCGGAGATCGAGGCGGGGGCCGATTTCGGAGAAATGGCAAAACAGCACTCCGACTGTCCTTCTGGTGAGAGTGGCGGCGATCTGGGGGAGTTCTCCCAGGGCATGATGGTGCCGGAATTCGACGAGGTGGTCTTCAACGCCGCTCTCAATACCGTGCAGGGCCCGGTACAGACCCAGTTTGGCTTTCACCTTATCGAGATCATCAGCCGCAGTGACTGAGTGACCCACTCAGGTGCCGAGCCGTTGCACAATGAGATAGAGCGCGACGGGAGCGGCGACGACGAAACCCGCCAGGCACAGGGCGGCCCAGGTTCTCAGTCTGCGCGCCAGCGCATGCTGGGGCGTGGTGGAGAGGATGAAGGGTCGGCGGCGCTCGGTGGGCCGGGAGAGGATGTTTATACTGTCCTCGCCGGGTTTGACATGGTGGCGGGACTTGACGTGTTCCACCGTGGCCTGGCGCGCACGCTCCCATTCACGCGTGTCGATTTCACCATCACCATTCTTGTCGAAGTGACGTAACAGGACCTCGCGGTTCTCCTTCAGGTTCTGCAGGGCCTCGCGTATGGCGGTGGAAACACCGCGCGCGCGTGTGGCGTCCGACTCGGTGCGGAAATTTCCCAGGCAGTAGAGTGGATCACCATCCAGCAGACGTCGCTCGGTATAGCGGTAGCGGCCGCCGCCAAGGAAGGCAACGAATACCGAGTAGTCCGTGTCTTGCGGTGCGCTGGCAGCAGACGGGTGGCGTGAATTGCCCTGCCAGGCTACCTGGCAGGAGGGTGTGATACTGGCGCCGTCAGGCAGCACCAGGCAGGTACCGGTGCCGTCATCAAGCAGGAAGGGATCGTCACTTTCATCACGCTCGATGGTGCGCCATTTGTTGTTCTTGCCGCCGACGTATTTTTCTATTTCGTATTCAAACCAGACACAGGGGCGCTGGCTCAGGGGACCGACCAGTTTTGTCCCCGGGATGGCGCGTGCCGTGCCTTCCAGTTCGACGAAGCCCTGTGCCGCCGAGCGCAGTTTGGAAGTGGGTGTATTTTCGATCACACGCGCGCGATGGAACAGGGTTGCCATACCCCAGGCAAGGGCCACGGCGGCTGCGCTGAGTATGCCGGTCCAGATCCAGAAGTCGTCCGCATCGGCCATGTGAATGAAATCGGTGAACATACCGCTTCCCTGTGGTTGCCTGTGATCAGGCACGAGTGCGTGATTGTGTCACGGTCCGCGGGGCTTCTCCAGAGGGGCGCCCGAGAGTGATAACTGAGCCGATATTCGAGACAGCAATCTGAATAAAGGATTCCAAATCCGCGGCCAGATCGTGAGCCTCCCGGCATGGAGTGAAATGATTGACCATAGTGTTTTCGTGGAGAGGTGTTGGCAAGACCGTTGGCCGCAGGGACGCGGCCATCGAGCGGGCAGGGATGCCGGGGCTTGGCGTATCTTGCCAACACCTCTCCACGAAAACCTGCTTCTTGCTCATGCTGCGGGTGATCGGGAATTCGGAACTTTTACTTAGTCGCAGTCTTCACTCTCGACGATGATCCGCCCGCTCTGAGGATCGCGCAGCGGCTGGCCGTTCTCATCGGTAACGATGACGTTGGCGAAAAGAAAGGATTCCATGCGATCGAAGCCCGCGTCCATGGCCGCCTCCACGTCACGATCGGTCACTGCCACGTAGATGAAGACCTGTTGCTGGCGCTCCGCGTTGCGCTGCGCTGCCGTGGGGTGAAGGAGGCGCGCACGCTGCCAGGCCAGCTGGGCGTTTTCCAGTTCCAGTTGCTGTTCGCGGGTCAGCAGCGCTTCATCGGCACGAGCCGGCATGCTGAGGGCCAGCAGGGCGAGGGTCACTGTACCTGCCGAGAGCAGGGAGGAGAGTCGGCTTTCCACCAGTGTTCTGATCATGTTTTTCATTTTGTTCCCCATGTTCCCCCTTTCGGGGCGGGCAGCAGGGGACTGCGCCACGGAATTTTCCACCCCTGTACAGTCATTTGCGTCCCGCGCGGGAATTTCCTCGATAACCCAAAGGTATTAAAGAGACGGCAGGCTCACCGCCGGTAGCGTGGGGTTCCGTGACTGCAGGGCAGGCGTGCCGTGCGATGACGGCACAGTGAGTGCTTACAGCCGTGGTCGCGCGGGGCGCTGGGCGGGACGGGCGAGGAAGGGTTCGCGGATCAGCGGGCGGTTGTCGAGGCGCAGTTCAAACCAGTACCTGCCCGGTTTCAGGCCGCCGGGGATCTCGGGTGAAAACTGCTGCCGGCCGCGGGCGTTGTTGATGATCACCGTGGTGGTGACCAGCGCCTTGCCAAAGCGATCGAGCACCCGCGCCTCGAGGACCGTGATGGCCTCCTTGAAGTTCAGGTAGGCGAAGGCGATGTGCAGGGGTTGACCGGCCTTGAGGATCACCGGGCGGGCCTGGGGTGCCATGGAGTCGATGGTGCCGTTGGCGAAGACCACCTGGGAAATCCGCGGCTGGTGTGCCGACAGGGCTTTTTCCAGGCTGGCCCTGGCCTCGGCCAGTGGGTCGGTCAGTCCCAGCTGGCTCTCGGCGCGATCCAGCAGTTGCTGTGCCTGCTGGTACTTGCCGGCATGCACGGCATCGTGGATCTCTACGGCCAGCAATTCAGCAATGCGCTTGAGTCCGGCATTGGCCGGTTCGTTACGTGCATCGCTTAACAGGATGGTCTTATAGATGTCATAGGCGCTCTCGCCCGGAGGCGTGAGCAGGTTACCGGCCTGGATCTGGCGCTCGGCACGGGCCAGTTGTGCACTGAAGGCGCCTTCCTTGTCCAGCTTCGCCTGGATCTGCTGCTTCAACGACAGGAGATCCGAATCCCCTTCGATGACGCCGAGACCGGTACGCACCGAGGCCATGGCATCGTGCAGGTTACCCGCCTCCATCTGTTTGCGCGCCGTGCGGTAGTAGCCGGTGACGATATCACGCATCATCTGGCGGGCCTCGGCATGGTCCGGTTCGATGGCGAGTACCGCGCGCAATTCTTCCACGGCGTTGGCGCCCGCGGGACGTATCAGGGCATCGCCGGCAATGTAGCGACGCGCCTTGGCCAGATGGAGTTGCAGGGTTTCGGCGCGCAGCAGTTCCTGTTCCAGGTGGCGGAAGCCGTCACGAAAACGCGCCTGCGGGAAATTGTCTGCCAGCGTTTCGAGCATGTGGCGGGCCTGTTCGAGACGACCTTCCTCGAGGGCGGTGTGAATGCGATCGCTGAACCAGCTACGCAGATCACGAATACCCTGGCGGGCAAACTCGGACTGCGGATCGGCATCGAGGATCTGCCGGTAGTGGTTGAACAGCTCATGGGCGTTGTCCGGATTGTCGTCGAGCCCGGCACGCAAGGCTTCGATCTGCGCACGTACCTCGGCGGAAGGCAGGCCAGGCTGAACCGTTGCCGTCGGCGCGCCGCTGTCGGGACCGGCATCAGCAGCGGGCGGTGATGGTGTATCTGGTGCTGCCGTCGCCGGGATCTCGGTCGGTGGTACGGCGGGGGCAAAGACCTGCGGGAAGTTCTCTGCCAGCCGGGGGCGCAGCTCGACCTGCCACCACTGTGTCAGGGGTGCGCGGTAGATCCAGCCCACGGTGCCGGCAACAATGAGCAGGAACAGGTACAGCACGCGGCGCTTGCGCGCCATCAGGCGCTTGTAATCATTGGTCTCGGTAATGGTGGTCGGCTGGCGCTTTGGTCGTCGCGCCTTGCGGTGCCCCGTGCTGCTCGGCGGAGGGGGTGTCATGGCATCCACCGAGGTCTGTGACACGGTTGCCGAGACCATGGTGGAGGAGGCGGTGCCGTCGCCAGCGGGCGCGGCGGCGGCCTTGGCCTCGATGTAGTCCAGCTCGGCTTCGCTGATGGCCTCCAGCGCGGCGAGCATGTCACCGGCACTCTGGTAACGGTGGGCCGGGTCCTTGGACATGGCAGTGTTGATGATGGTCTGGAACACCTGCATGCTGTTGGGCAACTGCGGAATGGGATCCGAGATATGCTTGATGCCCACCGCGACCACCGAGGGTCCGTCGTAGGGCACGTAACCGGCGAGACACTCGTAGAGCACTACGCCGAGGCTGTAGATGTCCGAGCGGTGATCCACCTTGAGCCCCTTGGTCTGCTCCGGGCTCATGTAGTGAGGTGTGCCGATGGCCTTGCCGGTGACGGTCAGGCCGGTAGCGGTGTCCTGGTGACTGCGGGCGATACCGAAGTCGGTAAGAATGGCGCGCCCGTCGCTATGCAGCATGACGTTCTCGGGCTTGATATCACGGTGCACGTAACCTTTCTGGCCGGCGAAGTCGAGTGCGCGGGCCACCTGCTTGACGATTTCGACGCGCTCCTTGCGGCTGAGATCGTTACGCGCCTGCTTGAGATTCCTGCCGTCGATGAATTCCATGGCCATGTAGTGATGGCCCTGGTGCACGCCGGCGTCATAGACGGTGATGATGTTGGGATGCGAGAGCTGGCTGGAGATGCGCGCCTCGCGCAGGAAGCGATCACTGAATGTCTCGTCGTGGTGATCGGGGGCCAGCACCTTGAGCGCCACCTGGCGGCCGATGCTTTCCTGGATGGCGAGGTAAACCGTCGCCATGCCGCCCTTGCCGAGGACGTTCTTGATCACATAGCCGGGGATCTGCACCATGCTGGCGACCGGCTTGATGCGGACTGTGGGCTGGTTTTCCTTGGCACTCATCGTGGTTCAGGATCCTGAAGTATCTATATCCATGATATTAGCAGGGTATTTGATGGATCGGGGGCCGGGATCCGCCGACCCCGTACCCTGTCTTTATCGACCAACAGGGGCAATTATAGAGAGTTCCCGGCCCGGTTTTCCGACCGCCGGGGGATTGCCGCCGTTGCCCGGGGGCGGGGTATTCTCGCACTCCTGCCCCGTGGAAGAAACGCATCATTGGTATTAATCCCCTATGTGGCCGGCCCTGTGCTGTATAACGCAAAACCTGCTCCCCGGGTGGACCGCGCGCCCGGGTTTCCGGCCGCGCCGCCGGTCCCGGCCCGTCCTGAACCTTCCGCGCTCGCGCCGGTCTATCGGAGAACGGGTGGTTTCGGGCAGTTCGACAGGAGAGGCACGGCATGGCGCGTGGCGTAATGGGAATTCTGGTGGCACTGTCGCTGGCGGCCGCACCGGTGGGCGCGGCGCAGCAGTTCGCCAGCGACAACGTGCGCGCCACGGTCATCGAGCTGTATACCTCGCAGGGTTGCAGCAGTTGTCCACCGGCGGAGGACTACCTCAACAGTCTGCAGGGCGATGCCCGCCTGTGGCGGCGCATCTTCCCCATGGCCCTGCACGTGGACTACTGGGACTACATCGGCTGGAAGGATCGCTTCGCCCATCCCCGTCATGGCCAGCGCCAGCGCGCCTACGCCCGTTTGCTGGGCGCGCGCACCGTCTATACCCCGGCTTTTTTCGTCAATGGACAGCCCTGGCGCCGTGGCTGGTTTTCGCGCCAGCCGGAACTGGCCGAGGAGGAAGTGGGCCAGTTGCGGGTAACGGTGGATGGCCGACAGCTACATGCCGTTTTCGAGCCGGCGGGGCACACACCGCGCGTACTGGAACTCAATGTCGCGGTGCTGGGCATGGGCCTCGAGAGCCGTATCGAGGCCGGTGAACGCGAAGGCAGTCATACCCGCCACGAGTTCGTGGTGCTTGGCATGGACCGCGTTCCCGCCGTGCGCGGGCAAGCCAACCGCTGGGCCGGCACCCTGCCGACCGTTACCGCGCACGGCGCACGCCAGTTTGCGCTGCTGGTGTGGGTCAACGTAGCGGGCGATATCACGCCCCTGCAGGCTACCGGTGGTCCATTGCGCCGCGATCCCTGACGCATAATATGCGACACGTTCCGCTCCTGAACACAAACGCGCCCGCGTTGCTACAATGGCATCACCATATTCGATACACAGGGAACGACCATGTCGGCCGGATTGATGCGCATAAACCTGGCGTGGTGCCTGTGGCTGGCCATGTCGCTGCCCGGTCAGCTCATGGCGGGGGAGAGACACACGGTGTTCAACTGGCAACAGGATGGTTTGTTCAATCAACTGGAAGTGGCCTTCACGCGCGCACGCGCGCTGCCCGTGGCGGCCATCCGCGAGGAGTTCGATACACTGGCCGCGCAGCTGGCGAGTGAACTGGAAACACTCGCGTTACCCGACAGGGGTTCCCCGGCCGGACCACCCACCGCCCTGCTGCTGCGCATCGAGGAACTCCAGTTCCGCCTTGGCGCGCTGGCCGCCGCACACATCGAACTGTTGCCGCAGGCCCAGGCCGCTATCCATCGTGCGCGTCTGGCGGTGCTGGAGGCGGCACGTTACTGGCCACTGGACGTGAAACAGGTCCGCGATGCGGTATATCGCGTTATCTATGGTGGCCGCAATGCCATCGAAGAGGCACTGAATCAGAATCGCGGCGTCGAGTTTCCCGCCCTCTCGCTGCTGGCATCGGAAGATATGGCCTATCAGTCGCCCGCGGTGCTCATCGAGGGTGTACGCCTGTATAGCGGTGACATCATTCTGTCACGCGGCGGCGCACCCACCTCGGCATTGATCGCCCGGGGCAACGTGTATCCCGGTAATTTCTCCCACGTGGCCATGCTGTATGTGGATGCCGACAGTGGCAAGGCGGTGGTGTTGCAGTCACTCATCGAGGCGGGCGCGGTGATCACCAGCGTTGAGGACTTCTTTGCCTACCGCAGTCGCCGCCTGCTGGTGCTGCGTCTGCGCGGTGATCACCCGGTGTTGAAAAACGATCCCCTTGCGCCACACCGTGCGGCCAGCACCATGCGCAAAGAAATCCTGCGGCGGCATATCGGTTATGACTTTGCCCTGGACTGGCAGGATCCCGAGCGCATGTTCTGTGCCGAGGTGCCTTACCACGGCTATCGTGGCGTGGGTGTCGAACTGTGGCGCTGGCGTTCACACCTGGATGCACCCGGGCTCAAGCGCTGGCTGGGTGATCTTGGCGTGCGTCATTTCGAGACCATCATTCCCGCTGACATCGAGTACGATCCATCGCTGGTACCGGTGGCCGAATGGCGTGATCTCTCCGCCCTGCGCCAGGACCGCCTCGACAACGCCGTGCTCGATGTCCTCCTCGAGGAAGCCGATCGCGGCCTGCGTATCGATTATCGCTGGTACAAATATCCCTTCTATGTGCTGGTCAAGGGCTGGTCATGGCTGGTGGACCAGTTTGGCGTAGAGCCCCCCATACCCGAAGGCATGAGTATCGAGGCGGCCCTGCGGGTCAGCGCGCTGGTGCATGATATTCACCCACACCTGTACCAGGAACTGGAGGCGGCCGCCGATGCCTTTCGCGAACAGCAGGGTTATGCGCCACCCTACTGGGACCTGCTGGAACTCGCCCGCGCGGTACTGGCGCGCGAGAAGGCCTCCCTGCCGCTGCGTTGAAGGCGGGGGGCAGGCGCTATTCGTCGAGCATCTTCAGGGCATTAATCATGCTGCGGCGCATGCGGTTGAAGGACTGACCCAGCGATGCGATCTCATCCTTGCCGGATGCGGTGCAGTCGGGGGCATCCAGATTACCGAGACTGACTTCATGGGCGATGGCGGACATGCGTTGCACGGGACGCACAACGATGATGTGCAGCATGATGTTGAGGATCACGATGATGGCGAGAAATACCCCGATCAGTGAAATCATGAAGGTGCGAAACGTTTCCTCGGCGCGTTGTAGCGGTACGGACATGGGTACGCTGACGATCTGCGCGCCGACGACCTCGTTGATCTGCCAGCCAAAACCGTTCGATGCGCCGTAGCGCGCCACCATCGTGGTCGGTGCGTTGTCCACCGTGCCGTGGCAGGTGAGGCAGCCGATATTCTTGATCTCGATGGGACGCGCCATGTACAGGCTGCGGCCGGTTGCGGTTGGGCGTTCACCTACCAGCTCGCGTACCTCACGACGGTTGCGGAAATGTTCGACGATACTGGCTTCCCAGTCGGTGGCACGCGATGAAGGGTTGGTGGGATTGAGCGTGGCTTCCTTGTAACTGTACTCGGGATAGCGTTCCCGCAGGCGCGCTACATTACGGGTCGCCGCGTAGGCGGGTACGGTCTGTGGCAGGAATTCTTCCTTGAGGCGGTCGGCCAGCAAGGGACGGATCTCGTTGACCGTGTAGTGACGTATTGCCAGCGCGGCTTCCATGAGGATACCGGCGCGATGCAGAATTTCCTCGCGCGCGTTGTCCTGCAGCATCTTGTGCGAAATAAAGCCGGCCGCAGTGATACCAATGGCAAATGTAAACAGCATCACCAGATTGAACTTGAGACGAATACCCATTTCCCCGGACTCCTTTTTCAGGTGACTGGGTGTGGAAAGAACAGAAACCGCACCCAAAATTTTTCTTTTTTATTGTCCGAAGCCTTCGGGCTTCGGGTAGTGCTCGTTATACGTCGACGATGTTTGAACTAACGTACACTTTTCAGAAATGCAGCACGTTCATCCGCCGAGTCGATATTTTCAGCAAGAAATTCACACAGGCTGTCGTAGTCCGGGAATTTCTTGCGTGCACGGCTGATCATGGCCTTGGCAATGGGGCCGACGTAGAGACTGAAAGCCGATTCCAGTTTCTTTACCTGGGCATCGGTCAGCACCACGGCCTTCAGCTGCTGCGTGGTCAGGCCCTGCAGGCCGCCACCCTTGCTGGTGCTAAGCAGGCGCGCGCGGGCATGGCGGCTGAAATCGTGACGTTGCTCATCGGTATTGAGGTGTGTCCCCAGTACCTGTATCAGTTCATCCACGTTGTCAGTCTGGCTGGCGTTCTTCTTTACCAGCACACGGGTAATGGGCCCCAGGTGAGGTAACAACAGCTCGCACAGGGTGTCGATGGTATGTTCATCCCAGCCACCCTGCGTACTGCGATCTGCCGTGGCACCTGCTGATGCTGTGGAGGGTGTACTGTGCACGGGCGGGTGCGCGGTGGCCTGTCCATCGGTAAGCTCTTCCAGCAGTTCGGACATGGATGCAAAGCGTTGATCGGGTTCGCGCACCAGGCAGCGAGTGATGACCTTGCGTAGACTCTCCGGTATTTCGTTCAGTGACTCGTCGAGACCGGCGTCGTTGTAGAGTACCGAGTAGATGACGGCATAGATGGTGTCGCCGGTAAATGGCCGCTTGCCGGTGACCATTTCGTAGAGCATGGCGCCGACGGCCCAGATATCTACGCGGTGATCGACATTCTTGTTGCCCATGAGCTGTTCCGGCGCCATATAGGCAGCGGTGCCAACGCTGATCCCGGTGCCGGTGAGTTCGACACCGGACATCTTGGCGACACCGAAGTCGAGGATTTTAACCCCGGCCGAAGTGGTGAGCATGATGTTGGCCGGCTTGATGTCGCGGTGAATGATATTGTGCTGGTGTGCACTGGACAGCCCGTCGGCCACCTGCTGGATCACATGGCTGGCCTCATCGGCGGGCATGGGCGAGCGGCGAATACGCTGGCCCAGCGTCTGGCCATCGTAATAGGGCATGGCCATATAAAGCTCACCGCTCGGTGTCTCGCCGATATCGAAGATGGAACAGATATTGGGATGTTCCAGGCGTGAGGCGGCCCTGGCCTCGGTTATGAAGCGCTCCCGTGCCAGTTCGTCGCCGGCCATGTGACTTGGCAGGCACTTGATGGCCAGTTCTCGATCAAGGCGCATGTCGCGGGCCTTGTACACTACACCCATGCCACCGACGCCGATTTTTCCCAGCACCTTGTAAGGACCGATGGTCTGGCCCACCAGTGAACCGGATTCCTCAGGCTTGAAGGCCTGGGCGTCACCCTTGCCGGCGGCGGGCTGACCGGTGAGGCCGATAAGGGTGTTGACCTCTTCGTAGAGTTCGTCATCGCCGCGACACGCGCCCTTTATATAGGCGCCACGTTCCGTCGGCGCCAGTTGCATGGCGCTGTCGAAGATCTGCTGAACCTTGTCCCAGCGATTTTCGTGCATTGGCGTATGGCAATCCCAGGTAACCAGAATATTAGAAAACCTTGATGCCCGGCGGCACAGGTAATGCGAATGATAGTCAAGCGCGCCGGTGCTGTCTAATCTGCGACGAGTAATGGGGATACTTTTCGCATCGCCGTATGCAGATCAACGCGAACGGGCTAGCTATTCATAGTTCTTATGGTCTATGTGTTACGTACGGAAACACAGCTGTCGCATCTGGTAACAATATTCCGAATGTAATTGTGTTGATGACCGACAAAAAAACGGGGCCATATGGCCCCGGAAATACCTGTCCTTGCTTCTGTTTCTTACACGACGGTGACTGTCGTGCGTGTAGTGCCAAGCACCTTGCCGGTAACCCAGTGAATGATATCTGTCTCAATGACGTAGGTACCGGTTTTGGTTGGTGTAAAGAGGATGTCATAGCGTTCGCCTGAACAGGCGCGCAGTTCCTGCACCTCTATCGCACGCGGGAGGATGCGACCATCCGAGATCACCACCGTACCGGTAAGGCCACCAAAGCGAATACGCTGCGGGTGATAACCGGCACAGATGTAGCGCGCCAGCAGCGTCTGTCCGCGTTGCACGGTGGCCGAGATCGGCGGCAGGTCCATGGCCGTATCGCCGCTACCATCGACACCGGTGATGATGAAGTAGTCGGGATTGAGTTCGTCGAGTCCCACGTCCTGGCCACAGGTTCCGGCCGCCCAGTTCAGGTTGTGCCAGGAGGAGTCGATTTCGTCCACCACCCAGAAGGCCTCCACATCATAGGTGGGACCACCGGAATACATGGTGCCCGGTCCTTCGGGGGGATCGACGATCAACGCACCGTACATGCCCATCTCCGCGTGCAACACCGTGTTAGTGTGGCAGTGGTAGAAATAGGTGCCCGGATGTGCAGGCCGCCATTGATAGGTATAGGTATAGGTACCGCCGGATACATCCCAGGTGATATGGCCGACACCATCGCTGGCATAGTGCGGCTCGATGCCATGGTGATGGATGGTGTGCATCCACATCATGCCGGAAACGGTCAGATTGGTATGGACGATCTGGCCCGTACGGACACGCATGGCCGGTGAGGGAAAAACATTTCCGCCGCCCATATCGGCGCCCATCATGCCACCACCACCGCCGGCGAGATCGGTAAAGCCCCAGATGGTGACGTTGTTGCCATCATCCATGGTCAGGCTGCCATGCCGGGGCGGCCTGGTACCCGGGAGGGCCGGGAAGGGGGTCAGTCGTAGAGGTCGGCGCGCAGGCGGTCTTCATCCACGCGGCATCCCAGGTAGTCACGGATGATATAGAGGTCCTTTTCGCCGTTTTGCAGGCAACTGGTGGCACCGGGTGAGGGCGTCATGTTGAAGACAATGCCGACACCGGTGTCGATCTTGGCCTCACCCAGATGCAGGCGGTGGTGGATCTTGTCGATCATCACCGGTCGGATGCCGCCGGTGCGACGTGCGAAACGCAGGTCACGTAGTTGCAGCGTGGGCACGATCTTGCGCGCATCGCGCAGGAACAGCCGGCGGCGGATGCCGGGGATCTCAAAGAGGAAATTCTTCAATATATAGTTTCGGATCTCCGGTACACGCATGAGGTCCATGAGCACGCGCAGTACGTCGCGATCGAGGCGCAGCACGCGCAGAAAGTCGAATACCGTGCGGTAGTGGTAGCGCTCCAGCATGGGCAGGGCCAGCGCGGTGGGACCAAAGCGGGTCTTGCCCTCAGCGAGCAGGTCGGGGTCGCCGTGGATGGCGGCAAACGGCAGCTTGTCGTTCTGCACCGTGTAGACCTTGCCGTTGAGGATCGCCGGCGTGTAGTAGAAGCTGCCCGCGATGGGCAGGCAGGAATACTGCAGACCGTGGCCCATCTGCTGGGCGAACAGCAGGGAATGCCCGCCGGCGCAGACGACCACGAAGCGTGCGTGGATCAGGCCGTTGCGGGTGTGGATGTCGAAACCCTCACTCTGCGGATCGATACGCTGCACCTTCGTGCCGGTGCGCACCTCGATATGCTTGTCGTGGTTCGCGTGGGCCTTCTCCACGAAAGACTGCGAGAGCATCTGGAAGTTGACTGCCGAGTAGTTATCCAGCACGCCCAGTGCGGCAACCGGTTCCTGGCGACCCGCCATGACGCGGGGTTCGATATTCGCGATATCTGATTCGCGCAGCAGGCGCACGTCGGGAAAGTGCGGTGCGAATTCCTCGAAACGTTGTTCAAGAAATCCGATTTCCTGTTTGCCAACGCCGATGACCATCTTGGGATAACGGAAGATGATTTCGTCGCGGTTGTGCAGGGTTTCGGTATAGCGTTCCACCATGCGTGCACCGCGTTTGACGGCGATGGCCTTGTCCAGCGTGTAGTTGGTCTCGATATCGCCGGCATGGAGGGTCTGGCTGTTGTTACGCCCGTGGGAGTTTACCGAGGCCAGTTCGGGATACTTTTCCAGCAGGCAGAGATCGCGAAGGTCGGAATAGCGGGAGAGAAGGTAGAGCAGCGCACAGCCGGAGATGCCGCCGCCGATGATGACTACGTCGTAGTTTTCACTTTCCATGCGCGTGAAGCTTCCCCTGGTAACACGACATTCTGGATGGCGGAGGGATCAGGCTGCCGGTGAGAGAAACAGATCCCGCATTTCATCGAACAGGCTTTGCGTATCATGTACTACTTCGGCGGTGATGTCTGTGTCCAGGCCCGCCATCTGCCAGGCGGCCGAGACGATGGGCGGTGCATCAGTCTCGTCGATATCGGTGCTGTCCAGCTCGGCGAGGACGGCAATGGAATTGGCAATGTGTACCACCGCGCATTCGGCCTGCAGGGCCTCGGCAGCCTCGGGGTTGTGGTGGTAGCGGATGGTGTTGGTGAACAGCTCGGGCAGGTGCCAGTGGGCCACCAGTTCGGCGCCCAGCTCGGCATGGTCGAAGCCGAGCACTTCGTGTTCGTAATTGCTGACGGCCGTTTCATTTACATCCTCCATGGCACGCGTGAGGATGGCGCGGGATGCATCGGGCAGTTGACTGAAGATCACCAGTTGGCCGATGTCGTGTAACAGCCCGGCAATGAAAAGTGAGTCGGCGGCGGCCTTCCTGCCGCCTTTCTCGGCAAGGATCTTCGCCGCGCAACCGCAACGGATGCTGTGTGACCAGAAGTCCTCCATCGTAACCAGTTCATTGGGGATGCCGTCGAAGGCCTCGATGGTGGAGGTGGCCAGGACCAGGTCACGCAGTTTCTTCGTGCCGATGGTGGTCAGGGCGCGGCCGACGGTATCCACCTTGCCGCGAAAGCCGTACATGGCACTGTTGGCCATGCGCAGCACGCGTGCGGTGAGCCCCGGGTCCTGGCTGATGACATCGCCGATCTGCTCCATGCTGGTGGCAGGTGACTCCACCAGCTCATTGACGCGGTAGAAGACCCCGGGCAGGGAAACCAGATTATCGACCTGTTTGACGAGTTGGCTGACGGATGTGCTCATGATATGACTGGATGGCCTTCCTGGCTCGCGGTAAGTGAATTCACATCCATTATAGTCGGTAGCGCGTGGGGCGAACTTGAGGGAAAAATGACCGAATAGCAGTAGGGAGGCACGAGGATATTGTTTCGCACGACCCTCCTCATGCGTGAACTTTTGCACCGTGATCTTCCCCGATCAGGGTGTCGGCGGCAGGGACGCCTCGCTTCTGCGCCTTCACCGTGGTCGATCCTTCCGGGCTCCAGCTCTGCGCGAGTCGCCCTTCAGGGCCGACGCACGGCGCCAGCAGGATCGTGCGTGAGGCGGTTAACAACGGTCCCCCGGGATCAGGGGCGAGGCGCCAGTGGCGAGTGACAAGGCTCGAGGATACTGATCTCCGCCAGTTCCTGATTCAGATCGGAACCTCGATGAACAGCAGGGCGCTGTCGTCGAGCATGTCCACATGGACGTTGTCGGTATTCCACGCGCCCATGGCATCGCGTCGCGCCAGTGTCTCGCCCGCGAGGGTCACACGCCCGTCGATGACGAACACATAGACACCGTTGCCGTCACCATGCAGGGCATAGTCCAGCGACTGGCCGGCATCGAAATCGCCGCGACTGAACCAGGTGTCCTGATTGACCCACAGCGCACCATCCTGACCGCCTGGCGCGACCAGTGTCTGCAGGCGGTTGTGGCGCTCTTCGACGGCAAAGGCCTGCTGGTCGTAGCGTGGCGTGACATCACGCTCCTTCGGTAAGACCCAGATCTGCAACAGGTTCACCGGCTCCGTGTCCGAGGCATTGAACTCCGAGTGGCGCAGCCCCGAGCCCGCCGACATGACCTGCACCTCGCCGGCGTGCAGCACCTGCTCGTGGCCCATGCTGTCGCGGTGGCGCAGCGCGCCGGCCAGCGGCACGGTGACGATCTCCATGTTGTCGTGAGCGTGGGTGTCGAAGCCTCCAGCGGGGGCGATGATGTCGTCGTTGAGCACGCGCAGTCGGCCGAAGTGCATGCGCGTTGGTTCGTACCAGTCGGCGAAGCTGAAGGAGTAGCGCGCCTGGAGCCAGCCGTGATCCGCCCGGCCACGGGCATCGGCGCGGTGGATCACGGTGTCCATGTTCATGCCTCCTTCTCGTGGGAACCGTCGCAGAACGGCAGCCTGGCGGAGCGCAGGCAGCCGCACAGGGCCACTTCCTGTTTTTCCTTTATCTCCAGCGCGAAGGGTTCCTTGCCGGTGCCCTCGTGGGAGCCGTCGCAGAACGGCGCGTTCTGCGACTTGCCACACTGGCAGATGTAATGGGTGCCGGCATCGAGGGTGAGGATCCAGGGTTCGTTGCGTGTCATGGTCGTACTCCTTTCTTCGGGTTATACGGGATCGGTATTTAAATGGCGCATCAGTGGCCGATGGCCGGTGTGGCGTCGCGTCCCGGCAGGGGCAGGACGAAACGCCCGCTACCGAGCAGGGCCTGCACCACGGTAGCCAGCAGCAGGAAGGCCGGGTACTCCCAGCCACCGTTCTCGGCGGAAAACAGCCAGCCGTTGCCGAGGTGTACCCACAGGGCACCGAGTAGTACCGGGATCAGCACCAGTGCCACCTGGCGGGTGAAGATCCCGGCGATGAGCAGCGTGCCACCGCCGATCTCCAGGGCGACCACGACATAGGCAGTCCAGCCGGGAAAACCCACCGACTCGAAGAAACCGGCGGTGCCGGGCAGGGTGAAGACCAGCACCTTGAGCAGGCCGTGGGCGAGAAACATACCGCCCAGCGCCAGGCGCAGGATCAGTGTAGCCAGATCGACATGTTTTGCTGAGTTCATGGTTTGTCTCCTTGTCATCGGTAGTCGTGTTAACAGTTCTAGTTAGAACTAATTGGGCAAAAGTCAGCACTCACTGACCAGCATCGGGTTGTCCGCCTTATTGAAAGACGGCGGCGATCTTCTCCAGCAGGCGCGTGGCCTCGCGGCGCTCGGCCGGGTCGAGGTGCTCGAAGCGGGCCTGCAGGGCGCCGATGTGGCGCGGGAAGGCCCGCTCGAACAGGGCCACGCCGCGGGGCGTGAGCACCACACGCGTACAGCGGCGATCCGCGTGCTGCTCCACCCGTCGCACCAGCCCTTTCTCGGCCAGGCGATCCACCACGCCGGTGAGGGTGCCCTTGGTGATCAGGGTGTGCTCACCGATCTCGCCGAAGGTCAGGCCGTCGGTGTTGCCGAGGGTGAAGACCACGTCGGCCTGGGAAGGCGTCAGGTCGTACTCGCGCAACTGCCGCGCATCGAAGCCGGTAAAGGCCTGCCAGGCGGCCACCAGTGCCCGCATGAGGGGCAGGCAGTCCTGCTGGCTGGCGTTGTCGAGCGTGACCGTGGTCGTCATGGTGCAAGGCTCCTCGGGCCTGAATAGTTCTAACGCGAACAATAATAGTTTTAGTTAGAACTAATGTCAAGGAAAATTCAGAGGCGAGGATCCTGTTTCCCCCGTTAGCCTCATGCGTGAGTCCTTGCACCATGATCTTCCCCGTTCAGGGACGCCGTAAACCCGTCCCTGGAGGCTTGACGGCGGCATCCCTGCCGCCGACACCCTGACCGGGGAAGATCATGGTGCAAGGACACCTAAGCCAGTGGCGGGGAGCGAGGTTAAAAACTCAACCGCAACGGTCGCGAAAAACGCAAAGTAAGGTAACACCCCGTCATTCCCGCGAAGGATGGGACACAGGATGAGGATTGGTGCTCTCACGTTCCCGGTGATGACCGTCACCCCGCACTTGATGCGGGGCCCAGTGAAATCCCCTCTGGATTCCGGGTTGCGGCTGCGCAGCCCCTGGAATGACAGTGATCCTCTGTCTTCGTCTCCTTCGCGGTTGAGCTTTTTTCTCCCCGACCCTCGAACCTTGCTCCTCGTCCCTGCCCATGCGGATGACGTATAATAAGTGGTTCCAGCGGCCCATGAAGTCAGGGCCGCGC
>DRKU01000093.1 GCA_011051615.1 Gammaproteobacteria bacterium
GCCGCGCCATCCATCAGAAGAAGGTCGTCGAGATGGATTACCGGTCCCTGAGTTCCGGCCTCACGACCCGGCAGATCGTCCCTTTCGTCCTGGTGGACAACGGCCTGCGCTGGCATGTCCGCGGATTCGATCGCATGCGCTCGCGTTTTGGCGACTTCGTCATCAACCGGATCAGCAACCCCCGGATCGTCGAAGAGTCACCCATCGAAGAGCACGAACTCAAGGACAACGACATCCAGTGGAACCGCATCGTCGGGCTGGAGATCGTCCCCCATCCCAACGTGGATTATCCGGAGACCATCGAGCAGGAATACGACATGGTGGATGGCAGGCTCCGGGTCAACGTCCGTGCCGCCGTGGCCGGGTATGTCCTGCGGCACTGGAACGTGGACTGCACGGAAGATCACAGTCTGGAGGGCCCCGAATACCACCTCTGGCTCAAGAACCGCCAGGCGCTCTATGATGTGGAGAATCTGGTGATTGCGCCGGGTTATCACAAGGACGAAGAGGCGTAGGCAGGGACGCAAATGCTCAAACTCGAAGACCTCAAGAAAGACGCCCAGATCCGCGGTATCCTGCCCGATGAGATCGTGCGGGTCGTGCAAACCGAACCCGTGGGCGACAACGCCGTCACCGTCTATTACAAGGACAACCAGGGGCGTTTGGGCGAACAGATGCTCTTCCGCTCGGACGAAGCCCGCCTGGAGCTGGCCGAGAACGGCCGCCCCTGGGCATTCGATGTGGAAGGTGCCGACTTCAAGCTGGGCCTGGAGGCCCTGCGCATCCGCCTGGCCCACCTGTTCGATCCCATGATGGCGGTCCACACCGCCAACGTGGAGCCGCTCCCCCACCAGATCTCCGCCGTGTACGAAGCCATGCTGCCTCGCCAGCCACTGCGCTTCGTGCTGGCGGATGACCCCGGTGCCGGCAAGACCATCATGGCGGGTCTCCTGATCCGCGAACTGCTGATGCGCGCCGACGCCAAACGCATCCTGATCGTGGCACCCGGCGCCCTGACCGAGCAGTGGCAGGATGAGATGCTGAAGAAGTTCGGTATCCAGTTCGAGATCTTCAGCCGCGAGAAACAGGAGCAATGCGCCTCCGGCAATTATTTCGACGAGCAGGACCTGATCATCGCCCGGCTGGACCAGCTCTCGCGTAACGAGGACTACCAGGAAAAACTCAAGGCCACCGACTGGGACCTGATCGTCGTCGACGAGGCCCACAAGCTCTCCGCCAACTACTTCGGCAACAAGGTCAACAAAACCAAGCGGTTCCAGCTCGGCGAGCTGCTGGGGTCCATCACCCGACACTTCCTGTTGATGACCGCCACGCCACACAACGGCAAGGAAGAGGACTTCCAGATCTGGCTCTCCCTGCTCGATGGCGACCGCTTCTACGGCAAGTTCCGCGAAGGCGCCCACAAGGTCGATGTCTCCGACATGATGCGGCGCATGGTCAAGGAGGAGCTGCTCAAGTTCGACGGCACGCCGCTCTTCCCGGAACGCCGGGCCTATACCGCCAACTACGAACTCTCCGACCTCGAGGCGGCCCTATACGTGGCGGTGACCGATTACGTGCGCAATGAGATGAACCGCGCCGACCGCCTCTCCGGCAAGAAGAAGAACACCGTCGGCTTCGCGCTCACCCAGCTCCAGCGCCGCCTCGCCTCCAGCCCGGAGGCCATCTATCAGTCGCTCAAGCGGCGCCGCAAGCGCCTGGAATCACGACTGGAGGAGATGAAGCTGGTCGCCCGGGGTGAAAAGCTCCGGCAAGACGGCGTGGCGGAAACCCTGGGCGAGTATGTCGTCAGGAAAACCATCGAGCTGCCCGAGAATCTCGACGAGCTGGAAGACGAGCTGACCCCGGAGGAGTACGAACAGTACGCCGACCAGGTACTCGACCAGGCCACGGCGGCCGAGACCGTCCCCGAACTCCAGGCCGAAATCGAGATCCTCAAGGACCTGGAGCAACAGGCCCTCAATGTCGTGCAGTCCGGCCAGGACAAGAAGTGGGAGGAACTCTCCCACCTCTTGCAGGATCGCCCGGAGATGTACACCGCCTCGGGCAGCCGCCGCAAGCCCATCATCTTCACCGAGCACAAGGACACCCTCCACTACCTCAAGGGTCGTATCGCCGGCATGCTCGGCAATCCCGAGGCGGTCATCACCATCCACGGGGGCACCAACCGCGACGACCGCCGCAAGGCGCAAGAGGAGTTCCGCAACAACCCCGATGTGCTGGTGCTGGTGGCCACCGACGCTGCCGGCGAAGGCGTCAACCTGCAAAACGCCAACCTGATGGTCAACTACGACCTGCCCTGGAACCCTAATCGCCTGGAACAGCGTTTTGGGCGCATCCACCGCATCGGTCAGACCGAGGTCTGCCACCTCTGGAACCTGGTGGCCAGAGGCACCCGAGAGGGCGACGTTTTCCAGAAGCTGTTCGAGAAGCTGGAGGTGGAAAAGCAGGCGCTGGGGGGCAAGGTATTCGACATCCTGGGCGAGGCCTTCGAGGGGGTATCGCTCAAGGATCTGCTCATCGAGGCCATCCGCTATGGCGAGTCGCCGGAAGTCAAGGCCAGGCTGGAACAGAAGATCGAGGGCGCCCTGGACACCGAGCACCTGAAGGAGATCATCCGGCGCAACGCCCTGGTGGACCAGCACATGACGCTGGAAGACCTCTACGCGGTCAAGGAAGAGATGGAAAAGGCCGAGGCGCGCAAGCTGCAACCCTATTTCATCCGTGCCTTCTTCACCGAGGCCTTCCAGTCGCTGGGTGGCGAGATGCGCCCACGCGAGCCGGGGCGGTTCGAGATCCGACATGTGCCCGCCGCCATCCGGGAACGCGACCGGGTCATCGGCGAGACCCGCACCCCTGTGCTCAAGAAATACGAGCGCATCTGCTTCGAGAAGGACAAGGTCCGCATCCACGGAAAACCCATGGCCGACCTGGTCCATCCGGCCCATCCATTGATGAACGCCACCACCGACCTGATCCTCTCGGCCCACCGCGCCAAGCTGAAACAGGGTGCCGTTCTGGTCGATCCCAACGACGACGGCACCGAGCCGCGCATCCTGTTCATGATCGACCACGAGGTGCGGGAGAGCAGCGCAGACAACCCCCGCACCGTGTCACGCCGCCTCCAGTTCGTGGCCATCGACAGCCAAGGCAACACGACATTCTCCGGTTGGGCGCCTCACCTCGATCTGCAGCCCATCGACGAACCGGACAAGGCCCTGATCGCGGATGTCCTGGACTCACCGTGGGTCAAACAGAACCTGGAGGGGCTAGCCCTGAACTATGCCAGCCAGAAACTGGTCCCCGAACACTACCAGGAGATGAAGTCCCGGCGGGAACGCCAGGCCGACAAGATCCTGGCGGCGGTCAACGACCGCCTGGTCAAAGAGATCAACTACTGGTCCGACCGCTACATCAAGCTCAGCGAGGATGTCGCCGCCGGGTGGATGAACTCACCGAGCGGCTGGCCCAGCGCAAGCGGGAGCTGGAGGCCATGAAAAACGTGGTGTCCAGCACCCCCGTGGTCATCGGTGGAGCACTGGTCATCCCGCAGGGCCTGCTGGCAAGCCGCAAGGGCGAGGCAACCTTCAGCGCCGATGCCGAGGCACGCTCCCGCATCCAGCAAATCGCCATGCAGAAGGTCTTAGAGGTGGAGCGCAGCTTTGGGCATGAGGTCTGGGATGTCTCCGCCGAGAAATGCGGCTGGGATATCACCGCCCGCCCCAAGCCCAACCCGGACGGCTCCATCAAGCCCGACCGCCACATCGAGGTCAAGGGACGCGCCAAGGGCCAGACCACCATCACCGTCAGCCGCAACGAGATCCTCTACGCCCTCAACCAGGCAGACAAGTTCATCCTCGCCATCGTCATCGTCGATGGCGACGACATTGATGGACCGTACTACATCCGCAACCCCTTCAGCGCGGAGCCGGATTTCGGCGTCGCGAGCATCAATTACAACCTGGACGATCTGCTTTCCAAGGCTACAGCAGTGGAAACAGCCTTATGATCGAAATGGATTTTTCTTGTTACGGCCATTTTCGGGGTGCAGGAATAGAAACGCCCTCTCAAGGAGGGCGTTGGGCCGGGGATGCTCTCCCCGGTGGGGCATTTATCAGCCATGAAAGAAGAACGCCACCGCCAGCTTGTCACTGGAGGTGGCGTCGGGCCAGCGATACTCTCACTGGCGGGGTTAATCAACAGTAATATATATACATTACATGTAGAAATCAAGCCCAAGACTGGCTCGGGGGGCTGATGTGAACCGCGTAATCAGCTACATTGACGGCTTCAACCTTTACTTTGGGCTCAAAAACAAGGGCTGGAAACGTTACTACTGGCTGGATCTGCAGGCGCTCTCCACAGCCTTGCTACTCCCGGGACAGATACTGACGGCTACACACTACTTTACTGCCAGACTACGTCACACGGGCAATAACCAGGCCGACAAACGGCGCCAGGACGACTATCTGGATGCCTTGGCAACCTGTAATAACCTGCATATCCACTACGGCCACTATCTGCAAAAAACCAGACGGTGCAGAGAATGCAGGGCAACCTGGCCTGATTACGAAGAAAAGATGACCGATGTGAACATTGCCGTACAACTGATTGCCGATGCCTTCGACGATAACTTCGACACCGCATTGATCCTGTCGGCTGACAGCGATCTGACCACACCGGTAAAGTTTGTACGCAACCGCTTCCCAAACAAAAAAATCGTTGTTGCCCAACCACCCGGACGAAATTCAAGCCATTTATCGAATGTAGCCACCACCGCCTTTCAGATCAGCCGCAAGAAAGTACAAAACAGCCAACTTCCCGATGCCATCACGACAGCCGCAGGCATTGTGTTGCGGCGCCCCGCGACCTGGAAATAAATAAGGAACAAAATGTCAGATATCAAATCCCCCAAAAAACTCATCGAAGTCGCCCTGCCGCTGGACGACATCAACCGCGAGGCGGCGCGGGAGAAGTCCATCCGCCACGGGCACCCCAGCACCCTGCACCTGTGGTGGGCGCGGCGGCCGCTGGCGGCGGCGCGGGCAGTGCTGTTCGCACAGATGGTCAACGACCCCGGATACCAGCAGGGCGGTGGGTTCAAGTATGGCGTCAACAAGATCGATGCCGCCAGGCGGCGTGAGGAGCTGTTCGACATCATCCGCGAGCTGGTCAAGTGGGAGAACACCAACAACGAGGCCGTGCTGGAGCGTGCCCGCGCCGAGATCCGCAAGAGCTGGCGCGAAGTCTGCGAGCTGAACCAGGATCACCCGCAGGCCTCAGCCCCGGCGCAGGCGCAGACAGAGGCCGTGGCCCAAATCCAGCTCGATCTGCCAGCCACCCCCCGCCTCTGGTCCGTGAGTCGGCAGCTCGATCCAGTCGGCGAGGGACGGGGAGACAGCATCCGCATTGGAGCCGGTGGAC
>DRKU01000094.1 GCA_011051615.1 Gammaproteobacteria bacterium
GGCGTCGGCGGCAGAAGTGGCTCCCACACCGCCCTCGACGGCGACGGACCTGCCGGCAGCACCGGTGGATACCCCGACCCCGGTGTCCACACCCGGGAGGCCCGCCAGCCCGACGCCCGAGGTGGAAACCGATCCTGCACCACACGCGCCCGCGGCTCCCATGATGGCTGCCACACCCCCCGATCTGTTACCGCAGCTGACGGACGTGGTGGCCGATCCCCTGGCCGTGCGCCACCAGGAACTGGAAGACGCTCTTAACGCCTGGGCTGCCGCCTGGTCGGCACGGGATGCGGATCTCTATCTGTCCTTCTACTCGGCCTCGTTTCGGCCCGGCGGCGGTCAGGACCGTGCACGCTGGGCCCGGCAGCGCCGCTCGCGCCTCACCCGACCGCGGTGGATCAAGGTGGAGCTGGAAGACATCAAGGTGGAAGTGGCCGATGCCTTTCATGCCGTGGTGCGGGTACGACAGCACTATCGCGCTGACAACTATGAAGATGTCACCCTCAAGCGTTTCACCCTCAAGCGCGAAGCCGACGGCTGGCGTATTGCCCGTGAACAGAGCCTGCGTACCCTGCGCTAAGCCATGAAGCTGCTACGTTCATTCCTCGTCCCGCGTAGCGCCCTGTTGCTGGTGTTGCCGGTGGCGCTGCTGCTATGGAACTGGGTGATGGCCAACGAAACGACACCTGAAACCGTGGTGGCACCGTTACCCGCACGCGTCAGCCTCGATGCCCTCAGCGTCGAGCGTGCGCTGGATGAACTGGGTCAGCGTATTGCGCAGTACCCCACGGATCACGAGGCACGCCTGCTGCGCGGCCTGCTGCTGTTCAAGTCAGGACGCGTACAGAATGCACTGGAAGAGATCGACGGCCTGTTGCAGAAGGCCCCCGAGTTTCATCTGGCCCATCTGATCAAGGGTGACATTCTGCATTCCACGGTGGATACCGTTACCGACGTGGGGCAGGTGGGGATCCTCTCGACCGAGACTGCCGCCACCTATGATCGCCAGCTGGCCCAGTTGCGTGCCGAAGCCGAGGCGCGCCTCGAAGCTTACATGGCGCAACTGGACAGTCGCCAGATCCCTGATGTACTGGTGCAGCTGGACCCGTCGGTGGAATATGCCATTGTCGTGGACAAGAGTCTCAACCGGCTCTACCTCTATCACACCACGCGCAGTGATGCACCGCCGAAACTGCTGCGTGATCTCTACGTCAGCACCGGCAAGCTCGGTGGCAACAAGAAGAAACGTGGTGATCTGAAGACCCCGGAAGGAGTGTACTTCGTTACCTCGTGGATCCCGGACGAACGTCTGCCCGCCAAGTACGGTATCGGCGCATTCCCGGTCAATTATCCCAATGAGCTGGATCGCCGCCTGGGCAAGACCGGTGATGGTATCTGGTTACATGGTACCGAACCCATGTACTACAGTCGGCCACCACGAGACAGTGAGGGCTGCGTGGTGCTACCGAATATCGATCTGGGCACGCTGCTGGATGATATTACGCCGGGCGTCACGCCGGTCATCATCAGCAGCGAGATCAACTGGATCAGTGTCGAGCAGTGGCGCAGCATGCGCCAGTCCATGAATGACGCGCTGGAGGCCTGGCGGCGGGACTGGGCCAGTCTCGACACCGAGCGCTACCTGTCTCACTATGCCGAGGACTTCTGGTCGGGACGCCACGATCTGGCCAGCTGGGCGCAACGCAAGCGTCGCATTGCGCGAGGTAAGACCTTCCAGAAGATCAATCTCAGCCAGGTGTCGTTCTACCGCTATCCTTACACGGTCGACGGGCGCGAGATCGTCGTCGCACGCTTTCGCCAGGACTATGTCTCCAACAACTACCGCGGTGACGTATTCAAACGTCTCTACCTTGTGCGCCCCCAGGGGCAGGTCAATGCACCGTGGAAGGTCCTCTACGAAGGGAGTTAGTCGAGCGGGTTTTATGCTGCGCGGTCAACGGCCTGTCCCATCGTTTGCCTGCCTGTCGACTGAGGGCGTGGCCGCTTCAGTTTTCCGGCAGGTATTCGGGTACCACCAGGCTCGGCGAGGCGGCGTTGTAGCGCAGGCGATACCAGGTCTGTCCCAGCCATTCACGTAGCGCGAAGCTGGTCTGCCACAGGGCATGGGCGTTGGGCAGGAAGCCGGGCAGCAGTGGTCCGTCACCAACGTGTGGGGAGAACCCCATGGGCGCCGGCGTTACCCTGAGGCCATTGCTGTGGAAGGCCATCATGGCGCGTTCCATGTGCCAGGCGTGGGTAACGAGAATGACCTGGTCGATACCGACCTGCTTGAGCAGTGCCTTGCAGTTGACGGCGTTCTGCCAGGTATTGGCACTCTGCCCTTCGAGCCAGCGGGCTCGCACACCGAAACTGTCGCTGAGCACCTGTTGCATGAGTTGTGCCTCGGAGACTTCTTCACCGTATGACATGCCACCACTGAGCAGCAGCGGCAGGCCGGTCTTCCTGTGCAGCAGTACCGCGTAACGCAGGCGTTCCAGTCCCAGTGGCGTGAGTGTTTGCCGGGTATCGGTACCGAGCGCGTCAAGCTCCAGCGCACCGTAGCGGCGCCCGGCACCGAGGACGACGATGGCA
>DRKU01000095.1 GCA_011051615.1 Gammaproteobacteria bacterium
AAGAAGCGCTATGCGCGCGGTGAGATTGATGAGGAGGAATACGAACGGCGACGCAGGGAACTGGAACAGGATTGAAATGTGAAAAAACGTATCACGATTGTTGGCAACGGTTTTGCCTCACTGTTTTTTATCCAGTACCTGTTGCACCTGCCGGTTTGGCCATATCCACTTGGCCTGGTGCGGCGCATCTGGTCAAAGTATGACATTACCCTGATTGGCAACGGGGAATTTGTCTATTTTCCCGCCATACCGGAGTTCATTGTCGGCAAGAAGAACCGTGCCGGGGTATGCGTGGACATCCGGCCCTTTTTGCGGCGTCGCAATATTCGCTTTGTCGATGATTTTGTCACCGATATCCAGGACGGTGGCCGCCGGGTGGTGACCCGCGATGGCAGCTACGAAAACGATGCCCTGTTTCTTGGCATTGGGCCGGATTTCCTCAAGGACGATATCCCGGGGACACGCGAGTATACCCACTCACCCTGTTACGGCCCCGATGACATGGAGGTGTTCGTGAGCAAGGTGAATGCCATGGAGGGTGGTACTGTCTATCTCGGTTTCAAGATCAACCGGGCCGATGGCTTTGTTGCCGGCCGTGCCGGTCAGATGTATGAGTGTGCCTGTCTGCTGGACTATGCGCTGAGGCAGCGAGGCGTGCGTGACAAATTCGAGATCCATTTCTTTTCTCCCAATATCGAGCCCGGTGAAACCGGCGCCATAACGGACCGTCTCAGTGAACGCGATATTATCCTCGACTACGGCTATGAACCCAGGGAGTTTGTCGAAGGCGGCATGCGCGATGCCGACGGCAGTTTTCGCAAGGCGGACCTGGTGCTCTATTCCCCCGGTATCACCGGCTCCGAACTGGTGAAAAATTCCTGCCTGCCGGTGACGAAGGGTGGACAGATCGCCACCGACAGGTATGGACAGGTGACAGGCCTGGATCGGGTTTTTACCGCTGGCGACTGCGCGGCGCACGAAGAGCCACCGCCGTGGGTACCGCACCAGGCACATATGGCGCAATTGCGCTCCGAGGCGGCGGCGAAGAACATGCGCGCGGTATTGGCCGGAAAACCTCCGTCGGCCACCTATCGCTATGAGCTCTCCTGCATCATGAACATGGAAAACGACGCCATGTGGATGCATATGAGTAGTGACAACAAGCCACCGTTCTGGAATCTGTTTCCGCGGCGCTCAAAGAAATTGATCACACTGAAGAACAGTTTCGAGAACCTGTACCTGTTTTATCTGCGCTACCTGTAACGCGGGGAAGCAAAGGAGACTGAAGGAGCCATGTTGAGGCACGATCAGAACAGGCTTTACCTGAGCCATAGTGGCATGAACGCTATGTTGGTGCTTGTCCTGCTGATTTTTATGTCTTCGTCGGTCTACGCGCAGGCAGTGCCATCCATCCCCGAAGCACACGGTTTCGGCACCGATCCCTCATTTACCTTTCTGCCGCCCTCCGCCATCGATACCACGGCAATCCCCAATATGGTGCTGCGAGCCGAGGATCCTGCCGACGCCCCCTTGCCGGTATTCAAGATTGCGCCGGATACCTGGATGTTTTTTGGCAATATTGCCGAGATCGATCAATACAATCGCGGCTGGAACGGCAATGCCGGCTTTATTGTCACGCCAGCCGGCGTGGTGGTCATTGACTCCCTCGGTACACCAAAGCTTGGCCAGCGCATAATTGCCACGATTCGTTCGGTGACCGATAAGCCGATTCGCTATCTTATCATCACTCACAACCACCCGGATCATTCTTATGGCGCCATCGCCTTCCGGCGCCTCGGCGGGGTCAAGGTCATCGGCCATGCCGGTACACTGGACTACCTGCGATCGGAGAAAATCGAGACCTCGGTGGCTTTTCGTCGTAGTTTTATTCCAGAGGACATGGCCGGATTTGCCGGTGTCGAGCCCGATATACGCGTTGCTGGTGAGCGATTCTCGGCCTATCGCTTCAGCCTTGGTGGCAGGGATTTCGAGGTCTTCAATGTTGGTGAACATCACTCCTATGGCGATCTGGTTGTCTACCAGGTGGACCAGCGCATCGTATGGATTTCGGATCTTGCCTTTAACCAGCGTACTACCTTTATGGGTGACGGTAATTCGCGCCAGGCTATCGAGGCGCAGGACTGGCTGTTGAAGAAATTTTCCAGTGCACGCCTGATGGTGCCGGGGCATGGTAGTGCCCAAACGGCACCATTTTCCATGGTGGCGCGCACGCAGTCTTATATAAAGCGGTTGCGGAAAGTCATGCGCCGGGCCATTGCGGAGGATGTTGATCTCATGAGCGCGGTCGAGCAGGCGGATTTTTCCGACTGGCGGGATACCCGACTTTACGAGCTCAATCAGCGGGCCAACGCCAGTTTTGTCTATCGCGAACTGGAGCTGGAAGAATTCTGAGGCAGGCGGTTTTACAGGCGACGAATGAAGCGTAGGGACTCCATGCGACAGGAAGGAAAACAATCACGCGCCCGCCTTGGTGTTGTCCTGAGTTCCGGCGGGGTGCGGGGTGTTTATGCCCATACCGGTTTTCTGCTGGCACTGCGTGAGATGGGCATCGAGGTAGATGCCGTGGCGGGATGCAGCGCCGGCGCCGTGGTTGGTGGTGTCTTCGCCAGTGGTACGGATATACAGAAGTGGGCGGATACCCTCGCGAGCGTGCAGCCCCGACAGTTCTGGCAGCCCCGTTGGCCACATTTCCTGTGGTCCATGTTGTTTCGCCAGGGGCGGGCCTGTACCGGCATCGCCTCCACGGAACCGGCAAGGAACTTCTGCCGGGAAAACCTTGCTGTCAGCCGCTTCGAGGAATGTCAGCGCCCATTCCACGCGCTCGCCATCAATATCGCCACGGGCAGGAAGAAGGTGTTCAGTTCCGGGGACCTCGCCACCTCTATGGTGGCCAGTGGCGCCATCCCGCTCCTCTATCAACCTGTGGAGATCGATGGTGAACTCTACTGTGACGGGGCGCTGATCGATCTGGCACCCACTGATGCCATCTGTTGCCAGTATGAGCTCGACGTGCTCATCGTCCATCATGTGGCGCAGCGTGCAGGGGGTACCGCCAGCCTGAAGCAGGCTATCCAGGGGCGCTGGGCCATGATCGAGATCCTCAATCGCCTGCTCTATCAGCAGCGCCCGTGGTATCTGTCCGATGAGCTGCTTGCCTTCCGTCGTTGTCCCTGCGGATGTGGCGCCGTCGTGGT
>DRKU01000096.1 GCA_011051615.1 Gammaproteobacteria bacterium
GACTCGATCACCGAGGGCCTGCCGAATCGCCTCCAGCCAGCCTTCGCATCGGTTGGCGCTATCCCTACCTACCTTCTCACCGTGGAAGTCATGGAAGATGAACAAAGTGTCGAGGCGCTCAGAGGCCTGCAAGGGGAATACGAGTATGGCACTCATCTTCATGCCGCATTCATCGAACCCGAGAAAAAGTTTTTTGACTATGCCGGCATAGATAGTCCGGACTTCCAGTGCAACTACGCACCAGAAATCGAATTCGAAAAGCTGAAAAACCTCAGTGAACTGTTTGAGAGTCGCTTTGGATACCGACCAGTCTCTTTCCGTGCTGGCCGCTATGGCGCGGGACCAAGTACGATTTCCTCACTCGAAAAGCTTGGCTATACGCTGGATACCAGCGTAACACCACACATGCGCTGGTCGGAACCAAAGGGAGATATCGATTTCCGCGGGGCGCCGGAACAGCCGTATTTCCCTGCCCACAACTCTATTACAACACCACTCGATAATGGTACACGAGGTATTCTCGAGGTTCCCGTAACGGTTAAACGGAGACTGTTACGCTCACCGCGCTGGTTTCGACCCTGGATGTCCAGTACTCAGGACATGCAGAATATCGTCGAGTACCACTTGAGGAAATATGCCGACCAACGGATTGTGGTGCTCAACATGATGTTCCATTCAATGGAAGTCATCCCCATGGCCTCACCCTATCCTCAAACAGAAAGTGAGGTTGATCGCTTTATCACGGATATGACAAGTTGCCTGGACTGGTGCAAGCAACGTGGCATTGAGTTCTCCAGCGCACGCAATCTCGCTGACATGTACCTGAAAACCGGCAATCTCTGACATGCTCAGAAAACTGTTTCAGCACACACGCAACTATTCGCTGTCCAGCCTGGCGATCCTGGCGGCAAGCCTGGTGTCCTACCCCATACTGACCCGGCTCCTGGCAGTTGAGGAATATGGACTATTGAGCCTGATCTCTATTGTCGTTGGCCTGGTCGTTGCGATTGCGAAGGCCGGTTTACAAAACTCGATCGTACGATTTTATGCGCAGGCCCGTAAGGGAACTGCCACATGGAACCTGAGCGATTTTTACACCACCGTGTTTCTTGGCATTGGTCTGTTGGCCACGCTGTCCACGTCACTGTGGGCTATCACTGTCTACATGGTTCCTGAGAGCTGGTGGGAAAATGATATCCTGCGCTCACTGTTCCTTCTAACCTCGGTACTGATCCTGGTAAGGGTAATGGACAGTGCCTTTTCAGGTCTTCTTCGCGCCATGGAACGCAGTGGCGTACTCTCGTTGTTCCATATCGCCAGACGCTATCTTTCTCTGCTGGCCGTAGTCGCCACACTGTTTTATATTTCACGAAGCCTGTTTGGATTTTACACTGCGACGATTCTGGCCGAGTTCACCATGCTTGTCATGATGGGACTGTTCGTCATCAGGCGTGTTTCCTTCCGGGGCGGTCATTTTTCCATGCCACTGTTCAAGGCTATGCTGGCCTTCGGACTTCCACTGGTTGGACATGAACTTGCCTGGACGTTGTTCAATCTTGGTGATCGACTGCTCATCCAGTTCTATCTTGGTCCCGAACAACTTGGTGTCTACTCCGCCGCCTACAATCTATGCGACTATCTCAGGCTCGCCATCGTGGCCTCCCTGTGGCAGGCCATGCCGCCCATGTACACGCGAGTATGGGAAGAAAAAGGTGAACATGCCGCTGTCGATTTCATCTCACGCAGCTACCACTTCTACATTTTGCTCGCCTTCCCCGTGATTGCAGGAATGATTGCCATTGGTCCCGAGGTACTCACTCTGCTGGCCTCGGAGCGCTACTCCGAAGGGGGGATTATTATCCCGTACGTGGTATCGGGAATGATCCTGAATGGTATGACGATTTTCTTTGGCGCTGGTTTCTTCATCGCGCGGAAGACGCGCCGATTCATGTACATTACCTTCGGCGCGGCCACCATCAACATCGCCCTGAACCTGTTTCTCATTCCTGAATACGGAATTATTGGTGCCGCGATTGCGACCCTGGCAAGCTTCTCATTCTTCATGGTTACCGCCGGCATACTCGCGCATCGCCTTTTACCAGTTCCAACTCCCGTACCGGTAGTGTTGAAGGGCCTGTTTCTCTCATTACTCATGTACCTGTTACTGACGCTACCCCCATGGCCACCCGGTGCGCCGTGGTTGGTGGCGAAAATCGCGCTTGGCGCCCTTTTCTACCTGATCGTGGTCTATGCTACCGACAGCCAGGTCAAAGTCGTTACCCGAAAAATCGTTCTACGTTCCAGACCCGCGGATACAGGAGGCTAGTTCACGTGCTCAAGCCTGTGCTCAAGCCTGTGCTCAAGTCATTCTTCTCCAGCCGACCTGTCTGGCACACCGCTGGCGCCATGCTCCGCCCGCGTGGTGTATATGTTCTCATGTATCATCGTGTCGATGACAGTCAGGCAGGATTTCATGGGCTGGGGAAAGAGAGGTTCGAGGCACAACTGGCCTGGCTCAATAACAACTGCACGATTATCGACCCGGAGCAGCTCGACCAGTATCTAAACAGGCCTCCCCGCCGACGCCCGGCGGTCCTGCTTACATTCGACGATGGCTACCGATGCGTCCACAGCATCGTGGCGCCGGCATTGCGTAAGTTCAAGGTGCGCGGGCTGGTGTTCCTGCCCACCCGGATCATCGATGAGGAAAGCCTGGTCTGGACAGATCGCCTCAACTGGGCATTCAGTCAGACCAGCGCAGCCAACATCTGTTTCAGCTGGGACCACGAGAATGAGTATCAGCTCGAAACAGCGGCGGAGCGATCACGTGCGCTTGGGCGTTGCAAGGCGCACCTCAAGCAGCTGCCTGACAATGAGCGCCGTGCTCGTGAACAGGAAGTTCTCGAGTCACTTGACATGCTGAGCAAAAGCGCACAGCTGCCGAGACAGATGCTCAACTGGAACGAAGTACGCGACAC
>DRKU01000097.1 GCA_011051615.1 Gammaproteobacteria bacterium
ATCGATGGCGATGGTTTCACGGCTGTGACCAAGCGAGCGGATCCAGTCCGCCTGTTGTTGCACGGGTACGCTGTCACGAAACTTGACCAGTACCTGGCCTTCCACGTACAGGGGACGCCCCTGGATATCCGTCGGCACCTCGGCGCAGGCGAGCAGGGGAAACATCACCAACAGGGCCAGCACGGTTTGGCTAATGAAACGTTTGGGAGTGATCATGTTCTGCAAGTCCTTTTGTCTCAGGGTGCGGGTACGACGACGGCCAGTTGCGTGGTGGGTGTGCTCACCGAACCCCCGTTACCGCCCGGCGGAGTGAGTGCCGAATAGGCCACGACCTTTATATACCAGGTGCCACTGAGGTTGATGTTCAGTTGTGCGGTGGTGGGTGTCGCCATGCCGTTGTAGGGCACGTCGACCATCTGTACCCCGGCATCGGTGAGCGCGAAGCCCGCATTACTGCTGTAGTAGACGCGATAACCCCCGCCCATGGCATTGACCTCGGCATCCGGGCTGGCGGTCCAGTTGACGGTGACGGTGGCATTGACGGCGACCGGGACGGGCGCCTGGGGTGGGGGTGAGCCACCACCACCACTGCAGGCCGCCAGCACCAGCGTGGCAAGAAGACTGATCAGCAGCCCGGCGCTCCTGCCGGGAAGAAAACGGTAACCAGGCATAGACCCACTAACTCCATGTTTTTGTCAGGGAAATGACACCCGAGCGCCTCGGGTGGACCGCGTGCGGGGGAACACCCCGTAATTCTAGACGCCCTCTCCGGCGGGAGGTGTGCGTCGGTTAACGCTTTGGAGTTCCCTGAGCGACAAAATACAGGAGTATTTACATACTATTTGCGCGGAAAAGAACAGCCATTACCTTCTGCCCGTACCGGGCGGATCGCCTCGGTGGTTGCGATACATGCCATCCTGCGGGTTTGGTGTGGACCGGTCATCCTCGCGGACTACAGGCCAGTCCCGCTCGAAACAGAAAACGTTACCCTCCTGGAACTACAGCAAACGAGAACTGGCAGGATTCCCTGGATTTGTTTCACATGGCCAGTCTCTTTATTCATCGCCAACTGTCAGGTGAATACGATCACTACACACTCATGGCAGGGGGAAACCCGTACTGCTTCCAGCGGGCGGTGCGCCTCCACAAACATCCGTAGACGGATTCAGTAGCGGGAAATATCCTGCCCCTGCCCAGAAAATCACCAGTCCGGTCATGGTTTGGGTATATAATGCGCCGCCCGGACCCTCCGCGAAATGGAAGAATGTAATGCAAGCTGTTGAAAATTTAAGAAATATCGCCATCATTGCCCACGTCGACCACGGCAAGACCACGCTCGTCGACCAGCTGTTGCAGCAATCGGGCACGCTCAGCACCCGTGGCGAGGTGCAGGAGCGGGTGATGGATTCCAACGATCTGGAGCGCGAGCGCGGCATTACCATTCTGTCCAAGAACACCGCCATCAACTGGGGCGACTACCACATCAACATCGTGGATACTCCGGGGCACGCCGACTTCGGCGGCGAGGTGGAGCGCGTGCTGTCCATGGTGGACTCGGTGCTGCTGCTGGTGGACGCCGTCGAGGGGCCCATGCCACAGACGCGCTTCGTTACGCAAAAGGCACTGGCCCAGGGCCTCAAGCCCATCGTCGTCATCAACAAGATCGACCGCCCCGGTTCGCGCCCCGACTGGGTGCTGGACCAGACCTTCGATCTCTTCGATCGCCTCGGCGCCAGCGACGAGCAACTGGACTTCCCGGTGATCTATGCCTCCGGGCTGTCCGGCTACGCCGGTCTCGACGCGAGCGTGCGCGACGGTGACATGCAGCCCCTGTTCGAGGCCATCGTCGAGCATGTGCCCGTGCCCGACGTGGACGTGGACGGTCCCTTCCAGTTGCAGGTCAGCTCGCTGGACTACAACAGCTACGTGGGCGTCATCGGCATCGGGCGCATCGCGCGCGGCCAGGTGAAGACCAACACGCCCCTGACCCTCATCGACCGCGATGGCAAGACGCGCAACGTGCGTATCCTGCAGATCATGGGCTTTCACGGCCTCGAGCGCATCGAGGTGGAGAGCGCCCGGGCGGGCGACATCATCGCCTTCACCGGCGTGGACAAGCTCAACATCTCCGATACCCTGTGCGATCCCGCCACTGTCGAGGCCCTGCCGCCGCTCAGCGTTGACGAGCCCACCGTCAGCATGACCTTCCAGGTCAACAACTCGCCCTTCGCCGGCAAGGACGGCAAGTACCTCACCTCGCGCCAGATCCAGGAACGCCTCGAGCGTGAGCTGATCCACAACGTCGCCCTGCGCGTGGAACAGACCGATGACCCGGACAAGTTCCGTGTCTCCGGCCGCGGCGAGCTGCATCTCTCCATCCTTATAGAGAACATGCGCCGCGAAGGCTACGAGCTCGGCGTCTCGCGCCCCGAGGTCATCATCCGCGAAGTGGACGGCGAGTTGCAGGAACCTTACGAACAGCTCACCGTGGACGTGGAGGAGCAGCACCAGGGCGCGGTGATGGAAAAGCTCGGCGAGCGTGGTGGCGAACTGAAAGACATGGTGCCCGACGGCAAGGGCCGCGTGCGCCTCGACTACGTCATCCCCGCGCGCGGGCTGATCGGTTTTCGCACCGAGTTCCTGACCGCCACCCAGGGCACGGGCCTGCTATACAACGTCTTCGACCACTACGGGCCCTACAAGAAAGGCGACTATGGCCAGCGCATCAACGGCGTGCTCATCGCCAACGGCACCGGCAAGGCACTGGGCTACTCCCTGTTCAATCTGCAGGAGCGCGGGCGGCTGTTCATCGGTCATGGCGAGGAGGTCTATGAGGGCATGCTCATCGGCATCCACGCACGCGCCAACGACCTGGTGGTCAATCCCCTCAAGGCCAAGCAGCTCACCAACATCCGCGCCGCCGGCACCGACGAAAACATCCTGCTCACGCCACCGGTGCGCATGAGCCTCGAGCAGGCGCTGGAGTTCATCGACGATGACGAACTGGTGGAAGTCACGCCCGGCTATATCCGCTTGCGCAAGAAGATCCTGCTCGAGAGCGATCGCAAACGCGCCTCGCGCGCCGCTGCGGGATAAGTGCAGGTTCGAGGTGTGACGAGCGAGTTTCGAGGGCTGAGGATCTGATCCCCGTCCCCTGTCCCCCGCCCTGAGGGCGGGGGGACTGTTTTTCATGCCTGCGTTGATACCTGTGCTGACATAAGCTTTCCGATCGGAGATTACTCATCTGAAAGCAGGTTCGAGGAGCGAGTTTCGAGCAGCCTGCAAGGGCAGCAAGTGCCTGTAGGAGCGCCGCCCCCGGCGCGATGACTTTGTATCCTTGAGAATAACAATCGTGCCGGGGGCGGCGCTCCTGCAAATTTCTTCAGTGTGCAGGCCGGGAGAACAGGTACGAGTAGCGAGGATCATCCCCCCTCACCCCAACCCTCTCCCCCAATGGGGGGAGAGGGGGCAAAACATTGTGCGCCGCCAGGCTCAACAACGAAGCGAATTGCACCGTCATTCCGGGCGGAGCCATGTTCCACATGGCGAGGACCCGGAATCC
>DRKU01000098.1 GCA_011051615.1 Gammaproteobacteria bacterium
GCGACGAAGGCACCGTGTACGCGCTCGGGGTTGGCCGTACCCGGCGGCAGGTAGAGCATGTCGCCATGGCCCAGCAGTTGCTCCGCGCCGATCTGATCGAGAATGGTACGCGAGTCCGCACGCACCGACACCTGGAAGGCGATGCGCGTCGGGATATTGGCCTTGATGAGGCCGGTGAGCACGTCCACCGAGGGCCGTTGCGTAGCCAGAATGAGGTGAATACCGGCAGCGCGCGCCTTCTGCGCCAGGCGCGCGATGAGTTCCTCCACCTTCTTGCCCACCAGCATCATCATGTCGGCCAGCTCGTCCACGGTGACGACGATATACGGCAATGGCACCAGTTCCTCGGGGGCGTCCTCCTCGTGCTGCGGCTGATGCAGGGGATCGAGGATGGGCTTGCCGGCCGCCTTTGCCTCGCTGACCTTGCGGTTGAAGCCGTTGATGTTGCGCACCTTGAGGGCCGACATGAGGCGATAGCGGCGATCCATTTCCGCCACGCACCAGCGCAGGGCGTTGGCGGCGTCCTTCATGTCGGTGACGACCGGTGTCAGCAGGTGCGGGATGCCGTCATAGACGGACAGCTCGAGCATCTTGGGATCGATGAGGATCAGGCGCACCTGTTCCGGCGAGGCGTTGTAGAGAATGCTGAGCAGCATGGCGTTGATGGCCACCGACTTGCCCGCGCCGGTGGTGCCCGCCACCAGCAGGTGGGGCATCTTGGCGAGATCCGCCACCACCGGTACGCCGCTGATGTCCTTGCCCAGCGCCAGCGTCAGCGGTGAGGTGGATTCTTCGAAAGCGCGCGACTGCAGCGTCTCGGACAGGCGCACGGTCTCGCGCACCTGGTTGGGGATCTCCAGGCCGACGGTGGACTTGCCGGGAATGACCTCCACCACGCGCACCGTGGCGGTGGACAGGGCGCGTGCCAAGTCCTTGGCGAGGTTGGTGATCTGGCTGACCTTGACACCCGGCGCCGGTTCCAGCTCGAAACGCGTGATGACCGGACCGGGATGCACCGCCACCACTTCGACGCTGATACCAAAGTCCGCCAGCTTCAGCTCCACCTGGCGCGACATGGCCTCCAGCGCCTCCGGTGACAGGCTGTTCTTGTTGATCTCGGCTTCGTCGAGCAGCGACAGCGGTGGCAGTTCGCCGTCGGAATCGATCTCGAACAGGGTGGCCTGCTTCTCGCGCATCACGCGCTCGCCCTTGGGCACCTGGCGTACCACCGGTTCGATGCGCGGCGGCTTGCGGCGCGCACTCTTCTCGCGCACCGTGGCGACGCGCTCACGCGAGCGCTGGGCGTGTTCACGCCGCGCCTGGCGGGCCTGCCAGCCCTCGCGCAGGGTGGCCAGTCCGCCACGCAGCGTGGCAACCAGGCGCAGCGTGGCGGCACCGGTGAGGTCGATGAGGCGGATCCAGGAGAGATGAGTGAACAGGGTCATGCCGGAGAGAAATCCCGCCAGCAACAACAGGGTAGCGCCGAGATAACCGAACAGGGAGCGCATGCCCGCGCCCACCACGTCACCGAGGATGCCACCGGTATCCACTGGCAACACCGTCACCGGCACGCTGTAGTGCAGGCTGGCGAGGCCGCAGCCGGCGAGCAGGGTCAGCACGAAGCCCACCGAGCGCAGCACCACCTCGCGTACGTCCATGGGTGCATCCTGACGCAGGCCCCGGTAGATGAGCCAGCCGGCGTAGGCCACCATGACCGGAAACAGGTAGGCCATGTAGCCAAACAGGCTGAGGAAGATGTCGGCGAACCAGGCCCCCGCGGGCCCGGCCAGATTGTGTACTGCCCGTCCCCCCGTGCTGTGCGACCAGCCGGGATCGTCGGGGTGGTAGCTGGCGAGCGCCAGCAGCAGGTAGAGCGCCACCAGCCCGAAGACCAGCAACGCGCCCTCCTTGAGACCACGGCGCACATGCGCGGCCAGGGGGCCGGGCGCGGTGGATTTTTTCTGTGATGCCTGGGACAAGAGTTAAACTTTTAAGTTAGGTTGATTTCTTAACTTACTAATTTATCGATATATTTACAAGTCCGAACTGCCGTCTAGCCGGCCATCTGACGCAACGCCGGATGGATGATTTTACCCCCTTTTACATTGATCCCGGCGGCCAGATCCGGGGCTGCATCCCAGTTTTCCCGTGTCAGGCGCTTCACCCAGGGCGTCAGGGCCGCAGAGAGGGCCTGTGAGGCGCTGCGTGGCACGGCCCCGGGCATGTTGGTCACCCCGTAGTGCAGCACGCCGGCATGGACGAAGGTGGGCTCCGCCCAGGTGGTGGGCCGCGTGGTGGCGATACATCCCCCCTGATCGACGGAAATGTCCACGATGACGCTGCCCGGCTGCATGCCGGCGACCATCTCCGCGCTCACCAGGTGGGGGGCGCGTTGGCCGGTGATGAGCACCGCCCCGACCAGCAGATCGGCGGCCGCCACTGCCTCGGCGATGGCGCGGGGATACGGGTGCAGGGCGGTGACATTGGGTCCCAGGGCGCGCATGACCTCCTGGCGCGCCCGACGCCGCTCGAAGACAGTAACCGTGGCACCCAGCGCGGCAGCCATGCGCGTGGCGTTGCCTCCGGCGGTGCCTGCACCCAGCACCACCACGTGGCCGCGGGCCGCCCCCGGCAGGCCACCCAGTAACAGCCCCCTGCCGCCGGCATGCCGGTAGAGCAGGTTGGAACCGGTCATGACCGCCAGGCGCCCGGCGATGTCGCTCATGGGGGCCAGCAGCGGCAGGCGACCGTCGGCGTCGGTGACCGTCTCGAAGGCCACCGCGGTGAGGCCGATATCGCGCAGGGCCTGCAGCAGTTCCGGTGCCGCCGCCAGGTGCAGGTAGGAAAACAGCAGGTGATCGGGGCGCAGGCGTGCCAGTTCCTCGGCCTGGGGCTCCTTGACCTTGACGATGAGCTGCGCGTCCGCGTACAGCGCCTCGGCATCCGCGACGATCCGTGCCCCCGCCGCGGTATAGTCCTCGTCACGGTAGCCGCTGCCCGCCCCGGCGCCCGCCTGCACGCTGACGGTGTGGCCATCGGCGACCAGTTCAGCCACCGCGTCGGGGATCAGGGCTACGCGTCCCTCATGGATCTTGATCTCGGTGGGGATACCTATGTGCATAGCGTCGATTCCTTCACCTGTGGTTTCTCACCTTTACCCTGTGCACACCATTTCGTATATTGTCCGCGCAGCATGGAACCTGTTAACGACAGACTGTCCAACAGGTGGTTGGTTCAATGCCCGGCGTTGCCGGGAAGCGGGCCGCTCGTCACACCCTACTTTCGCCGGAGTCTAGCACATGAGTGAAACCAGGCATTGCCGCTTACTTATTCTCGGATCGGGTCCCGCCGGCTATACGGCCGCCATCTACGCGGCACGCGCCAATCTCAATCCCGTACTCATTACCGGCATGCAACAGGGTGGGCAACTGACCACCACTACCGAAGTGGACAACTGGCCCGGTGACGTGGAGGGGCTCGAAGGCCCGGCGTTGATGCAACGCATGCAGGCCCATGCCGAACGCTTCAACACCGAGATCATCTTCGATCACATCAACAAAACCGATCTCTCAGCACCACCCTATACCCTTAGCGGTGACAATGGTGTCTACACCTGTGATGCCCTGATCATCGCCACCGGGGCCTCGGCACGCTACCTTGGCCTGCCATCGGAAGAAGCCTTCAAGGGCCGCGGCGTGTCCGCCTGCGCCACTTGCGACGGCTTCTTCTATCGCGGCAAACCGGTGGCGGTAGTCGGTGGCGGCAATACCGCCGTGGAAGAGGCCCTCTACCTGTCCAACATCGCCTCGCATGTGACCGTCATCCACCGCCGTGATCGCTTCAGTTCGGAGAAGATCCTCAGCCAGCAACTGATCGAAAAGGCCGAGAGTGGTAACGTCACCATCGAGTGGAACCATGTCCTCGATGAAGTGCTCGGCGACGACAGTGGTGTCACCGGCCTGCGTATCAGGTCCACACAGGATGACAGCACAAAGGAACTCAAGGTGGACGGCGTGTTCATCGCCATCGGTCATTCGCCCAACACCGAGATCTTTGCCGACCAGCTGGAGATGGACCACGGCTACATCAAGGTCAGGAGTGGCACCGAGGGCAACGCCACCGCCACCAGCAAGCCGGGGATCTTTGCCGCCGGTGACGTGGCCGATCATATCTATCGCCAGGCCATTACCTCCGCCGGTTCCGGTTGCATGGCGGCACTGGATGCGGAGCGCTACCTGGACAATCTTGCCCAGGAAGGGAAATAGTCACGCACGCAGGCCGTCACCCCACGCTGCACGTGTCGGAGCCTGAGGCGGCCACCATGCAATGCCGCACGGTTGACTCACTGGCGGACGTCCCCGCTGCTGACTGGAACCGGCTCAACCCGACGGGCAATCCCTTCGTGCGCCATGAGTTCCTCGTTGCACTGGAACGCCACGGCGCCGTGGGTGAGGAATTCGGCTGGTTGCCGCGCTACTTCCTCATCGAGACCGACGCGCGGCTGCTTGCCGCGACACCTTTCTATATAAAGACCAACTCCTACGGTGAATTCGTCTTCGACTGGGCCTGGGCCGAGGCCTATGCACGCAGTGGCCTCGACTATTATCCCAAGCTGGTGGCGGCGGCACCCTACTCGCCGGTCACCGGCCCACGCCTGTTGCTCGATCCCGCGGATGAAGATGCCCGCGAAAGTATCTCCCGTCTGATGGCCGACAGCGTACGTACGTTTGCCACCGAACAGCGGTTGTCCGGCGTGCACTGGTTGTTCACCCCGTCCGCGGAAACCGATGCGCTGGAGAAGCAGGGTTTCATGCGCCGCCTGGGCTGCCAGTTTCACTGGCACAATGCCGGCTACCGCGACTTCGACGACTACCTGGCGGAATTCACCGCCGCCAGGCGTAAGAAGATCAAACGCGAACGCCGCCGCGCGCAGGAACAGGACGTGAATTTCGAGATCCTCGACGGCCATGCCATCACAGCCGAACAGTGGCGGCAGTTTCACCGTTTCTACGTCAGCACCTTTGAGCGCAAGGGTGGCCTGCCCACGCTGTCGCTGGGCTTTTTCGAGGAACTCGGTCGCACCATGCCCGAGGCAGTAGTGCTGGTGCTGGCACGCCATGGCGGCGACTATGTAGCGGCGGCCTTCAATCTGCGCGACACGCAGACCCTCTACGGCCGCCACTGGGGATGCAGCCGCCACTTCAATGGCCTGCATTTCGAGGCCTGTTATTACCAGGGACTGGACTACTGTATCCGCCACGGCCTGTCACGTTTTGAACCCGGTGCCCAGGGTGAGCACAAGGTCAGTCGCGGTTTTCTGCCGGTGCCCACCTGGTCGGCGCACTGGCTGCGTGAGCCTGTCTTTCGTGAGCCAGTTGCCGATTTTCTGCGTCGTGAACAGGCCGGTATGCGACACTACATGGACAGCCTCATGGCCGGTGCCCCCTTTCGTACCGACAGCCGTGCGCTGGCGATGCGCTGAGGAATTCGACGCCGTGCTCGATATCCCCTGGCTCGATCTCCACGCTCCCTGCGGCTTTCCCGACGTGGAAAGCGCGCTGCGCGAACCCGATGGTCTGCTGGCAGTGGGTGGCGATCTCAGTGTCGAACGCCTGCTGTGCGCCTACCGTCGCGGGATCTTTCCCTGGTACAGCGAGCCACAACCCATCCTGTGGTGGTCGCCGGATCCGCGCATGGTGCTGTTTCCGGAAAAACTTCATGTCTCGCGCAGCTTGCGCAAGACGTTGCGCCAGGATCGCTTTCACCTCACGCTGGACACCGCCTTCGATCAGGTCATGCGTGCCTGTGCCGCACCCCGCCCGCAGGATGACCAACCCGGCACCTGGATCGGCGAGGAAATGATCTATGCTTATGGCAGGCTGCATGCAAAAGGCTGGGCGCACTCCATCGAGTGCTGGCAGGATGAACAACTGGTGGGCGGTCTCTATGGCGTTGCCATCGGCCAGGTGTTCTACGGTGAATCCATGTTTGCACGCGTTACCGATGCCTCCAAGGTGGCCTTTGTGCATATGGTGGCGCAGTTGCGCGCGCGCGGGGTGCGCCTCATCGACTGCCAGGTGCATACCGAACACCTGGCGCGTTTCGCTGCCGAAATGATCCCGCGCCGCCAGTTCACCGCTCTGCTGGCGCGTTTTGCCCACGACGAGCTGGCGCCCGGCAAGTGGCAACTGGATGAGCAGGTAAAGGACATGGTGACCGGAGGGGTTCCACGCAGGTGAAGGCCGGTAAAGACACACCCGTCAATCTCGATTCGCTGCATTTCTATGCCACCGTACCGCACGCCTGCAGCTACCTGCCCGAGCGCGAGGCCACCACCCTGTTTGCCGATCCCTCGGCGCGCATGAACAACATGCTCTATTCCCAGCTCTCCGCACTGGGTTTTCGCCGCAGTGGTGAACACATCTATCGCCCCCATTGCGCTACCTGCCGCGCCTGCAAACCCTTGCGCATACCGGTGGAACGCTTCCAGCCCGATCGCAGCCAGCGACGCAACCTCAGGCGCAACGCCGATCTCACCACCCGCGCGCGTCCGGTGCGCTTCGAAGATGAACACTATGCCCTGTATCGACGGTATATTCGCGCCAGACATCCCGGCGGCGGCATGGATCAGGATTCACCCGAACATTACATGTCCTTCATCACCAGCCCGTGGAGCGACACGCGTCTCCATGAATTCCGTGACGCGGGCCGCCTGCTGGGCGTGGCGGTGACCGACCACCTCGTCAACGGGCTGTCGGCGGTATACACCTTCTTCGACCCGGATCTCCCCCGCCGGGCGCTGGGAACCTACGCGGTGCTATGGCAGATCCAGCATGCCCGCGTGCTCGGTCGCAAGTGGCTCTACCTGGGCTACTGGATCGAGGAAACCCCCAAGATGGCCTACAAGCGCCGCTTCCGGCCGGCGGAGTATTTCGATGGCCATGACTGGGTAGCGCTGGAGGAGGACGGCACGCGCTGAGTCCCAGGTGCCACCCTCTGGTACGGAACCCGCCCCGGTGCTCAAGGTCAAAGACAATGAGGCCGATAGGATCTTCAAGCGGGCGCTCTACCCCACCCGCGGTAGTCAACCAGGAGGACTCACCATGCTGAGCTACCTGTACCGCATCGCCACCGAGTACCAGCGCCACCACGGCGTCGCCCCCACGCTACTCTACCTCAGCCCGGATCACCTGGCGCAGTTACGCACCGAGCTGTCCGGCATCGACGGGCTCGAGGGTATATCCCGGTTCCTGGGCATGGAAATGCTCATCGATCGTGAAATACGCCATCCCCACGTGGCCTGGAGCCGTATCCACTGGTGCCGACACGAGCAGGGCTCACACGGGGATCACGCACCGGCGCCACACCGCGCAGGTGCCCGGCGCGACACCATGTAAGGCGCCCGGCAGCGCGCCAGTTACCACAGGAAGGACATCGGAACACCGCACCAGGTGACAAACGGCTTTGAAAAAGCGCGCCGTTTCAGGCATGATGCGCGCTGAATTCAGAACCGTGGTTTAGAGCAACTGACCCTGATGGCTAAGGAAGAACATATCGAGATGGAAGGCACGGTGATCGACACCCTGCCCAACACCATGTTTCGCGTCGAGCTGGACAACGGCCATGTAGTAACGGCCCACATTTCCGGCAAGATGCGCAAGCACTACATCCGCATCCTCACCGGTGACCGCGTCACCGTGCAGTTGACCCCCTACGATCTCAGCAAGGGCCGCATCGTCTTCCGCAGCCGGTAAGTCCAGGCACGAGGTTCGAGCAGCGAGGAACGAGAGTAGCCGCTAGCCAGTCCTGAAGGCTGTTCCGAATATCAGATCAATTCCGGTTTTCAACTCTCACCCGAAATGTGTATGCCTTCCGGTACGTCTTGACATGACCGTCAGCCGCAGGGATGACGTACATGGATGTACTTAATGCCGCAAGAGGGCAGGAGGCCCGAAGCGGCCCCGGCTGTCAAGCATGCAGGGACGTATTTATCGCGTGTCATGGAAAGACGTACCGGAAGGCATCCCGAAATATAACGACTGGCCTGATATCCGGAACAACCATCCAGTTCCCGCGCCAGCTTCAATACCACGCAATGCCCGCACCAGGCGCGGAGAACCGTCGCCGCGCCAACGCGCCACACCCGATCATCCATTCAGTCGCTGGTGACCTTTTCTTCCTTCTTGCCCCTGAGCTCGAAGTGCAGGGCATCGTCGCGGATGCTGATGGAGATATGCCCGCCCTGGGCCAGTTTGCCAAACAGCAGCTCTTCCGCCAGCGGCTTCTTGATGTGTTCCTGGATGGTACGGGCCATGGGCCGCGCGCCCATTCTCGGATCGTAGCCGTGGATAGCCAGCCAGGTGCGTGCCTCATCGTCCACGCTAAGGGTGACACCCTTCTCTTCCAGTTGCCCTTCCAGCTCGAAGAGGAACTTGTCCACTACCTTGCTGATGGTATCGGGCTGCAGGGCACGGAACTGGATGATACCGTCGAGGCGGTTGCGAAACTCCGGCGTAAACAGCTTGTTGATGACCTCGGTGGTATCCGAACTGTGATCCTGCTGGGTGAAACCGATGGATGGCCGGTCGAGGCGATCGGCGCCAGCATTGGTCGTCATGACAATGATGACGTTGCGGAAATCAGCTTTACGCCCGTTGTTATCGGTCAGGGTACCGTGATCCATGACCTGCAACAGCAGGTTGAAGACTTCCGGATGCGCCTTCTCGATCTCGTCGAGCAACAGCACGGCATGGGGATGACGATTGATCTCCTCGGTAAGCAGGCCGCCCTGATCATAGCCGACATAGCCCGGCGGTGCGCCAATGAGACGCGACACGGTATGCCGCTCCATATACTCGGACATATCGAAGCGGATCAGTTCGATGCCCATGGTCCGTGCCAGCTGGCGGGTGACCTCGGTCTTGCCCACACCGGTGGGACCGGCAAACAGGAAGGAGCCGATCGGCTTGTGTTCGTTACCCAGGCCCGAGCGCGACAGCTTGATGGCGGTAGCCAGTGAATCGATGGCCTCGTCCTGGCCGTAGATGACCAGCTTGAGATCCCGTTCCAGGTTGCGCAGGGCTTCCTTGTCGTCGCGCGACACGGTCTTGGGCGGGATACGCGCGATCCTGGACACCACCGACTCCACTTCGCGCACACCGATGGTCTTCTTGCGCTTCGACGGCGGCTGCATGCGCTGATTGGCGCCCGCCTCGTCGATCACATCGACCGCCTTGTCAGGCAGGTGGCGATCATTGATGTAACGCTCGGCCAGTTCAGCCGCGGTCTTGATGGCCTGGCGCGTGTAGCGTACATCGTGATGTTCCTCGAAACGGCTCTTGAGGCCTTCGAGGATCTGGACCGTTTCATCGACACTGGGCTCGCTTACGTCCACCTTCTGGAAACGGCGCGCCAGCGCGCGGTCCTTCTCGAAGATGCCGCGGTATTCCTGGTAGGTGGTGGAACCGATGCACTTGAGATCCCCCGAGGCCAGCACCGGCTTGACCAGGTTGGAGGCATCCATGGCCCCGCCGGAAGCGGCACCGGCGCCGATGATGGTATGAATTTCATCGATGAAGAGGATTGCGCCTTCCTCACGCTTGAGCTGGGCGAGTATGGCCTTGAGGCGTTTTTCAAAGTCGCCCCGGTACTTGGTACCCGCCAGCAGGGTACCCATGTCCAGCGAATAGATGGTGGCATCGCGCAGCACGTCCGGCACGTCACCTTCGACGATCATCTTGGCCAGACCTTCAGCCAGCGCGGTCTTGCCCACGCCCGCCTCGCCGACGAAGAGCGGATTGTTCTTGCGCCGGCGGCAGAGGATCTGGATGGTGCGCTCGATCTCGTGCTTGCGGCCGATCAGTGGATCGATCTTGCCCGCGCGGGCAAGTTCGTTGAGGTTACTGGTGAACTGTTCGAGCGGACTCTGGCGCGCATTTTCGCCTCCTTCCTCGCCACCGGCCACGCCCTCACCCGGCTGGCCTTCGTCCTCACCAACCTTGGAAATACCATGGGCGATATAGTTGACCACGTCGAGGCGGGAAATGTCCTGCCGCTTGAGGAAATAGACTGCCTGTGATTCCTGCTCGCTGAAGATGGCCACCAGCACGTTGGCACCGGTGACTTCCTGCTTGCCGGAGGATTGCACATGGAACACGGCACGCTGCAACACCCGCTGAAAGCCCAGCGTCGGCTGGGTCTCGCGCTCGTCATTGGGGGGCAACAGTGGTGTCGTCTCTTCGAGAAAGGCCTGCAAGTCCCGACGCAGGGCCTCCATGTCGGCACCACAGGCACTGAGCACGTCGCGCGCCGAGGCGTTGTCCAGCAGGGCGAGCAGCAGGTGCTCGACGGTCATGAATTCATGGTCCTTCTCGCGCGCATCGCGAAAGGCCTGATTAAGTGCTGCTTCCAGTTCCTTGTTCAACATAGCTGTCACCCATCGGATTCTTCGAGGGTACACATCAGCGGATGCTCATGCTTGCGCGAGAACTCGTTGACCTGCACCACCTTGGTCTCGGCGATATCCCGTGTGAAGACACCACAGATCCCCTTGCCTTCGGTGTGGACCATCCACATCACACGGGTTGCCCTTACACGATCCATGCCAAAAAAGGTCTCAAGGATGTGTACGACAAACTCCATAGGTGTGTAGTCGTCATTTAGCAGCACAACTTTATACATGGGTGGCTTCTTGAGGCGTGGTTTGGCCTCCTCCAGCGCCAGCCCATCGTCGTATTTTTCGATATCTTTACGGCTTGCCATACGTTCCGATTGTAGCCCATCCGGGCCAAACACCCTACCACCCGGATGTGGGACCGCCGCGGTCAGTTTTCAATGGATCCGAGGCTTTCCTTAGGGTTTTCCTGATGGTGAATCCTGCACAGTTTTGACTATAGTAATGAGGTAAAAGACTGAGAGTCCCGCTCAGGGACCGTATTTTCCCTTAGTTTTGTGTGTGTTTTTACGATCGCGATTGTAGACCCAAGATGTAACCGAATGTAAGGAGGCTAGGAAGGCATGGCGAATGGTACTGTCAAGTGGTTCAGTAATGCGAAGGGGTATGGCTTCATCTCACCGATGGAAGGGGGGGATGACGTGTTTGCGCACTTTTCGGCCATCAACATGGATGGCTACAAGACACTCAAGAAGGGCCAGAAGGTCCATTTTGACGTGACGCAGGGCCCCAAGGGCATGCATGCGACGGCCATCTGGCCCGATGACTCCGGCGACGGGGCCAGCGAGCCCAGCGCCGCCAACCACTGACCCCGTTCCCTCCACGCGCCGGCCTCCGGGCCGGAGACACGTGAGGGACACCGCCATGCCGGTGGGCGGCATGGCAAGGAAAAAGGCGTGTCCATGGCACGCCTTTTTCTGTTCCCGTTTCTGCGCCTGGCCGTGGCCAGGCCCCGCTCACCGGTCTTACATGTTGGCGATAACTGCCTCGCCAAAACCGGAGCAACTCACCAGCGTGGCACCCTCCATCAGGCGCTCGAGATCGTAGGTCACCGTCCCGGCCGCAATGGCACCGGACATGCCTTTCACCACCAGGTCGGCAGCCTCGCTCCAGCCCAGGTGGCGCAGCATCATTTCCGCCGACAGAATCAACGAACCCGGGTTGACCTTGTCCTGGCCGGCATACTTCGGCGCCGTGCCGTGGGTGGCCTCGAACAGGGCTACGGTGTCGGAGAGGTTGGCGCCGGGGGCAATACCGATACCACCCACCTGCGCGGCCAGCGCATCGGAGACATAATCACCATTGAGATTGAGCGTGGCGATGACGTCGTAATCCTCGGGACGCAGGAGGATCTGCTGCAGGAAGGCATCGGCGATGACGTCCTTGACGACGATCTCCCTGCCGGTAGCGGGGTTGGTAAAACGACACCATGGGCCGCCATCGATCTCGGTGGCACCGAACTCCTCGCGTGCCAGTTCATAGCCCCAGTTCTTGAAGGCCCCCTCCGTGAACTTCATGATGTTGCCCTTGTGTACCAGTGTCACCGAAGCACGATCATTGTCGATAGCGTACTGGATGGCACGACGCACCAGGCGTTTGGTCCCCTCGCTGGAGACCGGTTTGACACCGATGCCGGAAGTCTCGGGAAAACGGATCTTGGTGACACCCATCTCGTCGCGCAGGAAGGCGATGACCTTCTTCACCTCTTCACTACCCGCGGCCCACTCGATACCTGCATAGATGTCCTCCGAGTTTTCGCGGAAGATCACCATGTCGGTCTTTTCCGGCTCGCGCAGGGGGCTCGGTGTACCGCTGTAGTAGCGTACCGGGCGCAGACAGACGTAGAGATCCAGGTCCTGGCGCAGGGTGACATTGAGCGAACGAATACCGCCACCCACCGGCGTGGTCAACGGGCCCTTGATGGCAGTAGCAAATTCGCGGATCGCAGCCATGGTTTCCTCGGGCAGCCACGTGTCCTGGCCGTAGATACGCGTTGACTTCTCACCGGCATAGATCTCCATCCAGGCGATGGAACGCTTGCCGCCGTATGCCTTGTCGACAGCCGCGTCGGTGACCTGTTTCATCACCGGCGTGATATCCACACCGATGCCATCCCCCTCGATAAAGGGGATGATGGGTCGCACGGGAACCGTGAGAGAATGGTCAGGATTGACCTGGATTTTTTCGCCGTCCTGCGGCACGGAGATATGCTGGTACGCCATGTGAATACTCTTCTAGCCAGTGAGAACCGGCGCGCATACTACCACTTTTGACCCTGCTGGCGCACTACTCCGGATCGGTCAGGGCGGCCCCTGCTTGCCGAAGTGCAGGACATTGTCACGCTCCGAACCGTCCTCCACCTGTTCTTCATCCGTACGGCCCAGCAATTCCGGCCGTCCGATGGCATAGCCCTGCGCCATGTCCACGCCAATTTCCGACAACAGGGCAAGGGTGGCCGTATCCTCGACGAACTCGGCGATGGTCTTCTGTTCCATGGCGTGGGAGATATCGTTGATGGCCCGCACGATGGTCTGGTGCAGGTTGTTGTGGATCAGATCGCGGACGAAGGAGCCATCGATCTTGACAAGATCCACGGGAATATCCTTGAGGTAGGCAAACGAACAGTAACCGGAGCCGAAATCATCCAGTGCCGCCAGGCAACCCAGGTTACGCAATTCCGTAATGAACTCGGCGGCGCTGGCCAGGTTGCGGATCGCTACGGTCTCGGTGATCTCGAAGACCAGTGTGCCGGGTGGAATCTCGAGTTCCCGGATATGGTCCCTGATCAGCTCCAGCACCTCCACCGCGCCAATGGAATCGGCACTGAGATTGATGGCATAGGAAACCTTGCGGCCTTCGCGAAGACTTTGTGCCACGCGTTGCATGGCGGCGCAGATGACCCACTTGTCGATTTCCACCGACAGGCCAAAGCGTTCTGCAGAGGACAGGAAGCCGCCGGGCATGATGATATCGCCGGCCTCGTCGAGCATGCGCAGCAGGAGTTCGTAGCGGCTGATCCTGCCAGTCTTCAGATCGATGATCGGCTGGCGCGCCAGCACGAAGCGGTCTTCCTCGATGGCACGCTTGATACGCCGTGCCCAGCCCATGTCGGCGGACATGACATCCATGTTCTTGCTGTCGTGCGCGGTATAGACATGGATGCGATTGCGGCCACCGTGCTTGGCGATATGGCAGGCCACGTCGGCACGTGCCAGCAGGTCCTCTTTTGAGGCAACATCGGGTTCCAGCATGGCCGCGCCGATGGAACAACCGACATCCACCGCCTCTCCCTCGTGACGAAAAACATACTCTGACAGGCGCTTACGATATGCATCCGCGACCATCGGCAACTGTGTCGACGAGATATCGTAGAGCAGGATGGCGAACTCGTCACCGCCCAGACGGGCGAGAATGTCTTCCTTGCGCAGACGATCGCGCAGCAGTTCCGTGACCTCTACCAGTACCTTGTCACCGGCCAGGTGGCCCAGGGTGTCGTTGACGTACTTGAAGTGATCGAGATCGATATAGATCAGCGCCGAGTGAAAACGGCCCGAACGCTGCGCGTTGGCGTGAACTCGTTCCAGCTCATCGAGCAGGTACTGGCGATTATACAGTCCGGTCAGGGCATCATGTTCCGCCATGCGGCGCAAGCTTTCCACCATGGCCTTGCGTTCACTGACATCGGCTACCAGTGCCGTGGTCAGCGTACGTCCGTCGATTTCCATTTGCGATACCTTGACTGCCATGGCGAAGGTTTCGCCGCCCTTGCGGCGCCCGTAGAATTCATCCTCGATCCCCTCGATATGTCGTGCCGAGCCCTGCCGACCGTCGCTGTAGAGCGCAAGATATTTCTTCCAGCTCGCCCGTGTCACCAGCCGACGGATGTGCTTACCCAGCAACTCCTCTTCAGCGAAGCCGAACAAGGTCTGTGCAGCGCTGTTGGCCGATTCGATATGACCCTGGTTATCGATGACAACGATACCTTCCGCGGCATTGTCGAGAATAGATTCCAGACGCTGCTGGCGCGAGCGCACTTCCCGTCGCATGTGTTCGAAGGCGTTGAGCAGACTGCGTACCTCCTCGGTCTGGTAGGCCTGTGCAGGTAGCGGCCGCGCACCCTGCCCGGTGGCTTCGGCCTCCATGGCGTGGCTGACCTGTAACATGGGGCGACGAATAACACGCTCGAAGACAAGATAGGCAATATACAGCAGCCCCCCCACAAAGATCGTCAGCAACCAGATGAAGCGTGACAGGGTTTCCGTCGTACCAAGCGTATTGGCCATGGTTGATTCGGAGCGCATGGCAAGGTGGGATTCCATGGCACTGATACGGCGATTGAGATCGATGAACAGAGGCTGGATGCGCTTGCGTACAATCGGGATGTCGGCACGCCAGCCGTCGGACAGATAAATGTCTGCGGCACGGGTGAAACCATGTACATAGAGCGCGCGGTCCACCTGCATCTGCGCCAGCGATTCCGACTGTTGCAATCCCAGCAGGCCACGTTCCTCGTATTTACGCAGCTTGTCGAGCAGGTTTTTTATCTGTTCAAAATACAGCGAGACATTGGTCAGGTTGTCTTTCAGAGAGCGGTCCGGGGTGCCAAACACACCGGAGCGGTTGGCGACGAAGATACGAAACGCACTGATCTGCTGCGCCCAGTAGTAGCGGATCTGCCACAGCAGTTCATTGATCTCCCGTTGTGAAGGCTGGTCGCCCATGTCCCGCGCTTCTTCGATGGCCGACTCCACCGCGCGGGAAAAACTCGCATTACTCACGTAGAGTTCATTGAGGAGAATGTTCATGGCGGGAAAACGCGTTTCGGCGCGCGAGGCCACCTCGACCGCCTCTTCCATCGCCTGACCCAGGTCCACCTGCAGGGTCTTGAGCTGCGCCATATCCTCGGCGAAGCCCTCGTAGGGAGGACGACTGATGAAACCGTTGAGCGCATGCAGCAGCTCGGCGTTACTGTGCAGGCGTGACTCCACCACCGCCCGCTGGTCCGGATCGAACAGCAGCAGGTATTCATAGAGTGCCGTTTCGGTAGTTTGCAGGGCATTTTTCAATGCCGTCAGGCGGGTGCTGATCTGCGCCTGGCTGGTGGCCTGAGCCTGCGCTTCGCGGGCGGTCTCATACACCAGGTGTTCGGTGTACCAGACCGCGGCCAGCAATACGACGAGGACCACCATCATCAGGATGATGAAATGGCGATGGATACTCGAACGAGAGCGAGAACTGGGTGGTGTGTGGCCCATAGCGCGAAATGCCCTGCCGTCTTTGCTTCTGCCCACTCTCCTTATCGTCAGCCTGAACGAATTGCTTAGTTTTTAAGTGGGCAATATCATGGGTCCATGTCCCGCCTCGTTCTGTTCAACAAGCCCTTCGGCGTACTCAGCCAGTTCACCAGCGACGGACACCACCCCGGGCTGGCAGATTTCCTCCCGATCAAAGGGGTTTATGCCGCGGGTCGCCTTGACCATGACAGCGAGGGCCTGCTGCTGCTCACCGATGATGGACGCTGGCAGCAGCGCATCGCCGATCCCGCCCACAAACTGCCCAAGACCTACTGGGTCCAGGTGGAGAACGTACCCGATGACGAGGCCCTGACGGCCCTGCGCCGGGGTATCGAGCTGCGCGATGGCCGCACCCGTCCCGCCGAGGTCAGGCGCATGGCCGAACCTGCACTGTGGCCACGTGATCCGCCCATCCGCCAGCGCCGGCATATTCCCACCTGCTGGCTGGAGTTGCGCCTGCGCGAGGGACGCAACCGCCAGGTGAGACGCATGACCGCCGCGGCAGGTCATCCCACCCTGCGCCTCGTGCGCCATGCCATCGGCGACTGGGACCTGGGCGATCTCGCACCGGGCGAGTGGCGCGAACTGGCGCTTCCCCCTCTGCCCGCAAACACACCGCGGCGCAAACCCGCATCGGTCAGGCAGACCGGCAAGCCGCAACGCAGCACGGGAAAACCACGGCGTGATGGCCGGCAATCAAGGTGAACGATCAGGGAAATACGCCAGGCACGGCATCGTTGTCCAGACTTGGCTTGCTGGCATTTGCGTCTAAACTTAACGTCAACGTAGTATGCTTCTTTGCATAACAATCCCGCGCAGGATGCCGTGATCACGCTTACACCCCTTGTTGCCGCCATCTATTTCCAGTTGCTGTTGATCTTCTTTGTCCTCAGCCTGGGTTTCTATATCTACGTGCGTCGTCTGAAGAGGCAAACACGCTCTTCATCCTCTTCGTCAGGTGAGGAGACCACGCACACCAGTATCGCCCATTACCTGGCCACCGAAATAAAGCTGACCCAGGGGCGACGCGAGAAGCTCTATCACGACGCGGACGGACCACCGGATCCGGAGCTTACCGAAGAGGATATCCTCACCTTGCGGGAACGCTACCTGGGCTTCGAGGCAACGCTGCTCGAGGATACCGCCCGCGAAGATGCCTTCTGGATCCGGCTCGCGCAGGGCATCAAGCGACTGCTCAACGAGGTTCACCTGGTCAAACGCATTCCCGCGACCGAGGCCCAGGCCGACGAGAGCGACGATGAAGCTACCGAGATCAATAACCTCATGAAACAGCAGCAGGATGAACTGGATCGATTCCTCAGCTCCTTTGACGAAGAGGAAGAAGGGATCAGCGCCGAAGAACTCAAGGGGCGCCTGAAGACCATTGCCAACAGTCATCGCGAACTGTCACACTGCATTTTCTCCCTCGAAGACGAGAACCGCTTCCTGCGCGAACAGATTGTCTCGTTGTTACAAAACGCCTAGGTTTCGACGCTCAGCCGATGGGAACATCACAGCCACGCTGGACACCCCACACCACGGTGGCGGCAATCATCGAGCAGGACGGGCGTTTTCTGCTGGTCGAGGAACGTGATGCCGGCAAACAGGTATTCAACCAGCCGGCTGGCCACCTCGAGGCCGGCGAGAGTCTCATCGCTGCGGTACACCGCGAGGTATGGGAAGAGACCGGACTGAAGTTCACGCCACAATTTCTCATCGGTATCTACCGCTGGCAACGTGATACCGTATCACCCTGTTATCTACGCTTCCTGTTTGGCGGCATGGTCGAGACTGATCCGGACGCCCGCCCCCATGATGACGCCATCATCGCCAGCCACTGGTTGCGCCGCGACGACCTCCTCAGCCTGCCGCTGCGCAGCCCACTGGTTCTACGTGGTATCGATGACTACCTGGTCGGTCGCCGTTACGATCTCGCCCTCCTGCAGGAACCCGCTGCCGAGACCTGAATGACGCCGCCGGCGGCCTCGGCCGCAACAGGGTATTCATCGTTGTCGACACCCCGTATAATCACCCTGCTATTGTCCCGGCAACCTGTGCAGCATGTTCACTTTGCCATCCCACATCCATGCCCCCACTCCCATGACTTCACCCACACTTGCCCCCGCTACACCGGTCATCGTCGGCATGTCCGGTGGCGTTGACTCATCTGTTGCCGCCCTGTTGCTGAAACAACAGGGTGCCGACGTGCGCGGCGTGTTCATGAAGAACTGGGAAGAGGACGATACCGCCACCCATTGCAGTGCTGAAGAGGATTTGCGCGATGCGCGCCAGGTATGTGAGACGCTGGGTATTCCCCTGCAGGGGATCAATTTCGCCGCCGAGTACTGGGAACGTGTGTTCGAATACTTTCTCGACACCTACCGTGCCGGCAAGACACCCAACCCGGACATCCTCTGCAACCGTGAGATCAAGTTCGCTGCCTTTCTCGACTATGCCCTCGACCAGGGTGCCGACTACATCGCCACCGGCCACTATGCCCGCATCGAACAGTGTGATGGCGAGTTCTTTCTGTGCCGTGGCCGGGACAGTGACAAGGACCAGTCCTATTTCCTCTACACCCTGGGTCAGCGACAACTGGCACGCTCGCTGTTTCCCCTCGGCGATCTGCGCAAGCCACAGGTGCGGGAAATAGCACGCCGCGAGGGGCTCGTTACCCATGGCAAGAAGGACAGCACAGGGATCTGTTTCATTGGTGAGCGTGATTTCCGCGCCTTCCTCGAGCGCTACCTGCCCGCCAATCCCGGCAACATGGTCACGCCCGAAGGGGATACCGTCGGGCGTCATCACGGCCTCATGTATTACACCCTTGGCCAGCGCCAGGGTCTGGGCATAGGGGGGCTGAAAGATTACCCGGAAGAGCCCTGGTATGTGGTGGGCAAGGACCTTGACGCCAATCGCCTCATCGTCGCCCAGGGACATGACCATCCCCTGCTCTACAGCCACTGGCTGGAGGCCGACGATCTCCACTGGGTTGCCGGCACTCCCCCATCATTGCCGCTGGTGTGTACGGCAAAGGTACGTTACCGCCACGCCGATGCCGCCTGCCACGTCGAAGCGGCCGGCGCCGGTCGCATCCGCGTCATATTCGACAAACCCCAGTGGGCCGTCATGCCCGGACAGGCCGTGGTCCTGTACAATGGTGAGCGCTGCCTCGGTGGTGGCACCATCGACACCACGCAGCAGTCACCACAGGGGATCACCTGAATACCATGAAAGGTTCCATGACCGACAGAACTATCGCCCTGGCTGGCGTCTTCCAGGCCGCCGCCATGGTGCGCGAGGTGTCCCATCACGGCACCGTCAGCCCCCACGACCTGGAAACCAGTATCAATTCCCTGCTGGTGGAAGATCCGCCCGACACCGAATCCGTATTCGGCAACCTGATTCAGATCCGTCGCGGTCTGGAAATCCTTATCGAGCAACTGGGCACCGAGAGCGTTGGGCGTGATATCGAGATCGCGCGCTACGTGGTCAGTATCCTGCACCTGGAACGCAAGCTCTCGCGCCAGCCCGCGTTGATGGAAAAGATCTTTACCGGGCTGGAAGAGGTCAAGGCGCAACTGGCGCATTTTCCCATCACCCATGAAAACGTCCTCGCGCGCCTCGGCCAGCTCTACAGCGACACCATCAGCACCCTCAGCCCACGCATCATGGTCACCGGTGAACCGCTGCACCTCAACAACGAGGCCAACGCTAACAAGATCCGCGCCATCCTGCTGGCCGGCTTCCGTGCCGCCGTGCTGTTTCGCCAGGTGGGTGGGCGACGCTGGCACATTCTCTTCCAGCGTGGTCGCTACGTCGCCACCGCCGAATACCTGCTCCACGAAGAACTGCCTCGGCGCTACAGCTGATTCCCACCACCAGTTGCACCGAGCGTCGACGGCCGGTCCCACCCGGCGCCCATTTGGCGTATAATCGCGGCCCTGTGCGTGACGCCCGCCCCCTGGGCGCGGCCGGATCAACCCCACTCAGGAGTTAGCATGAGCGACAGTTTTGGTGCCCGTGACCACCTGACGGTCAACGGCAAGGAATACGAAATCTACCGTCTGGACAAGGTGGCTGGCAGTGACAGCCTGCCCTTTTCCCTGAAGATCCTGCTCGAGAACCTGCTGCGCTACGAAGACGGCGTGACGGTGGAGAAAGCAGACATCGAGGCACTGGCCAACTGGCAGGCCGAAGCCGAGCCCAGTCGCGAGATCGCCTTCCGTCCGGCGCGCGTCCTCATGCAGGACTTCACGGGTGTCCCGGCGGTGGTGGACCTGGCCGCCATGCGCGATGCCATGCAGAAACTGGGTGGTGATCCGGATCGTATCAATCCGCTGCAACCAGCAGAACTGGTCATCGACCACTCGGTGCAGGTGGACAAGTTCGGTTCCGCCACGGCCTTTGGCGAAAACGAAACACTGGAATACACGCGCAACACCGAACGATACAGCTTCCTCAAGTGGGGCCAGAATGCCTTTACCAACTTCAAGGTGGTGCCACCCGAGACCGGCATCGTCCACCAGGTCAACCTGGAAAACCTGGCGCGTACGGTCTTCGGTCAGGAAAACAATGGTGTGCTACAGGCCTACCCCGACACCCTGGTTGGTACCGACTCGCACACCACCATGATCAACGGCATTGGCGTACTCGGCTGGGGCGTCGGCGGTATCGAGGCCGAAGCGGCCATGCTGGGCCAGCCCATTTCCATGCTCATTCCCCAGGTGGTGGGGTTCAGGCTGGAAGGCCAGTTACCGGAGGGTACTACCGCCACCGATCTGGTACTGACCATCGTCGAGATGCTGCGCCGCCATGGCGTGGTGGGCAAGTTCGTCGAGTTCTACGGCTCGGGTCTGCAACACCTGCCACTGGCCGATCGTGCCACCATCGCCAACATGGCACCGGAGTACGGTGCCACCTGCGGTATCTTCCCCATCGACGGCGAAACACTCAACTATCTGCGCCTCTCCGGCCGCGACGAGGAACGCATCGCACTGGTGGAAGCCTACGCCCGTGCCCAGGGCATGTTCGAAGAAGGCGGCGAGAACCGCGCCCGCTACAGCAGCACACTGGAACTGGACCTCGCTACCGTGGTTCCGAGCCTGGCCGGTCCCAGGCGCCCCCAGGATCGCGTGCCCCTGTCCATGTCGAAGCCAGCCTTCAACGAGGCCCTTGCAGCGCTCAAGCGGGAACGCAATATCGACTCCGCCGGGCAGGCTACTGCCCGTCTCGGTGACCAGGATATCACCATCGAAGACGGCGCCGTGGTCATTGCAGCGATCACGTCCTGCACCAATACCTCCAACCCCTCGGTCATGCTGGGTGCCGGACTGGTAGCGAAAAAGGCGCGCGAACGCGGCCTGACCGTCAAACCGTGGGTCAAGACCTCGCTTGGACCGGGCTCCCGGGTAGTCACCGACTACCTCAACAAGGCCGGCCTGATGGATGATCTCGAGGCCATGGGTTTCTTCGTCGTGGGCTACGGCTGCACCACCTGCATCGGCAACTCCGGTCCGTTGCCGGAGGCGGTCAGTCAGGCCATCCGTGACGGCAACCTCAACGTCACCGCGGTCCTGTCGGGCAACCGTAACTTCGAGGGCCGCGTACACGCCGAGGTGCGCATGAACTACCTGGCCTCACCGCCACTGGTGGTCGCCTATGCCATTGCCGGAACCATGAACATCGACCTGTACAAGGAGCCGCTGGGACAGGACAGGGACGGCAAGGATGTCTTCCTGCGTGACATCTGGCCAACACAACACGAGATCCAGCAGGTGGTGCAGTCCTGCGTCACGCGTGAACAGTTTACCCACTCCTATACAGACGTCTTCCGCGGTAACGAGCGCTGGGCGGCCCTCGATGCACCCGCCGGCAGGCAGTTCGCCTGGGATGCGCAGTCCACCTATATACAGCATCCGCCCTATTTCGAAAACATGGGCCCCGATGCGGGTACGGTCGAAGACGTGCAGGACGCGCGCGTGCTGGCGGTACTGGGTGACTCGGTGACCACCGATCACATTTCTCCAGCGGGTGCCATCAAGGCCGACAGCCCGGCGGGCAAGTACCTCATGGAACACGGCGTCGAACCCGAGGACTTCAACTCCTACGGTTCACGGCGCGGGAACCACGAGGTCATGATGCGCGGTACCTTCGCCAACATCCGTCTGCGCAACCTGCTCGCGCCCGGCACGGAGGGTGGTATTACCCTGCACCTGCCCGATGGCGAACAGATGCCCATCTATGATGCAGCCATGAAATACAAGGCGAACGGTATTCCCTCGGTGATCCTTGCCGGCAAGGAATACGGTTCGGGTTCGAGTCGTGACTGGGCTGCCAAGGGCCCCTACCTGCTGGGTGTACGCGCGGTGATCGCGGAGAGCTACGAGCGCATTCATCGCACCAACCTGGTTTGCATGGGTATCCTGCCCCTGCAGTTCAGGGACGGTGACAGCGTGGCGTCACTGGGACTGAGTGGACACGAGACCATCAGTATCATCGGTCTCGACAACGGCGAAGCAAGGGAAGCTGAGGTCGTGGCGCGCGCCGCTGATGGCAGCGAAAAACGTTTCACCGCCCACGTGCGTATCGATACCCCGCAGGAGATCGAGTACATGCGCAATGGTGGCATCCTGCACTACGTTCTGCGCCAACTGGCTTCCTGAGGCGTCAGTTCAGCGCGGGCGAGGCGCTCCGGGGCGGCGGCGTTCCCTGTCACCCGGCCAGGTCGGTGCATCTGCGACTGCCTTGCGCCGCTCCACCGGGGGCGGGCTGAGCTGCACGTAACGCGGTGTGCAGGTATAGACCCCATTCGTAATACCGGCGATCTGCCAGCAGCGTACGCTTTCGATTTCGTTGCGCAGCGCCTCCGGTGCCTGACCGGCGCGCACCAGCAACAGGCATCCGTTGGGTTTGATGACGCGATGCAGTTCGCGAAAGAAGGTGCGCGTGTCTTCCACCCAGGCGAAGAATTCCGCCACTACCACCAGGTCCACACTACGGGTATTGAGGGGAAGCTTCAGTTCCTTCAGCAGTAGTGGCACCACATTGTTCATTTGCTGTCGTACAGCGCGGCGATTGAGGCGTCGCACGGCACGCGCATCGGTCTCCACGACGTACACGCGCCCGCGCTCACCCACCTGCCGCGACAGCACATCGGTCAATGTAGCGCCGCCACAGGCGAATTCCAGTGCAGTTTGTCCGGCGCGCAGCTCAAGTTGATCACGGGCGCGATACACCGCCGCAAAACGGCGCCCAAGCGCCTGCCACCAGCGCTCTATCGAGAAAATTGAACGCGACGGGCAGCGAAAACCGGCCGTGCGTGTCTGCCGGGTGATACGCATGTCTCCCCCTTTCCGGGTCGTTGTTATGCCGGCCCCTGTTGCTGGTCCCGGACCGTATTCAGGCAGACAATAGTGGCCGCGCTTCGATGGGTCAATTGCACCGATCGATTATATCTATCTTGTTGATTTAGCTGATTTTTGATGCCATACCGGTCAATTCGGGCTATAATCCCGCCCGCCACAACGCACTGGAGCACGCATGGAACTCTCAGCCCTGACAGCCATTTCCCCGGTCGACGGCCGCTACGCGGCAAAGACGGACGTCCTGCGCCCCATGTTCAGCGAATTCGGCCTGATCCACTACCGCGTTCAGGTGGAAGTGCGCTGGTTACAGGTGCTGGCGGCGAGCAAGGACATCACTGAGGTACCCCCCTTCTCCGCTGCCACCGATCATTTTCTCGATTCCCTGCTCGATGACTTCTCCACCGCCGATGCGCAGCGCGTCAAGGACATCGAGCGCAAGACCAACCACGACGTCAAGGCCGTGGAGTATTTCCTCAAGGAAAAGATCCAGGGGCAAACCGAACTCGAAGCCGTCAGTGAGTTCATTCACTTCGCCTGCACCTCTGAAGACATCAACAATCTCAGCTATGCCCTGATGCTGCGTGACGGCCGCGAGCGCGTTCTGCTGCCGTACATGGATCGCCTCATCGAGGCGGTGCGTGAGCTGGCACACAGGTATGCCGATACCGCCATGCTGTCACGTACCCATGGCCAGCCCGCCTCACCCACCACCATGGGCAAGGAAATGGCCAACGTGGTGGTGCGCCTTGAACGCCAGCGCCGGCAACTTGCCGCCGTCGAGATCCTCGGCAAGATCAACGGCGCGGTGGGTAACTACAACGCACATCTCAGCGCCTACCCCGACATCGACTGGCCGGCCCTTGCCCGTACCTTTGTCGAGGGGCTGGGGCTGGCGTGGAACCCTTACACCACGCAGATTGAACCGCATGACTATATCGCGGAGTTCTTCGATGCGGTGGCGCGTTTCAACACCATCGTGCTGGATTTCGATCGCGACGTGTGGACCTACATTTCGCAGAACTACTTCAAACAGAAGACCGTCGCCGGGGAAGTGGGGTCGTCCACCATGCCACACAAGGTCAACCCCATCGACTTCGAGAACTCCGAAGGTAACCTCGGCCTTGCCAATGCGGTCTTCGATCACCTCGCGCACAAGCTGCCGGTATCGCGCCTGCAACGGGACCTGACCGACTCCACGGTGTTGCGCAACCTCGGGGTCGGTATCGCACACAGCCTGATTGCCTGGGAATCGACGCTCAAGGGGATCGGCAAGCTGGAGATCAACACTGATGCCCTGCAGGCCGATCTCGATGCTAACTGGGAGGTCCTGGCCGAACCCATCCAGACGGTCATGCGCCGCTACGGTATCGAGAAACCGTACGAAAAGCTCAAGGAGCTGACACGCGGCCAACGTGTCGATGCCGATGCCATGAAGGCCTTCGTGGAAAAACTCGACATCCCGGCAGAAGCCCGCGAGGCACTCCTGGCGCTGACCCCGGCCACCTACATCGGCAATGCCGCCGCGCAGGCGCGCGCGGTCTGACGTGACCACGGTCGGTACGCCCGCGATACATCCCGGTGGCATGCCGGTGGCGGAATTTCTCGCCGACTACTGGCAACGAAAAGCCCTGTGTATTCCGCGCGCCTGGCCAGACTTCACCGCACCCCTGAGTGCCGAGGAACTGGCCGGTCTCGCCTGTGAGGACGGTATCGACGCACGCCTGATCATCGAAAAGGATGCGGCGCAGCCCTGGCACCTGGAACACGGCCCTTTCGAACCACAGCGTTTCTCGCAGTTGCCTGCCTCTCACTGGACACTGCTGGTGCAGTCGGTGGATCACTATGTGCCGGCCGTAACCGCCCTGCGTGATCATTTCCATTTTCTGCCACGCTGGCGGCTCGATGACATCATGATCAGCTTTGCCGCACCCGGCGGCAGCGTCGGCCCCCATTGCGATCAGTACGACGTGTTTCTACTCCAGGCCATGGGCCGACGCGAATGGCGCCTCGGTGCACCAGCCGGTCCCGACGATGAGTATGTCACCGACAGTGGTCTGTGCCTGTTGCAGCGTTTCGAGGAAAGCGCACGTTACCTGCTCGAACCCGGTGACATGCTTTACCTGCCGCCGGGTGTGCCTCACCACGGTATTGCGCTGGAAGAAGGCATGACCATTTCCATCGGTTTTCGCGCACCGGCCGCCGACGAAATACTCGCTGCCGCCGCGGAACAGCTGGCCACCGAGAAAGACCTGCCGCGCTTTTCCGATGCGGGTCGCAGTTCCACCGAGTCAGCGGGCCAGATCACGAGCGACGATGTTGATCGTCTGCGTGAGATCCTTGTGCCACTGTGCCAGGACACGACCAGGCTGGCACGCATACTCGGACAACTCACCACCGAGGTGCGGGATGAGTTCGGCGTCGATGCCCAAAGCGTAGAGACGTTCGCCCTGCTCAGGGAATGCGATGGCGAACGCCGCCTGCACCGCCACCCTGCCAGTCGTCTTGCCTGGCACCAGGCTGACGACGGGACAGTATTGTGTTTCTTCAACGGCTGCAGCACCTCGCTGGCGCCGACACTGTTGCCGCTGGTGCGCACCCTGTGTGATCATGATGTCTACAGCATCGCGCAACTCGGCGCCTGTATCGAGAGTGGCGGCGACAATGAGCTTGCCGCCATGGATTTTATCGATCGCCTGCTCGCCGAACAGGTACTGCGACTGGATGGAGACTGAAACCGGCATGCAAATCGACTGTCGCCTGTGCCGCTTCGCGGACCACGAGGATGGCATCCGACATGTGCGCGAGACGGTGTTCGTCGCAGAACAGGGTGTGCCACTGGCGATGGAGTGGGATGAGCTGGACGACGACGCCACCCATGCGGTCGCCATGACTGAAAGTGGCAGGGTTATCGCCACCGCGCGCCTGCTACTCGATGCGGGCGGCGAGACTGCGCATCTGGGGCGCATGGCGGTACTGGCCGACTGGCGCCGGCGCGGCATCGCCTCGCGCCTGCTGCACCTGCTGTGTGAATACGCCCACCACCGCGGTGCGGTGCAGGTATGCCTCAACGCGCAGTTGAGCGCTGTACCCTTCTACGTGCAGCATGGCTTTGTTGCCCAGGGCCCGGTGTTCGACGATGCCGGCATTCCACACCGGCGAATGTGTCGCGCTGCACACAAAACCGACTGACACTACCCAGGCGATTCAGCGGCCTGCTACAATAGCGCCATGAACAATTTCGACAGTTATGTCCTCGGCATCAGTGACTCGGAGATCGAGATCGACACCGCGGAGGAAAACCAGCAACTGGTGCTTGCCATGGTCAGACAGGCAGCCCTGACGCTGGAGATCTTCAGCCGCGATCTGGATCATCGCATCTATGACAACCTCGAGTTCGTCGAGGCCGTCAGCCAGCTGGCCCGTGCGCACCCCCATTCGCGCATTCGCATCCTGGTCCTCGATACGGATACCGCGGTGCATCGCGGCCATCGACTGGTCGAACTCATGCGACGCTTGTCCTCCTCCATCGAGATCCGCGTCGTGCATCCTGATTACCGCCACCGTAACAGTGCCTCGCTGACCGTCGATGGCGTCGGCTGGCTGTTTCGCGAATTCTCCGATCGCTACGAGTGTATTGCCAATTTCAACGATCCCGGACGCACCCGGGAGCTGGTGGACGAATTCAACGAGATCTGGGAACACAGCACGCCGGCCTCCGAACTGAGAAGACTGCACATATGAAATCCCTGCCAATGAGACACTGGTTCCTCTCCTTTATATACCTGCTCGCCCTCGGCCTGTTGCCGACGCTGGCATGCGCCGATAACGAACTGCTGGTGGAAGATTCCATCCGCATCACTGACCGTCCTGTCGACGAGGTCATCGTACTGCTCGAACCCTTCCTCGATCCACAGGGGATCCTGGCCGGCCAGGGTGAAGAGCTGTACATCAAGACCACGCGCGAAAACATGAAGGTGCTCAAGGAAGAACTGCGACGCCTGTCACCCAACCTTGCGCAACTGCGCGTCTACGTCACCATGAACCCGACCATCGTCGAGGCCGCGCGCCAGGGACGCAGCGTCGCCAGCACCGCACGCGGCGGCAGTGACATCTATTTCATCGATACCACCGAGGGCCAGTGGGCGACCATCAACATCTCCACGCAGTACCCTGTACGCCAGCGTTTCCGCACCGAGCGCGGCACCATCACCGAACGTGTCATGATGCAGGGCTACTCTGCGCACCTGAAGATCCTGCCAGAACTCAAGGATGGCAAGGTGATCCTCTACGTGCGTGCTGCCGGCAGTGACGAAGGCGGCAGCATCGACACCGAGAACACCCTCATCGGCGAACCGGGCAGCTGGATCTACCTGGCCGGCACCGGCGTGCCGGGTGATGGCCACACCATCACCACCACCCGCGAAGGCGTACGCGCACAGCTTGCCGTGCGCATCGAAAAGATCGAAAGCCAGTAAGCCGCCCGTCCCATGAGTCATGAGCCGCGCGTCATTCGCTATCAACTGAGCCTGGCGCAACCCGCCGCCCATGTCTTTCACGTCACCTGTACCGTGACGCAGCCCGCTGCCACCGGCCAGCGCCTGCGTCTGCCGGCATGGATCCCCGGCAGCTACATGATCCGGGATTTCGCGCGCAACATCCTGCACCTCGAAGCACGTGATGCCACCGGGCCGGTGGCGGTCACGAAGATCGACAAGAGCACCTGGCAATGTGCCCCGGCACAGGGTCCACTGACCGTGGAATACCAGGTCTACACCTGGGACCTGTCGGTACGCGCGGCGCACTTCGATGAAACACACGCCTACTTCAACGGCACCAGCCTGTTTCTCGCCGTGCTTGAACAGGAAGACACCCCTTGTGAACTGACCATCGTGCGCCCGGCCGATGCCCCCATGTGCGACTGGCGCGTCGCCACTGCCATGGAACCCGCACCGGACACGGCGCGCCATGCCTTCGGCACCTACGTGGCAGCCAACTATGATGAGCTCATCGATCACCCCTTCGAGATCGGTGCGCTGACGCTGACCGAGTTCGAGGTCGCCGGCGTGCCCCACGAAATCGCCATCTATGGCAAACACGCCGCCGACCTGGATCGCCTGCGCGAGGATGTCGGGACCATCTGCGAGACTCACGTGACCATGTTCGGTGAACTGCCTGCCATGTCACGTTATGTCTTCCTGATTATGGCGGTGGGTGAGGGCTATGGTGGCCTGGAACACCGCAGCAGTTGCAGCCTGTTATGCAGCCGCGAGGACCTGCCCCAGGCCGGCGATCGCGGGCAGACGGAGAAGTATCGCAATTTCCTCGGCCTGTGCAGTCACGAGTATTTTCATACCTGGAATATCAAGCGCATCAAACCGTCGGCTTTCATGCCCTATGACCTGCAGGTGGAAAACTACACGCGCCAGCTGTGGGCCTTCGAGGGCATTACCTCCTACTACGATGATCTAGCCCTGCTGCGTGCCGGGCTTATCGACCTCGACACGTGGCTGGAACTGCTCGGCCAGACCACCACCCGCGTGATGCGCGGCTACGGGCGCCACCGCCAGAGCGTGGCCGAATCCAGTTTCGACGCCTGGACGCGCTTCTACAAGCAGGACGAGAACGCCAGCAATGCCATCGTCAGTTACTACGCCAAGGGCACCCTCATCGCCCTTGCCCTGGATCAGGAGATCCGCCGGCACACCAGTGACCGGGCGAGCCTCGACGATCTCATGCGTCGCCTGTGGCAGGAGTATGGCAAACCTGGCATCGGCGTACCCGAGGGACGCATCGAGGAACTGGCCAGCGAGATCGCCGGAACGGATCTGCACGCCTTCTTCGCCACCTGCGTCCACGGTTGCGACGATCCGCCGCTGGCCACACTGCTGGCGCGACTGGGCGTCCAGACCCATACCCGCCCGGCGGCGGGCAGCGACGACAAGGGCGGCAAGGCGGTGGAAGCGAAGCGCCTGCCGGCGGTCTCGCTGGGCGCGGTGCTGACCACGGGCAAACAGGGGCTGACCCTGCAACGTGTTAGCGCGAACGGCGCCGCGCAGCAGGCCGGGCTGTCCGCCGGCGACGTGCTGGTGGCCGTCGACGGTCTGCGGGCCGCGCTGGATACGCTGGAAACCCGCCTGCTGCGTTGCCAGCCCGGTACAACCCTGGACATCCACTACTTCCGCCGCGATGAGCTGTACCGGACGACACTCACGCTGCCCGCCGCGCCCCGCGACACCTGGTACTTCAGCTGTGCCGAAGATGCCGACACGGTAGCGCTTGAGTGCCGCCGCCGGTGGTTACAGGCCTCGGCTGCCGATTGACACCGCGCACCTGCCGAACAGCTGGTACAGGCACGGCGTCCACAAGTGTTAAGCTGAACCCAACCGCCATCCGAGGACACACGACCATGAGTGAAACCCCGCTGTTCCAGCTGGCCGACGACATCATCTATCTCAATCATGCCGCCGTCGCCCCCTGGCCGGTACGCACCCTCGACGCGGTGACCGCCTTCGCGCGGGAAAACGTCGCCCGCGGTGCACAACACTATCCCCGCTGGCTGGAAAAGGAAGCCGAATTACGCGAACAACTTGCACGCCTTATCGGTGCACCTGCCGCCGATACCATTGCACTGGTGAAGAACACCTCCGAGGCCCTGTCTTTCGTCGCCTTCGGCCTCGACTGGCAGGCCGGCGACAATATCGTCATCAGCAATGAAGAGTTCCCCTCCAACCGCATCGTCTGGGAAGCGGTGGCAGCGCGCCATGGCGTGGAACTGCGCCAGGTGGATCTGTCCAGCGATGCGACACCCGAGGCCGCCCTGCTGGCGGCCTGCGACGCACACACCCGCCTGCTGTCCATCAGCGCAGTGGAATATGCCAGTGGCCTGCGCCTGGATCTGGCCGTGCTCGGTACCCACTGTCGGCAGCATGACATTCTCTTCTGCATCGATGCCATCCAGAGTGTCGGTGCACTGGTCACCGATGTGGTGGCCATCGACGCGGACTTCGCCATGGCCGATGGCCACAAGTGGATGCTGGGGCCGGAAGGCCTGGGATTCTTCTACGTTCGCCCCGAGCGGCGCGAGTTGTTACGCCTCAATGAATTCGGCTGGCACATGGTGGACGATCCCCATGACTTCGACCGCCGTGACTGGCAACCCGCCGCCGGTGCGCAACGCTTCGAATGCGGCAGTCCCAGCATGCTCGGCATTCACGCCCTCTCCGCCAGCCTGTCGGTGCTCGAAGAGGTGGGCATGGTGCAGGTGGAAGCGGCGCTGCTGGAACGCAGTCGCCACCTGTTTGCACGCATCGCGGAAAGCCCGGTGCTGGAGACCATCAGCGACAGCAGCGAGGGAAGGTTCGCGGGCATCGTCACCTTCCGCCACCATAAGCAGGACAATGCCGCCTGTCACGCCAAACTCATGGCTGGCGGAGTGATCTGCGCACCGCGTGGCGGTGGGATACGTTTTTCACCCCACTTCCATACACCGCTGGCGCAGCTGGATGCTGCCGTCGCGCTGGCGGAAGCGTGAAAAAGGGGTACAGTTACAAACAGGGACACCTTTTCTCAAGGTGAAGCATTAAAACGTCGATATCCAATGTAACATTTGGACAATCCGGCAGTCTGAATATATAGTGACCATAAGCATTTTGGTCGGATTTTCAACCGCTTGGGAATACGAGATGGAATTCGTCACAATAACACCCGTGCCTTTCCGCCCGCGTGTACCGCCCATGGCGGCACGCGGTCGCCCGCTCCCTCACCTTCGTCTTCATGCCTGGAGGAATCGACCATGATGTCGCGCCTGCCGTATATTGCCCTGCCCGTGCTGTTGTTGTTCGGCGCCGATCAGATCCCGTTGCCCTGGTTCCTGCTGATCCTTGCCGCGGCGCTGGAACTGACCTTCTTCTGGCGCGGTTATGTCCTGCTGCATGCCAGCACATCGGGTGAACACCCCCTGCGCATGCGCTGGATCTCGGAACCGGTGCTCAGGATCTTCAAGCGGATCATTCCTTCCATGTCACCCACCGAGAAAGAGGCCCTTGAGGCCGGTACCGTGTGGTGGGACGGTGAACTGTTCAGCGGCCGGCCGCGCTGGCGCAAGCTACGCCAGCAGGCAGCGCCCCGCCTGAGCGCTGAAGAAGAGGCCTTCCTCAACGGTCCGGTGGACGAGCTGTGTGCCATGATCGACGACTGGAAGATCACGCACGAGGACTACGACCTGCCACCCGAAGTGTGGCAGTTCATGAAAGAGCATGGCTTCTTTGGCATGATCATCCCGCGCAGCTTCGGTGGGCTGGAGTTCTCGGCGCTGGCCCATTCCGAAGTCGTGCTGCGCATCGCCACGCGCAGCGTCACCGCCGCGGTAACGGTCATGGTGCCCAACTCCCTCGGGCCGGCCAAGCTGCTGATGGAATACGGCACCGATACACAACGTAACCACTACCTGCCGCGCCTCGCACGTGGCGAGGAAATTCCCTGTTTCGCACTCACCAGCCCGCAGGCCGGCAGTGATGCGGGTGCCATTCCCGACTATGGCATCGTCTGCAAACAGGACTTCAACGGCGAAAAGGATGTGCTCGGTATCCGCCTCACCTGGGAGAAACGCTACATCACGCTCGGGCCGGTGGCGACCCTGCTGGGACTGGCCTTCAAACTCTACGACCCCGACAGGCTGCTGGGTGACAAGGAAGACCTGGGCATCACCCTGGCGCTGATCCCCACCGACCATCCCGGCGTGGATATCGGCCGTCGCCACCTGCCACTCAACATCATGTTCATGAATGGCCCCAACAGTGGCAAGGACGTCTTCATCCCCATGGACTGGCTCATCGGCGGCGCCGAGCGCGCCGGCCAGGGCTGGCGCATGCTTATGGAGTGTCTCGCCGACGGCCGCTCCATCTCGCTGCCGGCGCTGGGCTGTGGCGCGGGCAAGCTGGCCAGCCGCGCAGTGGGCGCCTATGGCCGTATTCGTCGCCAGTTCAAGATCCCCATCGGCCGTTTCGAGGGCGTGCAGGAAGCACTGGCACGCATCGCCGGTTATACCTATTTGATGGATTCCGCGCGCATTCTCACCGCCAATGCCCTCGACCGCGGCGAGAAACCCTCGGTGATCTCGGCCATCGTCAAGTACCACATTACCGAGGGCATGCGTACGGTGGTCAACGATGCCATGGACATCCTCGGCGGCGCCGGTATCTGCCTGGGTCCACGTAACCTCATGGGGCGCGTCTACCAGGCGGTACCCATCGCCATCACCGTCGAGGGGGCAAATATCCTCACTCGCACCATGATCATCTTCGGCCAGGGCGCGGTACGGGCGCATCCGCATATCCTCAAGCTGATGGAAGCGGTCAGTGTCGAGGACCACGACGAATCACTGCGCAAGTTCGATATCGCCCTCTTCGGCCACATCCGCTTCGTATTCACCAACCTGCTGCGCACCTTCAGCTACGCCATCACAAGTTCGGTGTTCATCTTCACACCGGGGCGCGGTCGGGTACGACGCTACTTCCAGCATCTCACGCGCATGAGTTCAGCCTTTGCGCTGCTCGCCGATGCCGCCATTGCCACCCTCGGTGGCTCCCTGAAACGCCGCGAGCGACTGTCCGGGCGACTGGCGGATATCCTCAGTCACCTGTACCTGGCCACGGCGGCACTGCAACGCTATCATAACGACGACAGTCCTAAAGAAGACCTGCCGCTGTTACGCTGGTCCATCGAACACAGCCTGTTCACCATCCAGGATCGTGCCAACCAGATCCTGCAGAATCTGCCCAATCGGCCGGTAGCCTGGGTGCTGCGCTGGTGCATCTTCCCCTTTGGGCGCTGGTTCTCACCGCCCAGTGACAAGCTTGGTCACCAGGTGGCCGAACTGCTGCTCTCGCCCTCGGCCACGCGCGATCGCCTGACACGAGGGATCTACATTCCTTCGAGTACCGATCAGCAGATGGGACGCATCGAGGATGCCCTCGTCAAGGTCATCACCGCCGAACACGTGGAACGCAAGCTACGCAAGGAGTTGCGCGACTTCAACCCACAGTACAACGGCCTCGAGGCCTGGCTGGCCGAGGGCATCAAGCGCAAGATCATCGACGAAAACGATGCCCAGCTGGTGCGCGATGCTGAAGCGGCACGCCGCGAGGTGATCGCCGTCGATGATTTCCCCATCGATTTTGCAAAAGAGTAACCCCGACATGGCAACAACAAAAAAAACCACGACGAAAAAGAAAAGCACGGCCACGCGCAAGACCGCGTCGAAAAAGACTACAAAGAAGAAGACTGCCGCCGCCACGAAAGGGGACAGCGGGGGCAACCTCGCGGGGCGTGATGTGTTTATCGTCGATGGCAGCCGCAGCCCCTTCCTCAAGGCGCGCAACAAACCCGGTCCCTTCCCCGCCGCGAACCTGGCGCTGGGATGCGCGCGCCCCCTGCTGGCGCGCCAGTCCTTCACGCCCGATCAACTTGACGAAGTGGTGGTCGGCTGTGTCATGCCCGGTCCCGATGAGGCCAACATCGCCCGTGTGGTAGCCCTGCGCCTGGGTTGCGGTGAAAAGGTGCCGGCCTACACGGTACAACGCAACTGCGCCTCGGGCCTGCAGGCACTCGACAGCGCCGCCAAGGACATCATCATGGGACGCGCCGATCTGGTGCTGGCCGGCGGCGTGGAATCCATGAGCCATGCACCGGTGCTGCTCAACGAGGCCATGGTAACGTGGCTCGGTGAACTCAACAGTGCACGTAGCGTCTGGCAGAAGCTGCAGGTCTTCGGCAGGCTGCGTGGACGCCACCTGAAACCCATCATCGGCCTGCTACGCGGTCTTACCGATCCGGTAGTAGGCCTGTCCATGGGCCAGACGGCGGAGAACATCGCCTGGCGCTTCGGCATCGATCGCGAAACCATGGACCGCTACGCGGTAGAAAGTCACCAACGCCTCGCTGCCGCACAGGACAACGGCTACCTCGACGAGATCGAGCCTCTCTACGATCTGAACGGAAACTACTACCTCGAAGACGATGGCCTGCGACGCGACTCCAGCGTCGAGGCGCTGGCCAAACTGCGACCGGTCTTCGATCGCCAGTTTGGTAACGTCACTGCCGGCAACAGCGCCCAGATCACCGACGGTGCAGCGATGCTGCTCCTTGCCAGTCAGAAGGCGGTGGACGAATACAAGCTGCCGGTCATCGGCCGCATCGTTGACAGCCAGTGGGCGGGGCTCGACCCGGCACAGATGGGCCTCGGCCCGGTACACGCGGTGACCCCCATCCTGCAACGCCACAACTTCGGTCTCGACGACGTGGACTACTGGGAGATCAACGAAGCCTTCGCCGCCCAGGTACTGGCCTGTCTGGCCGCCTGGAACGACGAGGACTACTGCCGCAAGGAACTGGGGCTGGGCGCGGCCCTCGGCCAACTGGACCGGGCGCGCCTCAATGTGGATGGCGGTGGCGTCAGCCTCGGGCATCCGGTAGGGGCCAGTGGTGCGCGCATCGTGCTGCACCTGCTCAAGGTACTTGAACGCAACAATGCCCAGCGTGGCATCGCCACCCTGTGTATCGGTGGCGGACAGGGCGGTGCCATGCTCGTCGAACGCGTCAATTGATCTCGCCTGCCAGGAACAAGGAACCAAGATGACAACAACAAACCTGAAACACTGGAAACTGGAGCGCGATGACGATGGCATCGCCTGGCTCCATCTTGACAAGCAGGATGCCGGTGCCAATGTCCTCTCCGCTGAGGTCCTGGAGGAGCTCGATCATCTGCTCGGTACGCTGACGGCCGAACCCGCCCGTGCCGTCGTCATTCTGTCGGACAAGAAGAGTGGTTTCATCGCCGGCGCCGATGTCACGGAGTTTCAGAGCTTCGACAGTGAGGAAGCGGCGCTGAAGAAGATCCGCTATGCCCACAGCATCTTCGACACCCTTGCCGCACTGCCCTGCCCCACCATTGCCCTGATCGATGGCTTCTGCCTCGGTGGCGGCCTGGAGATGTCACTAGCCTGCCGTTATCGCATTGCCGTCGATGATCCGGCCACCCGCATCGGCCTGCCCGAGGTCCGCCTCGGTATTCATCCCGGCTTTGGTGGCACGGTACGCATGATCCAGACCATCGGTCCGGTAAGCGGGCTGGATCTCATGCTCAGCGGGCGCAGCCTGTCAGCACGTGCCGCGCGCCGTATCGGCCTGGTCAATTACGCCGTACCACGCCGCCACGCCCTCAAGGCCGCGCGTGAAGTAGCGCTCTCACCACCCCAGGTCAAACCGCTCTCGTTCTTCAAGACCCTGCCCAACCTGTCCTTCCTGCGCCCACTGCTGGGCAAGTACCTCGTCAAAAAGGTATCGGCCAAGGCACCGCGCGCTCACTACCCGGCCCCGTACGCGATCATCGATCTCTGGGTACGCTACTTCGACAATCCGCGCACCATGCTCGAGCGCGAAGCGGCCTCGGTGGCCAGTCTCATTGTCGGGCGTACCGCGCAGAACCTGATCCGCGTCTTTCTGCTCCAGGAGCAGCTCAAGGCGCTGGCCAAGGACAGTGATTACACTGTCAAGCACGTGCATGTCATCGGTGCCGGTGTCATGGGTGCCGATATCGCCGCCTGGTGTGCCTTTCGCGGCATGACCGTCACCATCCAGGATCGCGCGCACAAGACCCTTGCCCGCGCGGTGAAGACGGCGCACAAGCTCTTCAAGCGTCGCCTCAAGGACCGCCTGCTGATCCAGGCCGCCATGGATCGCTTCGTACCCGATCTGCGCGGTGACGGTCTTCGCAGTGCCGACGTGGTCATCGAGGCCATCTTCGAGGACGTCAAGGTCAAACAGGACCTGTTCCGCTCCATCGAGGGTACCGTCAGGCCCGATGCCATCCTTGCTACCAACACCTCCAGTATTCCACTCGCCGAGATCGGCAAGGCCCTCAAGGATCCCACGCGCCTCATCGGCCTGCACTTCTTCAACCCGGTAGCGAAGATGCCTCTGGTGGAAGTGGTACACGACAGAAAGACTGCCGAAGAGTATGTCAGCCACGGTGCTGCGTTCACCAAGGCCATTGGCAAGCTGCCCTTGCCGGTGACCAGCACGCCGGGCTTTCTCGTCAATCGCGTGCTCATGCCCTACCTCATCGAAGCCGTTACGCTCTACAGCGAGGGCGTACCACCGCTACTTATCGATCGCGCTGCAACGAAATTCGGCATGCCCATGGGGCCCATCGAGCTGGCCGATACGGTTGGCCTGGACATCTGCCTGCACGTCGCCGAGATCCTGTCGCAGTCCATGGACATCGACGTACCCCAACGCCTCAAGGACATGGTCGAACGCGGTGATGTGGGCAAGAAATCGGGCAAGGGCTTCTATACCTTCAAGAACGGCAAGCCCATCAAACCATCGCCCGACAAACGCTACGTGGCACCAACCGATATTCAGGATCGCCTCATCTGCCGCTACCTCAACGAGGCCGTGGCCTGCCTGCACGACAAGGTGGTCGCAAACCGTGACCACCTGGATGCCGGTATGATCTTCGGCACCGGCTTCGCCCCGTTTCGCGGTGGGCCGATGAAATATATCGACACGCGTGGCGTCGAGCAGTTGCTGCTGATCATGGAGTCGCTGCGCGAGAAACATGGCGAACGTTTCACCCCCCACCCGGCCTGGAAACAACTGCAAGCGGAAGAAGAAAACCAATGACCGTACCTACCGACTATATTTCTACCGAACAGGCCGGCAGTCTGCCGGGCCTGATGATCGAACGCATTCGGCGCAGTCCCGACAAGCGCGCGTACCGCCATTACGATCCCGTGACTGCCTCCTGGCTGGAGACCACGTGGGCCGAGATGGGCGGTCATGTGGCCCGCTGGCAGACCGCCCTGAAGAACGAAGGGCTGGTGTCCGGCGACCGTGTCGGGATCATGCTGCGCAACTGCCGCGAATGGGTCATGCTGGAACAGGCCGCGCTTGGCCTTGGCATGGTGGTCGTTCCCCTCTACACCAACGACCGCGCCGAAAATGTCGCCTATATCATCCAGGATGCAGGGATCAAGCTTCTTCTCATTGAAGGTCAGGAATGCTGGGAGCAGATCCGCTCGGCCCGTGAAGAATTCACCCCGGTAAAGACCATTCTCAGTCTGGATCGTCTCGATGCCAACGAGGAGCGGCGCCTCACCCATGTGGATGACTGGTTACCTGAACACGGCGACACCCTGCACACACCCGATATCTATAACCAGCAACTGGCCACCATCGTCTACACCTCCGGCACCACCGGCAAGCCCAAGGGCGTCATGCTCAGCCATGGCAACATCCTGTGGAATGCCTATGCCGGTGTACACAGCATCACGGTACAACCCGATGACGTGTTCCTCTCTTTCCTGCCCCTCTCCCACATGTTCGAGCGTACCGTGGGCCATTACATCCCCATTCTCGCCGGTGCCGAAGTGGCCTATGCACGTTCCATTCCTGAACTGGCCGAGGACCTGCGCACCATTCGTCCCACGGTTCTGATCACCGTGCCACGGATCTTTGAGCGGGTGTACAACAAGATCCAGGCGGGGCTGGAGGAGAAATCCCCACTGGCGCGCAAACTTTTCATGGCCGCCGTGGAAACCGGCTGGCAGCGCTTCGAGATCCAGCAGAGGCGCGCCGCCTGGAGCGCACGCCAGCTCCTGTGGCCGGTGCTCAATGCGCTGGTTGGCAAGAAAGTCATGGGGCGCCTCGGTGGCCGGTTACGTTTTTCCATCAGCGGCGGCGCGCCCCTGTCGGTGGACATTGCCAAAACCTTCATCGGCCTTGGCCTGCCCATCTCGCAGGGCTACGGCCTGACCGAAACAAGCCCCATCATCAGCACCAACAAACTGGAAAGCAACGACCCCGCCAGTGTCGGTGAACCCCTGCGTGACGTGGAAGTCAAACTGGGCGAGGACGATGAACTGCTGGTACGTTCACCGGGAGTCATGCTGGGTTACTGGAACAACGAGGAGGCCACCGCCGCGATCATCGACAAGGATGGCTGGTTGCATACCGGCGACAAGGCGCGCATCGTCGACAACCATATCTACATAACCGGCCGCATCAAGGAGATCATCGTGCTTGCCAATGGTGAGAAGGTGCCGCCGGCAGATATCGAGATGGCCATCGCCAATGATCCCCTCTTCGACCAGGTAATGGTCCTCGGTGAAGGCAAGCCCTACCTCAGCGCCATCGTCGTACTCAATCCTGACACCTGGCCCAAGCTGGCGGCCAGCCTCGGCCTCGACAGCACCGCACCGGAGGCGCTCACCGATCGTCGCACTCTGGATGCGGTGCTGGAGCAGATCGCCGCGCAGATGGGCGAGTTCCCGGGTTATGCGAAGATCATCAAGGTCACCCTGAGCTTCGACCCCTGGACCGTGGACGACGGGCTTATTACGCCAACACTCAAGCTGCGGCGCAAGCAGATCATGGAGCGTTTCGCAGACGCGATCGAAGCCATGTACAGCGGGCACTGAGCTCATGGGCGAGGAACAACCAGCCTGCGAAGCCCTGCCGCTGGACCAGGCGCCGGCCATCCGGGTGCTGGCCATGCCGGCCGATACCAATGCCGCCGGCGACATCTTCGGTGGCTGGCTCATGTCGCAGGTAGACATCGCCGGCAGTATTGTCGCCCTGCAACGTGCGCGTGGGCGCGTGGTCACCGTAGCGGTCAACGAGTTCCTGTTTCTGAAGCCTGTCTTCGTCGGCGATCTGATCAGTCTCTATGCCAAGGTCACGCGCGTGGGACATACCTCCATCACCGTCAAGGTACAGGGCTTCGCCCAGCGCAGCCGCCGCACCCACGAAGTGGAGCGCGTCTGCGAAGCCGCCCTCACCTACGTCGCCATCGACGAAAACCGACGACCGCGACC
>DRKU01000099.1 GCA_011051615.1 Gammaproteobacteria bacterium
ATGACGACAAGGGAACAGCCAGAGTTGCGCGGGGAACTGCGGGTCGACGAGCCCATGGCGCGTCATACCTCGTGGCGCACCGGTGGCCCGGTGGATCGTTTCTATCGGCCCGCCGATGCCGAGGACCTGTGCCTGTTTCTGTCACAGCTGGATAGCGCGGATGAGATATTCATGCTGGGCCTGGGGTCCAACCTGCTGGTGCGCGATGGCGGCCTGCGCGCGGTGGTGATCGCTACCAGTGGCTGCCTCAACGGATTCGAGCGTCTCGCCGGCAACCGCGTGCGCGTGGAAGCCGGTGTCGCCTGTCCGCAACTGGCGCGGCAGTGCGCACGCCAGGGCCTGCGTGGCGTGGAGTTCCTGTGTGGTGTACCCGGTACCGTCGGTGGTGCGCTGGCGCTCAATGCGGGGGCCGCCGGCAGCGAAACCTGGGACCTGGTGGAATCGGTACTGGTGGTGGACCGCAGTGGTCGCCTGCACGAACGCAGCCCGGAGGACTTCCGCATCGCATACCGACATGTGGAGAACCGCGTGTCACGCCAGGAATGGTTCGTCGCCGCCACACTGCGCCTGAGCGAGGGTGATGCCGCCGAGAGCCAGGAACTGATTCGAACCCTGCTGGCCCGCCGCGGCGCTACGCAACCCACCAGCCAGCCCAATGCCGGTTCGGTCTTTCGCAATCCACCCGGTGACTATGCGGCGCGGCTCATCGAATCCTGCGGACTCAAGGGGTACTGCATCGGTGGTGCCTGCGTGTCGGAGAAGCATGCCAACTTCATTATCAATACCGGCACCGCCCTGGCGGCAGATATCGAACATCTCATCGAACATGTGGAGCGCACCGTGAAAGAGGTTACCGGCGTAACACTGGTGCGCGAGGTGCATATCGTTGGCGAGGCGTTGCGGCGATGATTGACACACAACAGAAACAGGCCATCGGTCGGGTTGCCGTGCTCATGGGCGGCTGGTCGGCCGAGCGCGAGGTGTCGCTGAAGAGCGGCATGGCCGTGTATGACGCGCTCCTGCGCCAGGGCGTGGATGCGCTGGCGGTGGACGTGGAGAGTGGAGAGGCACTGCTGGATCTGCTCGATGCCAGTGTCGATCGCGCCTTCATCGCCCTGCATGGGCGCGGTGGCGAAGATGGCACCGTGCAGGGCGCACTGGAGATCCTCGGCATACCTTATACCGGCAGTGGCGTGCTGGCCTCGGCACTGGCGATGGACAAGTTGCGTTGCAAGCAGTTCTTCGACGGCGTTGGCCTGCCGACTCCACCGTACATGGAAATGGATGCCGAGGCGGATCACGAGTTCATCGCCGCCAGTCTCGGTTTGCCGCTGATGGTCAAGCCGGTACTGGAAGGCTCGAGCATCGGTCTGACACGCGTCGAGCATGTCAGCGAGATGGCGATGGCCTGGCAGGCGGCGGCGCGTTATCCCGGCGCGGTACTGGCAGAGAAATGGATCGACGGTGACGAATACACGGTGGCGATTCTCGGTGACGAAGCGCTGCCCCTTATCCGCGTGGAGACACCGCATGAGTTCTACGACTACAGCGCCAAGTACGAAGACAACAGCACCCGCTATCACTGCCCCGCGGGTCTCGCTGCGGAAGTGGAGACACAGATGCAACGCCTCGCGCTGGCGGCCTTTCGTGCCGTGGGTGGATGCGGCTGGGGACGTGTGGACCTGATGCGTGACGCCGACGGTGTCGCCTGGATCATCGAGATCAACACCGTGCCGGGTATGACCGACCACAGCCTGGTGCCCATGGCGGCGAAGGCGCGGGGCATGGACTTCGATGAACTGGTGGTACAGATCGTCATCGCGTCCCTGCACGGCGAGAACGGCAATGGCCAGCAGGCCGGAGAGGAAGAACATGTCCGCACGGCGTAAGCAGGCGGTGCGCAAGCAGACGGCCACGGTACGCCGCTGGCCGCGCCTGTCACTGTGGCTGGCATTGCCGCTGCTCATCGTGGGCCTGCTGGGCTGGGGCGTGGCGGTGTTGCTGGACCCGGCGACCCTGCCGGTGCGCGAGGTGAAGGTGCAGGGTCGTTTCGAACACCTCAACCAGGCCATGTTGAGCCGTGCCCTGCAGGGTGATTTCAGTGTCGGCTTTCTGCGCACCGACGTGGAGCGTATTCGCGCCGACGTGCAGGCGCTGCCCTGGGTGGCACACGCCACGGCGCGGCGGCAATGGCCCGACACCATCGTCGTCACCATCGAAGAACAGCAACCCGTTGCCATATGGGAAGGCAAGGGCCTGCTCAATGCCGAGGGTGAGATTTTCTACCCGGTAAAGGCGACCTTTCCCGCAGGACTGCCGGAGTTTCGCGGCAGTGCGGACGAGACACGGCTCATCGTCGCGGCATGGCGCGAGTCACAGGCGGTGTTCGAACAACTGGGCCGACGTATCGTCAGCCTGGAGCTGGACCGCCGCCATGTGCTGCGCATGGTGCTCGATGACGGCGTGGAAGTAATCGCCGGTCGCGAGGACGTGGCGCAGCGCCTGTCGCGGCTGGTGGGACTGTATCGTGATGCCCTGCAGGGGCGCGGGGCGGACATTGAACGCATCGATCTACGTTATGCCAATGGCATCGCGGTGCGCTGGAAGAAGGGACAGGCGGGATGAACAGGATCAGGGCCAGGAGTAACTAATGTCCAGAAAAATTGAGAAAAACCTCATCGTGGGGCTCGACATCGGTACCTCGAAAGTCGTTGCCATCGTCGGTGAAGTGACGCCGGAGAACGAGATCGAAATCATCGGCATCGGCTCGCATCCATCGCGGGGGCTGAAGAAGGGTGTCGTGGTCAACATCGAATCCACCGTGCAGTCCATTCAACGCGCGGTGGAAGAGGCCGAGCTCATGGCCGGTTGCCAGATACACTCGGTCTTCGCCGGTATCGCCGGCAGCCATGTGCGCAGTCTCAACTCACACGGCATCGTCGCCATCCGCGACAAGGAAGTGACGCCCGCTGACGTGGAGCGCGTCATCGACGCAGCGCGCGCGGTGGCCATTCCCGCCGACCAGAAGATCCTGCACATCCTGCCGCAGGAATTCATTATCGATAACCAGGAAGGTATCCGTGAGCCGGTGGGCATGTCGGGCGTGCGTCTCGAAGCCAAGGTGCACATGGTTACCGGTGCGGTGAGTGCGGCGCAGAACATCATCAAGTGCGTGCGCCGTTGCGGTCTCGATGTGGACGATATCATTCTCGAACAACTGGCGTCGTCACACGCGGTACTCACCGAGGACGAACGCGAGCTGGGCGTGTGCCTGGTGGACATCGGCGGCGGCACCACCGACATTGCCGTGTTTACCGAGGGCGCCATTCGCCACACCGCGGTGATCCCCATCGCCGGTGATCAGGTGACCAATGATATCGCCGTGGCCCTGCGCACGCCGACACAGCATGCCGAGGAGATCAAGATCAAGTATGCCTGTGCACTGCGCCAGCTGGCCAGTGCCGAGGAAACCATCGAGGTGCCGAGCGTCGGCGAGCGGCCGCCGCGTCGCCTGGCGCGCCAGACGCTGGCCGAGGTGGTCGAGCCACGTTACGAGGAACTGTTCACCCTGATCCAGGCGGAACTGCGTCGCAGCGGTTTCGAGGATCTCTGTGCCGCGGGCATCGTGCTCACCGGTGGCAGTTCCAAGATGGAAGGTGTCATCGATCTGGCCGAGGAGATCTTCCATATGCCGGTACGCATCGGTGTTCCCAACGCCATCAACGGACTGGTGGATATCGTGCAGAACGCGATCTATTCCACCGGTGTCGGCCTGTTGCTGTTCGGCCATCAGAACCGCGCCATGCGCGAGGCCGAGGCCCGCATGGGCGGTGGCTTCAACAGCGTATGGCGAAGAATGAAAAGCTGGTTTCAGGGAAATTTTTAAATTGTTCTATCAACACGAATTCAAGTTGTCGTCAGTGAGGAGGGTGTAATGATGTTTGAGTTAATGGATACACAAAGCCAAAGCGCCGTGATCAAGGTCATCGGTGTCGGCGGCGGAGGGGGTAACGCCGTGGAACACATGGTGTTGCAGAATATCGAAGGCGTGGATTTCATCTGCGCCAATACCGATGCACAGGCCCTGAAGGCCATGTCCAGCCGCACGCTGTTGCAGATGGGCGGCTCCATCACCAAGGGGCTCGGTGCCGGGGCCAATCCCGACATCGGTCGCCAGGCGGCGATGGAAGACCGCGAACGTCTGCAGGAGGTGTTGCAGGGTGCGGACATGGTGTTCATTACCGCCGGTATGGGTGGCGGTACGGGCACCGGCGGCGCACC
>DRKU01000100.1 GCA_011051615.1 Gammaproteobacteria bacterium
AACCGCGACCATGCTCTCCGGCACGCGCAGCCTCGATAGCGGCATTCAAGGCCAGCAGGTTTGTCTGCTCGGCAATACTCTCGATCATGTCCAGTGCCTGACGGATATCCGCATGTCGGCTGGCCAGTCGCGTGACCGTGGTCTCAAGGTCTGCCATACCCGTGACCAGTGACTGCATCCCGGATTGTGCCGCTTCCACCACGCCGCGACCGTCCTGTGCACGTTGTTGCACCTCGGCAATCTGCTCGGTGGTCTGACTGATGCGTTCGCTGACATGCCGGCTGGACTGCGCCATCTGATCGATGCTCTCGGCAAACTCGCTGATGACCTGAGCCTGCTGCTCCACTGCATTACTGGTGGTTACCGTGACATCCTCAGAACGTTGCGCGGCGCTGGCCAGTCCCTCGGCCAGCGTCATGATGGAATGTACCATCTGTTCCAGCTGCCCCATGAATAGATCGAAGAACATACCAATCTGTGCGAACTCGTCTTCGCCTTCCATATTCATGCGCGTAGAGAAACCGGCCTCGCCCTGTACCAGGTCATGGAACAGTTCGCGGAGGAGCCGCATGTTACCCATCATCCAGTTAAGAGCGAAGTGCGTGAGCAGCATCATGACGGCAAAGACACCGATGACGGAGACCACCGCCGTGGTCACCATGCTGGTGATCTCCTCGTGCACATCACCGAGGTCCATGCCCAGTTTCACCTGACCATAAGATACGCCAGCGACGTTAATCGGTGCAGAAACGGTAAAGATGCCCGCCTCGGCCAGTGCCTTGTCAAAATCAAACGAATGGACCCGCCCATCCCCGGGCGACTCACCCAGTGCCAGGCGCACGCGCCCCGTGCTGTCGACAATGCTGACAAAAGCCAGTTGATTGTGCCGAAAGACAACCCCCGTATGACGCTGCAGGGCAGCCTCGTCACCACGCGAAAGCGTATCACCCAGCATGACAGCAAGGCTTTCTGCCAGACCGGTGACACGCTTCTCCACGTGCTCGGCCTCCTCGCCGTAGTAGAAGGCGACACCCGCCATCGAGAAGCCCGACAGCAGGACAAATTGCACAAGCCCGAGCAGGAGCAGGATACGACCGTGGATCCCCACACGACGAAAACGCGAAAACATGGACGACGAAAACCTCGCTGAAGCGTTATGTGAACACCCGGATACCGGGCAGGATTTCCCCACTACCAACTCTGGAAATAACGGCAGTTGAAGGCGGATCTTGAGGCCGAACGCCGGCTCGCTCATGGTGCCCCTCACGATGGCCAGGGACCTGAACCACGCAGGATATTCTTGGGACAGGTGCTGGAATTTTGCTAAAGCGAGGACCACACTTGCCGTTAAACCGTTGTAATCGTCCTAATCGTTGTTTTCGTTGTTTTCGTGAAAATCGTCTGATTAGTACAGTAAGCGCAGGGAAATACGGTATGAGCACCACGAGAAAATCACCCGCCCAGGAGAAGCTCCTCACCCCCACCGAGGTGGCCGCCCTGCTGCATGTATCACCGGTCACCGTGCGCCACTGGGCCCTCGACGGCAAGCTGGCATTCGAGACCACGCCGGGGGGCCATCGCCGCTTCACCCGCGCAGCGGTAGAACAGTTTGCACAGGAGCAGGGCGTCAAGCTGCATGGGAACGCAACACCCGCCGTGCGGGTACTGATCGTGGATGACAACCACGACCTGGCCGGTTACCTGCGCGAACTGGTCGCCGGCCTGAGTAACGACATTCTGGTGGAACAGGCCCATGACGGCTTCGAGGCCGGTGAAAAACTCCACAGTTTCCGCCCGGACGTGGTGCTGCTGGATCTGAAAATGTCGGGCATGGATGGCTTCGAGACCTGCCGCCGCATCAAGCACAACGCGGCCACGCGCCACGTTCGGGTCATCGCCATGACGGGGTACCCGAGCGTCGAGAACCTGCAACAGATCCTGCTGGCCGGTGCCGAGGTCTGTCTCCCCAAGCCGGTGCGTGTACCCGACCTTATCAATGCCCTGGCATTCAACGAACACATCTAATTATTATTATATTCAGTTTTGTTAATGCCGCTGCGCCTTCGCTGCCGACGCAATTTCCTGCCCAACGCTGTACCCGCCCCCCTGCTTATTTTATGATGCCATACGGCCGTTGAATGGCCCGCGTGCCGGGGACAGTCTCGCGCCGCGAAGGGAGCACCTGCACAGGGAGAAAAACACAAGAAGTAAGAAGAATCCAACAATAACTACCCAGGAGGTCACTATGTCCGGTTCACCCCAGGATTACTGGAAAGCAAACATACGATTGGTATCTATACTGCTCGCCATCTGGTTTGTCGTCTCCTACCTGTTCGGTATTATCCTCGTCGACCTGCTCAACCAGATCCGGATCGCCGGCGTGGGTCTCGGCTTCTGGTTTGCCCAACAGGGTTCGATCTTCTCCTTCCTGATCCTGATCTTCGTCTATGCAAAAAAGATGAATGCCCTGGATCGCAAGTTCAACGTACACGAAGACCAGGAGGGCTAGATGATGGAATTGCAAACCTGGATCTACCTCTTCGTCGGCGGCACCTTTGCGCTCTATATCGGTATTGCCGTGTGGGCACGTGCCTCCACCACGGGTGACTTCTATGTTGCCGGCAAGGGCGTGCACCCGATCGCCAATGGCATGGCAACTGCGGCCGACTGGATGTCGGCGGCCTCGTTCATTTCCATGGCGGGCCTCATTGCTTTCAAGGGCTACGACGCCTCGGTATACCTGATGGGCTGGACCGGTGGCTATGTGCTGCTGGCCATGCTGCTGGCTCCCTACCTGCGCAAGTTTGGCAAGTTCACCGTACCGGAATTCATCGGTGAACGGTATTACTCCCAAACCGCGCGCGTGGTGGCGGTGATCTGTCTCATCGTTGCTTCCATTACCTATGTCATCGGGCAGATGAAGGGGGTCGGTGTGGCCTTCGGGCGCTTCCTCGAAGTGGACTTCGAGATCGGTGTCCTGGTGGGCATGTCCATCGTCTTTATCTATGCCGTACTCGGCGGCATGAAGGGCATCACCTACACCCAGATCGCGCAATATTGCGTGTTGATCTTTGCCTACACCATTCCGGCAATCTTCATCTCGCTGACCCTGACCGGTAACCCGGTACCCCAGCTGGGCCTCGGCAGCGAGCTGACCGACGGCAGTGGTTACCTGTTGAGTAAACTGGACACGGTTCTCACCGAACTCGGCTTCCAGGCCTATACCATACAGAAAGGCACGACACTGAACATGGTGTTGCTGACCCTGTCGCTGATGATAGGTACCGCCGGCCTGCCACATGTCATTATTCGGTTCTTCACCGTACCCAGGGTGCGGGACGCCCGCGCCTCGGCGGGCTGGGCGCTGGTATTCATCGCCATACTCTATACCACTGCGCCTGCAGTGGGTTCCATGGCCCGTCTCAACATGATCAATACCGTCAACGGTACCGGGGCACAGGGTACGGCCTACACGGAGCTGCCAAGCTGGTTCCGGCGCTGGGAGAATACCGGCCTGCTGGCCTGGTATGACCACAACGGTGATGGTCGCGTACAGCATGCCGCCGGCAAGGCCTTCGATGGCGGTAAACCGGTATTCGCCTACAACGAGGATGGCTCGCCCAAACGCGGCAGTTACGGCGAACGCGTGGTAGCCAACCCCGGCGACGGCAAGCCGGTCAGCAACGCACCGTTTGCCAACGAGATCTACGTGGACCGTGACATCATGGTGCTGGCCAATCCCGAGATCGCCGAGCTGCCCTTCTGGGTCATCGCCCTGGTCGCCGCCGGTGGTCTGGCCGCTGCACTGTCCACCGCGGCGGGCCTGCTGCTGGCGATCTCCTCGGCCATCTCTCATGACCTGCTCAAGGGCATCTTCAAGCCGGATATCTCGGAGAAGAATGAACTCATGGCCGGCCGTATTGCCATGGCGGGCGCCATCATCGTCGCCGGCTACCTGGGCATGAATCCACCCGGTTTCGCCGCCCAGGTAGTGGCGCTGGCCTTCGGGCTCGCCGCCTCGTCCATCTTCCCGGCATTGATGATGGGGATATTCTATAAAAAGATGAACAACACCGGTGCCGTAGCGGGAATGCTTGCCGGCCTTGGCTCCACGCTGGTGTATATCTTCATCTACAAGGGCTGGCTCTTCATCCCCGGTACCAATAACCTGCCCAATACGCCGGATAACTGGTTCATGGGCATCCAGCCCGAGTCCTTTGGTGCCATTGGGGCGCTGATCAACTTCGTCGTGGCACTCATCGTCAGCAAGGCAACGGTAGCGCCACCCGAGCACATTCAACACCTGGTAGAGGACATCCGCGTGCCCCGAGGTGCCGCGGCCGCTACCGGGCACTGAATGGCCACTGACGTCAGCATAAAGCCCCGCATCCGCGGGGCTTTTTTCTACCCGCTGGTTTATTATTCAGACAGGCAGTGGGAAATTATGCGGCAGAAAATATCGAAATATGCCTTATCATTTTTACAACAACCGGGAAAAAACACGTGGAAATTGAACTGCGGGAGATACACGACTTCATTGCCCGTCATCCCCCTTTCCATCTCCTCACGCCCGATCAGCTGGCGGCACTGATCCCCTACGTCAGTATCCGTTACCTGCGCCGGGGGCAACCCTTTCCTCCCGCACGTGTTGAGGAGGCAAGCTTCTACCTCATTCGCAGTGGTGCGGTGGAGCTTCGCGATGCACAGGGCCGCTTGATAGACAAACTGGCGGAGCAGGACAGCTATGCCCTGCCCTGTGGTGATGAAAATGGCACCGCACCGCACGCTCAGACCGCCGAAGATACTCTGCTCTACGTTATTCCCTGTAAGCAACTTGCACCGCTGCGTGCGCAAAATACGGACTTCGACCGCTATTTTTCGCTTTCCGCACCACAACGCATGCGCCTGGCCCTGGAGGGTGTCGCAGCCATGGCGGGAGAAGGCAGTGAGCGCATCGTCATGCGCCTGCCGGTGGGTGATCTGACTGATCGGCAACCGGTCATGGTACAGGTTGGCACCTCGATCCTTGAGACGGCCAGACTCATGGGTGAAGAAAATGTTTCCGCGGTACTGGTGATGGAAGGTGAAAACCTTGTGGGAATCCTCACCGATCGCGATCTACGCCAGCGCTGTATTGCCGCCGGCGTCAGTCGCCATACAGCGGTCGGCGATATAATCAGCCGCGATCTGGTAACCGTGCAGGAGCACACCATCCTGGCCGATGCGCTGATGGAGATGACCCGCCGCCATATCCATCACTTGCCGGTGATGCGCGGTGAGCAACCAGTGGGTAACCTGAGTGTAGCGGACATCGTTCGCTACCTCGGCACCAACGCCGCCTTCATGGCCAGCGATATCGACCGCGCCAACAGTATCGAGGCACTGCAACACGTCAGCGCGCGCTTGCCAGAGCTGCAACTGCAACTGGTGGTTAGCAATACGCCGGCACGCCAGATGGGTGAGATCATTTCCATGATTAGCGATGCGATCACACGTCGCCTGATTGCGCTCGCAGAGACAAAACTGGGTCCTCCACCCGTACCCTATGTGTGGCTGGCCGGCGGTTCACAAGGGCGTAATGAGCAAACTGCACACACCGATCAGGACAACGCCATTCTCATCGCCGACACCATGCAGGACGAACACGAGGCCTGGTTTACAGAACTCTCACGTTTCGTATGTGACGGACTCAATACCTGCGGCTATATCTATTGTCCAGGCGAGGCCATGGCCAGCAATCCGCGCTGGCGTAAGCCACTCAGCACGTGGCGTGGTTATTTCAATGACTGGATCGAGCGCCCCCAACCCAGATCGCTGATGCTGTCGAGTATCTTTTTCGATCTGCGTCCTGTGCATGGCGACAGCGGGCTGTTCGAGGAACTGCAACAGACCGTGCTGCAGCTGGCGCGCGGTAATCGAATCTTTATCGCCCACCTGGTCTCCAATGCCCTGAGCCATCGTCCGCCGCTGGGCTTCTTTCGAAACTTCGTTCTCATCCATGACCAGAAGCACGACCACACGCTGGACATCAAACACCGCGGCGTCGTACCGGTAGTAGATATCGCGCGTACCTATGCATTGTCAGAAGGTATTGCCGCCGTCAACACGTGGGCGCGACTGGAGGCGGCTCAGAATACCGGTGCACTGAGTCAGGAGATGGGGAGGGATCTCATCGATGCCATGTCATATATCACTGCGCTGCGAAATCGTCACCAGGCGGAGCAGATCCGCCAGGGACTGCCGGCAGACAACTACATCGATCCGCGCACCCTTAGTGGCCTGGAGCGTGGCCATCTCAAGGATGCCTTTGCCATCATCAAGACCATGCAGGAGATCCTCGAAAACCGCCACCAGAGTGGGCGTCTGATCTGATGTGGTGGGCATTTCCAGGCCTGCACTTGCTCAGGCGCCGCCAGCTGGCACAACGACTACCCACCGGTCCACTGCGTGATTTCTATGCCTGTCCGCCCCCCCAACGAAGCAATGCGCTAACTGATACCACCTTTGCGGTACTGGATTTTGAAACCACCGGCCTGGATCCCCGGCACGACCACATCATCAGCCTTGGCTACGTGGAAATACGGCAACTGGCAGTACGTCTCGACAGCGCCTGGCATAGTCTGGTTGCCACGCCCCGGGTACTGCCTGAAAATACAACCGTCGTACACAAGCTTACCGATGATACCGTCGCACGCGGCCGACACCTGGAACCGGTCGTGGCTGAACTGTTGGGCAAGCTGTCAGGCAAGGTACTCATCGCCCATCAAGCTCGCATCGAGCTCGGGTTCCTGCAGCGGATCTGCAATGAACTGTATGACGCACCCCTGATTCTCCCCTGGCTGGATACGCAGGAACTGGCACAACGCCATTTGCGGCGTCAACAATTGCCCATGGAGAAGCGCACGCTGAGACTGTTCAACTTGCGGGCACGCTTCGGCCTGCCCGACTATACCGCGCATAATGCGCTCTACGATGCCATTGGTACCGCCGAACTGTTTCTGGCGCTGGTTTTCGAACTCAATCCCAGGCTTGATGGACGCCTGGGCGATCTCAAACCACGGTGGAGCTGATCCATCCTGGTTCCAAGGTCGCTTACTTGCCGCCACCTTCCTGCTTGCGACTAACGGCATCGAAGACCCGCTCAGCGATACGCAAGGACAGGGGATAATGAATGGCGCGGCCAAGAAAGGCCTGTACGGTACCCACCAGCAGGGAGACGATCAGCCAGGCGAGGACCGCGAGCGTCAGCAACCCCATCAGCTGCCGAACGACAGTACCGCTATCGGGATTGAAATTGTAATAGAGAGCAAGAACCAGGCTGCCGAGAATAAGATAAAGCTGGGCGGTAAAAGACAGGTCGGCAGCGCGTAAAGCGATGCGCTGTGCCAGTATCATGCCTCGCCAGTAGAAGACAAAAAACAGTGCCAGGGCCAGTAACGGGCTGGCGGCCGGGTGGGCAAACACGCCGGCGAGGGCGAGAATCGGTGCCAGGGCCGCATAGCGTTTCTCCTGCTGGTTCATGCCGGCTACCTCTTATCGAGTCTGTGCGCAGAGCATCGCAGCGCCAACCGGGAAATGCAAGGGGCACCTGTCCTGCTACAGGAATATTTTTTACTGGCCGGCGTTAAAAACCTGCTCCAGTATCGCCCTGGTGGTAGCAACATCGGCATCCTTCTCCAGCCGCCCCACGAAACCATGCGCCGTCGGGTGCCGCATGACCTCTGCCGCAGGATCGCCACTGGTGACAATGAGACGAGCGCCGGCATCCAGGGCATGGAGCTCTGCGGCGGTCTCCACGCCACCCATTCCGCCCGGCAGGGTGAGATCCAGGATCACCGCATCGTATGGCCGTCCGCGGTCCATGGCCTGACGATACTCTACAATCGCCGCCTCGCCACTGGCCACCATAGTTGTCTGGCAACCCAGTCGTTCCAGTTTGAGTTCAAACAGCTTGCACATGTCCTCCTCATCATCGACCACCAGAAATCGGTGACCGGCGAGCCCTTCCGCTGGCAAGTTTCCTGTCTTTTCGGCCTCACGATGTGCACCTCCGTCGGCCGCGTCGAGCACCTGGCGAACACGGCGTGCCAGTTCCTCCTTGCGGTAGGGTTTGGCCAGAATGCCGGAGGACACTGATAACTCATCATCGTTTGACAGGGCCCGCGAGGTAAAACCCGAGGTCAGCAGAACCCTGAGTCCGGGGTGTGACTCGACTGCCGCCCTGGCCAGTTCGTAACCATTCATGCCACCGGGCATGACGACGTCACTGAAGAGGAGATCGATACCTGTATTCCCTTCGAGGACAGCCATGGCCTGTGCGGCGTTTTCGGCGGCATATGTCTGGTAACCCAGTTCACGCAGGTGAGCCTCGGCGAGGCGCAGAAGATCCTCTTCATCATCCACGACCAGTATGGTCTCGTTACCCCCGGGCAATGTCTCGACCACCGAATGATCGCCACCACGCGCCAGCGCATCATGCTGCGCGCGTGGCAAATAGAGCCGGATGGTGGTCCCCACCCCCTCTTCTGAACGGGCTTCCACGTTGCCACCATAGCGCCGCGCAAAACCGTAGACCATGGCCAGGCCCAGACCGGTACCCTTGCCCTCGGGCTTGGTGGTAAAAAAGGGTTCGAAGGCATGTTCGAGCGTACGGTTGTCCATGCCAGTACCGGTATCAGTCAGTACCAGTTGCACGTAGTCGCCGGGTGACAGGTCCGCATTACTTCCTGCCTTCTCAGTATCAAGATTCAGGTTACCGGTTTCGATACGCAGCCTGCCACCTCGTGGCATGGCATCGCGGGCATTAATCACCAGGTTCAGAATGGCATCCTGGAATTCGCCCGGATCGATTTCAGTCTGCCAGGCATCATCGGCAAGTTCATATTGCACTTCGACTTCCGGTGTCAGCGAGCGGGAAATCATGTTTTCCAGTTCACGCAATGCGAAATTGATATCAACGATACGTGTCTCGTGGGCCTGGCGGCGGGAAAAAGCCAGTAGCTGGCGCGTCAGATCCATACAACGCAGGGTGGCGCGCGTGGCGGTTTCAACCCACTGGCGTTGCTTGTCGTCTTCACGATGATGGTTGCGCAGGAAATCCAGGTAGCCAATAATGACGCCGAGCTGGTTATTGAAGTCATGGGCAACGCCGCCGGATAGCTGTCCGATCGCTTCCATCTTCTGTGATCGACGCAGCACCTCTTCGGTATGCTTCTGCTCGGTGACATCCTCGTAGATCCCCAACACACCAAATACCCGCCCCTCCATGTCGCGTAACGGGATCTTGCTGGTACGCAGCCAGCGCAGCGAACCGTCCTTGCCGCCTTGTGGTTCCTCAAAGTTGAGCTTGGCAACCCCGCTCTCCATTACATGGCGATCATCACTACGATACAACTCGGCCTGTTCCGCCCAGCCCAGCTCAAAGTCCGTCTTGCCGATAAGTTGCGCCGCTTCATCGAGACCGGCGTCGCGAGCAAAATTACGGTTACATCCCATATAGACACTGTCACGATCCTTCCAGAAGACGCGCACGGGAATCGAGTCCAGCACCAGTTGCAGCAGTCGTTGGGACTCGCGCAAGTCTTCTTCGATGCGCAACCGTTCCAGTTCGGCGCCGGTGCGTGCGGCGAAGATCTCCATCAGTTCCACATCCTGGTCAATCTGCTTGAGAGGCTTCGTGTCCATCACCACCAGCAACCCCAGCGCCCTCCCCTGCCCATCGAAAAGCGGGCTACCAATGTAGCTGTCCACGCGCATCTCCGTGAGCAGGTGATCGTTCGGAAACTCCTCCTGCACCCCGGTAGGATGAGAACAGGTGGTCTGGCCAACCACGTTGGCACAGGGGGTGCCCGGCAGGGTATAACTGAAATTGGATGTGACTTTTCCATGCGCACAGACCGCGATGGTGTGAACCTTGTCAGGGTTGAAATCGTCAAGAACACCAACGAAGGCATAGGCAGCATCGAACATGTCCGCCAGGTGAAGAATGAGGTTGCTGAAGAACGCCTCTCCGGTAGCCGCCGAGACACCGGCGGCAATACCGCGTACGGCTTCTTCCTGACGGCGACGCGCGCTGATATCACGCATGGTGCCCTGAATACATGTCATACCTTCGTATTCAATACGGTTGAGTATGATCTCCGCATCGAACAGGCTGCCATCCTTGCGTTGATGCAACCAGTCGAAGCGCTGTGGTTCACCACCCATGGCGGCAGAGATCTTCTCCATGGCCAGCTCGACGGAGTCCCTTCCGTCATACTGCGTGGGTGGCGAAAAATCCAGCGGCGAGGCACCAATCAGGTCCTCCTTTCGACAGGCAAACATTTCCGGAACCGCCGGATTACAATCCACGTATACACCATCACGTATGATCCCGATGGCGTCGCTGGTGGAACTGAATAAGGCGCGAAACTTTGCTTCACTCTGCTCGAGCCGGCGCTGACTCTCCTTGCGTTCGGTGATATCGAACATGAAGCCCTGTAACTTCACTACTTTGCCGCGCTCGCGCACGATACGCACATGGTCACTCAGCCAGACTACACGCCCATCGGCTGCGAGCATGCGATATTCGAATTCATGGTCCTCGCCACGCTCGGTCGCCGTGGTACACACATTCATCGCGGTACCACGATCCTCGGGGTGAATATGGGCCTGCCAGAAGCCTTCTGCGTACCAGTCCTCCACGGGATAACCCAGTACCGCCTCGGCCTGGTGACCGACATACGTAAAACGCCACGTCACCAGGTCCATTTCCCAGGGAATAGCCGATGTGGATTCTACCAGTTGCTTGAATCTGGCTTCAGCCTGTCGACTCCGGGTCGTGTCACGGGATATACCACAGATGGCATATATTTCTTCATTTTCATCCCGCAAGGGGAAACGGGTTGTCGTGTAGGTATGCAACCTGTGCTCGCCAGGCACGATATCATCAGCCTCCAGTGCATGGCCGACTCCCAGCATATCTTCATCGCTACGACGCAATTCCATGGCGATCGCCTTCGGAAACAGTTCGTCATCCTTCTTGCCGACAACTTCATCACTGGACACCCTGAATACTTTCTCGCACTGGCTGTTGACAAACATGTATCGGCCTTCGAGGTCCTTGACCCAGATAAGGGCGGGCGAGTGGTCCATGATCGCCTGAAGATCGCGACGGCTCTTCGCCACTTCCATGCGCAGGCGATATTGATCGGTCACATCGTTGAAAACCAGTACCATGCCCAGGATTTTCTCACCGTCGCGGATCGGTGCCGCCGAATCGGAGATCTGGTATTCCGTGCCATCTCGTGCGATCAGAGTGGTGTGATTACTGAGATGAACGACCTCACCACTCGCAAGCACCTTGTCAACCGGGTTATCGATTTCCATGCGCGTTGTTGCGTCGACGATTGGCAGAATTTCCTTGACCACTCTGCCTTGTGCTTCTTCCATGCACCACCCTGTCAGCTGCTCTGCGATAGGATTCATGCGAGTAACCTTCCCTTCCGCGTCGGTAACAATCACAGCATCACCGATACTGTCGAGGGTCTGCGACAGGTAACGAGCCTGGCGGTCCAGGGCCTGGACATGGTCATGCAGACGGGACCGCAGGTCATTGATGGAGTGGACGACAAAATTGAGTTCATCATTCTGCGTACCGCGACGATCCAGTTTCAGAGGGCGAGTTAACGCATTCAGTGCATCGTTGCGAGAGAACTCTGCAATATGTGTCAGATGGCGGCCGACAAGGCGAGCAAACAGCAGATAGATAAATACCGCTACAAACGTGGTCTTGACGGCATTGGACAGCAAAATGATCCACAGCCGACTTAACAGGCGGTCATAGACACCGTCGAGCGTCGCCGCGACACCAAATTTTCCGATCTCAAGGGTACGGTCGTTGTAGGTATAATGCAGAGGAACCAGGATTTGGGGGGCGTCATCCTGCGATGGCAACCCCTGGCGGATCTGCTCCTTGTCGAGGCGGACGAAGGCATACTCGATATCCGGCAATTCGATAATACCCTTGAGGATAAGCTGGATCTGCGCCCGATCTGCGAGCCAGACGGCTTGCGTCAGGCTGTTGACGTAGCCCGTTTCGATGAGGGAGAGGGACTGGCGGATCTGGCCCAGATCCTGGCGATATTCGCCGTAGAGCTGGATGGCGGTGGTGACCAGCGTGATGGCGGAGCTGAACAGGATGATGTAGAAGATGAACTTCCGGGCGATTCGCGTTCGCATCAGGGACTTCCGCCCGAACCGTTACCGGGGCGCAACAGGACGCCAAGGGTTTCGTCGAAAATCCGCTGGTAGGTGCCGTCCCGTTTCATCTCGCGCAAGGCGTCGGTCAGCGCCGCCACCCTGCCGGCATGCCTGCGGTTGACATAGAGAAACAGGTCGCGCCGCTCCAGGGGTGGTTCCAGGTAGCGCAGCCTGCCGGGATACCGTTTCATGCGCCACAGCCCGCTCCAGCGTTCGTAGAGAACCAGGTCCACGCGACCGGCTTCCAGCAGGCCGAACAACTGCGGGCCGTCACGCGCCCGCGTCACGGAGCGGTAGTATTGTGCCTTGTTCTCGAGGATCTTCCAGCCGGTGATATAGGCGATGTTATAGGGCGCGAGGCTCTCCCAGCCCTGCACGGGAAACTCCAGGCCGTTGGTGAAGACAAGGAACTCGAAACTGACGATCTTCTCCGGCACCCGCACGAGGTTGGGGTACTTCTTCTCCAGGCCGCGGATGCGCGCAAGGTTGCCGTCATCGATGCCGCTGTTGGCGTTGATCAGCGCGCGCTCGGAGGGCAGCTTGATGGTGGTGGCGCGCAACCCCAGGCGCGAGAACAGTTCCACCACCAGGCGATCATAGAAACCGTCATGCTGCGGCGTGGCGAACGGCGCACCGCGCCCCGAGTTGATCACCAGGGCGTCGTCGGCGACGGCGTGACCGGACAGCAGCCAGAACACGAACAGGAGAAACGGGATCTTGCCTCTCCCGGGCGGCCTGCTTCCCATTGTCACTCCCACAAAAAGCCAGTATCCCAAGCAGTATAGCCGCCGGGGATAGCGATCGCCACAGATCGCCGTTACACGTTCCCCCTGAATGGCCCGAACAGCATAAGTCACCCCGGGTCAGGCGCAAGAACGCTCCCCTTGAAGTCGCGGGTCTTCCCGGCGGCGACTGACCAGCACCTCCATGGCGACACCGAAGCGGCTGATGACATGGTGCGACTCCTCTTCCCATTCGTCGGCCTGGAGCAGGCAAGGCAGACGCACCGGCCGACAGCCGCCGGTGAGGAGGGGGGAGAAGCGGTGGAGAAGCTTCCAGCTACTCATCAGCAGACGCGAGAAGAGACCCGTACCGTTGGTGATACTCACCAGGCAAAGCAGGCCATCACGACACAGGACGCGGTGTGCCTCGCTTATCAGTTCAAGGGCCTCTTCCTCGTCGAGCAGATCGATGACGTAGGTGCTGATGAAGCGGTCGAAGCCGGCATCGGGAAAATCGAGGTGGGTGCTACCATCGCTGACGCGGACATCGACGCGGTTCTGCCACGGCGCAAGACGCTCGCGAGTGATTTCCACCATGCGGGGACTGAGATCGACCGCCGTGTAGGTAGCGTCGACTGGCAGGGGACCGGCCAGCAACTGCTCGGCAAGACGCCCGGTGCCGCAACCAAACTCGAAAACATCATGGGCCTGGTTGAACCTGCCTTCGCGGACGAGAATATCCAGTCCGGACTGTTCGTAGAAACCCTGGGTATCGAGGAGCTTACCGAGGCGATCATAGAAGCGCCGGATGGCGCGTCGACGCCGTTCCCTGTCGTTCACTACGCCTGTCCCCCCTTTTCCCCTTGCGCTACCAGTATAGGACAGCCCGACGACGGGCCGCCAGTGAGGAAGGAAAACGGGCGCGATGCGTCACTCGAAGGGGTGACGCAGGACGATGGTTTCGTTGCGATCGGGACCAGTGGAAATAATATCCACCGGCACGCCGACGACCTCTTCGATCTTCCTGATATACGCGCGCGCATTCTCGGGCAACTCATCGTAACTGCGGATCCCCTCGGTGGATTCGCTCCAGCCTGGCAGATCGATGTAGCGCGCCTTGCAGGTTTCGTAGGCATCGGCGCCGACGGGCGGCGCCTCCATGTCCACCCCGTCGCAGGTATATCCCACGGCGATGCGCAGGGTCTCGAGGCCATCGAGGACATCCATCTTGGTCAGGCAGATCCCCGAGAGGGAATTGAGGTGTACCGAGCGGCGCAGGCTGACGGCATCGAGCCAGCCACAGCGCCGTGGACGACCGGTGGTGGAACCAAACTCGTGACCCTCGCGCGCCATGTGCGCACCAACAGGATCATTGAGTTCATCGCCGTCATACAGCTCGGTGGGAAAAGGTCCCGCGCCGACGCGCGTAGTATAGGCCTTGGTGATGCCGAGGATGTAATCCAGGTCGCGCGGACCCACGCCGGTGCCGGTGCATGCCCCGCCCGCGGTGGGATTGGATGAGGTCACGTAAGGATAGGTGCCGTGATCGATATCCAGCAAGGTTCCCTGGGCGCCCTCGAACATGATCTTTCTGCCCTCGTCACGCATCTGGTGCAGCATGGCAGTGACATCGGCGACCATGGGACGGATGGTCTCGGCCATGGCCAGCCCTTCATCGAGTACCTGCTGGAAGTCCACGGTATCGGTCTTGAAATAATGCTTGAGGGCAAAGTTATGATAGTCGAGCACTTCGCCGAGACGCGCAGCAAACCGCTCGCGGTGCAACATGTCACCCACCTTGAGGCCGCGCCGTGAGATCTTGTCTTCGTAGGCCGGACCGATGCCGCGTCCCGTTGTGCCAATGGCCTTCTTGCCACGCGCACGCTCGCGCGCCTGATCAAGTGCAATGTGGTAGGGCAGGATAAGTGTGCAGGCCTCGCTGATAAACAGGCGCCCGGTGGTGTCGATACCACTGTCGTGCAGCATATCCAGCTCACGCAGCAGGGCCTCGGGCGCCAGCACCACGCCATTGCCGATCAGGCACTTCACGCCCTGACGCAGGATCCCCGAGGGGATCAGGTGCAGGACAGTTTTCTTGCCGTCGATGACCAGTGTGTGACCGGCATTATGGCCACCCTGGAAGCGCACCACGGCATCCGCCTGTTCGGTGAGCAGATCGACGATCTTGCCCTTGCCCTCATCGCCCCATTGGGTCCCGATAATTACGACGTTCTTGCCCATAACTGGTCCTGCCTGTTCCTGCTTCAAGTCTGATGATCCCTGCCGGCACCCTGTTCCAGCCGCTGCCCCCACGGGAGGCAGGCTCTGTCCGGTGCGCGCGCAAAACAGCCTGCGCATGATAATGGTTTTTACGTGGGGCGCACAGGGGGAAAAGTTATTCAGGAATCAGTGGATTTTATCGCCAGGCGCGAAGAAGGAAAAACCCGACCCATTATGGCCGTCAGTCCGGCGCTACGACCCAGTCACGGCCTGACTTCACCAGCCGGCGGGAGCATCCCATCGCCGCGGCATCCCCCTCCTGGCCCGGCAGGCCGCGCACCACGGTTTCCCCCGCCTCACGCAGCCTGGCGATGGCGGTTTCGAGACCGGCATCGGTCTCCGCCGGCGCAAAGATGGCGGCAGGTGCCTCGGGGGCCACTTCACCCAGCGCCAGCAGGGTGCGCAGATCGGTACTGAAGCCGGTGGCAGGCCGAGCGCGGCCGAAATCCGCGCCGATGTCGTCATAGCGTCCACCGAGGGCAATGGCCTGACCCTGCCCGGGGACGAAAGCACCATAGACCATACCGGTATGGTAGTTGTAACCGCGCAGCTCCGAGAGATCGAAATGCAGCGGGACGCCTGGCAATACCTCGCGCGCACGCGCGGCAAAGGCCTCCAGTTGCGCCAGCGCCTGTCGAACCTCATCGGTGGCCCCGGCCAGTACCTCGCGGGCGCGACCAAGCACCTCGTCACCGCCATTGAGATCGACCAGGCCACGCAACATGGCCGCCATATCCGCATCGAGGCGACAGCTTTCCAGCAGCGCATCCAGTTCCGGCACCGACTTGCGTTGCAGCATGTCGTAGAGCTGCTCTTCCTGCTCGGCGTCGAAGCCGGCCTGGCGCGCCAGGCCACGATAGATGGCCGTGTTACCCAGGTCGAGATACGGCTCGGTTATCCCGGCCACCGCCAGCGTCGCCACCATCAGCTGCAGGACTTCGAGATCACTCTCGATACCGGCATGGCCATACAGCTCGACACCCACCTGGAGCGGGCTGCGTGAGCCGGCGAAGCCATCGGCGCGTGTGTGCAACACGGTACCCATGTAACACAGGCGCGCGGGCACATCGCGCTTCAACTGGTGAGCATCGATGCGGGCCACCTGGGGTGTCATGTCGGCACGCACACCCATCATGCGCCCGGTAAGCTGGTCGGTGAGTTTGAAGGTCTGCAGATCGAGATCGTTTCCCGTACCCGTGAGCAGGGACTCGAGATACTCGATAAACGGCGGCATGACCAGTTCATAGCCCCAACGCTGGTAAAGATCCAGCAGGCGGCGGCGCAGGTACTCGATGCGCCGCGCTTCGTCGGGCAGAACCTCCTCGATGCCTTCCGGCAATAACCAGCGATTGTTCATGCGAAAAAGATTTTCTTGCGTTACGTATTCTTGACGAAATAAATCAAAACCGCCCCGGCGATCATGCTGGCCAGGGCAATGCCGCGCACCACCCGATCCGGCATTTCGGCGAGGGTGCGCATCATCTGTCGGTAGCCGCGTGGATTAAGAGAGGGAAACAGCCCTTCGATCACCAGCAACAGGCCGATAGCGACAAGCAGTTCCTCAAGCATGCGGATCCGGTGCCCGTGCGTCTACTTGCGAGGTACTCCGCTGCCGTCGAAATAGCGGAAGAACTCCGAGTCGGAGTCCAGCACCAGCACATCGTCCTTGCCGGTAAAGGCATTGCGATAGCCCTCGAGACTGCGGTAGAAGGCATAGAATTCGCGATCCTGGCCATAGGCTTGCGCATAGATCTCCGTTGCCCTGGCATCCCCCTCACCGCGCAGGATATCGGCACGGCGCTGGGCGTCGGCGATCAGCTCGACCTGCTGGCGATCTGCACCGGCGCGAATAATACGCGCCTGCTTGGCGCCCTTGGCACGCAGTTCATTGGCAATACGCGCACGCTCGGCACGCATACGTTTGAATATGGAATCACGCACTTTCGCCGGCAGCTCCATCTTCTTGATGCGCACGTCCACCACTTCCACACCGACCTGCAACATACGCTCATTGGCGATGCGAGTGAGATTCTGCATGATGACATCGCGTTCCTTCCATACCACGTCCTCGATAGTGCGATCACCCAGTTGCGCCTGTAGCGCATCCTTTATGGTATCGGCCAGCTGGCTGACGGCATTGGTCTCGATGCGTTGCGGATTGATCCCCACCGACCCATAGGTCAGGTAGTACTTGCGCACATCGATGATCCGCCACTTGACGAAGTAATCCACTTCAACCTGTTTCTTCTCGCCGGTAAGAATATGCTCCGGCTCGGCATCGGCGGTCAGCAGGCGCTTCTCGAAATACACCACGGTATCGACCACGGGACGCTTGAAGTGCAGGCCCGGCTCGGTGGCCACATCGACGATCTTGCCAAGCCGCGAGACCAGGGCCTGTTCACGCTCATCGACGAAAAAAATCGATGAATAGACAAGAAACACCACCAGGCCCAGGACAAGCAGGGAAACCAGTTTCTTCGTATCCATTATCTTACTCCCCGTTCACGCGAACCACGTGGGTTGTCGGACGGCAGCTGTGTCGGCGACGGTGACGGCAAGGCCGAAGGATCCATCGGCAGGCTGCGTGGCATGGGCCGCGCACCCTGCTGCATGAAACGGTCGATAGGCAGGTAGAGGACGCTGTTGCCATCCTTGATCTTGACCATCACCTTGCTGGACTTCGCCAACAGGGTTTCCATCGTCTCCAGGTACAGGCGCGTACGCGTGACAGCCGGTGCGCGGCGATACTCCTTGAGGATCTTGAGGAAGCGCGCCGTTTCACCCTTGGCCTTGTTGATGACACGTTGCCTGTAGGCCTGGGCCGCCTGAATGATACTCTCGGCCTCACCTTCAGCCTTGGGCACGATGCCACGCGCATAGGCCTCGGCCTTCTTGATCTCGGTATCGAGGTCTTCCTTGGCGGTGATGGCATCCTCGTAGGCGGCACGCACTTCATCGGGCGGCTTGACCTGATCGATGATGACCTTGGCCGTCAGCAGGCCGGTATTGTACTTGTCGATGGTGTGCTGAAGCTGCACCTTGACGGCATCCACCAGTTCACTACGACCACCCTGGGCGCTGACGATCTCGTCGATGGTCAGGCCACCCACCACCTCACGCAGCGCGCTTTCGGTACTTTCGCGCAGTGAGAAGTCGGGATTACGCACCGCCAGCGCATACTTGTACTCGTCACGTACCTTGAACTGCACCACCAGGTTGATGTTGATGAGGTTGAGATCCTTGGTCAGCAACTGGGCACTGAGGGTCTGGCGGCGCACCTCGTTGACGTTGACCTTGATGACCTTCTCGACAGGCTGCGGCCAGCGTACGTTGAAGCCCGGCTCCAGCGTGGTAACGTACTTGCCAAAGCGCAGCACAACACCGCGCTCCGCCTGCTGGATGATATACACGGAGTCCCAGGCAAACCACACCGCCAGCAGGATCGCCACCAGGCTGAGAATACCGCCGGTACCGCCGGTACCGCCGGCACCCCCGCCACCGCCACCACGACGGCCCTTGCCGCCAAACAGGCCGCTGATCTTTTCCTGCATCTTCCTGAAGACCTCGTCGAGGTCCGGCGGTCCATCGTCGGGCTTGCGATCGCCCCAGGGATCACGGTCTTTGGAACCACCCGGTTCATTCCAGGCCATGGCTACTCCATATATATGTGAATGATGATTATGGCAGCCGCGTACGGTTTGCGGCGCCGGAAGGCAAATTCTATGGGGCTTGGGCAGTGGCCGCAAGGTATTGATCTGCTTCGGTGCGGTCCATATCCACAGTTGCCGCGCCGAGGTCGTTCCATACTACCCCGCGCATGTCCTCATGTTGTGCGAGGGCATCCCAGTCACGGCGGTCCATTTCCACTTCCAGCAGGCATTCGCCGTTGTCGCCGGTAGTTTCCTTCTGCACCGCGCCGAAGGCATAGAAACGCGCGCGCAGGCGCGTCGCCGCCGCCGGCAGGTGGATACGGCGCGCCACGCGCGCATGGGCGAACAGCTCGCCGAGGGCCTCGTGGAGCAGCTCCACACCGCGGCCATCCACCGCCGAGAGCCACACGCGCCAGGGGCGACCGTCGGCGTCACGATCCAGGCGCGGCTGGCCATCAGGCAGGAGATCGATCTTGTTGTAGACCAGCAGTTGCGGCACATCCTCGGCCTCGATCTCTGCGAGCACCTCGTTGACCTGTACGATGGTCTCGTCACGCTCGGTATTGGCGGCATCTACCACGTGCAGCAGCACGTCGGCGTCGCGGGTCTCCTGCAGGGTGGAGCGGAAGGCTGCCACCAGATCGTGGGGCAGGTCGCGGATGAAACCTACCGTGTCGGCGAGCACCGCCGGGCGCTGCTGGGGACCCATCTCGATGCGCCGCAGGGTGGGATCGAGGGTGGCGAAGAGCTGATCGGCGGCATAGACCTCGGCGTCGGTGAGGGCGTTGAAGAGGGTCGATTTACCGGCGTTGGTATAACCCACCAGCGACAGGGTGGGCAGCTCGGCGCGCTTGCGGCCGCGGCGGCCCTGCTCGCGCTGGCGTTCCACGCGCTGGAGCTTGCGGTGGATCTGGCGCATGCGCTCGCCAATGAGGCGCCGGTCGGTCTCCAGCTGGGTTTCACCCGGGCCACGCAGGCCGATGCCGCCCTTCTGGCGCTCCAGGTGAGTCCAGCCGCGGATCAGGCGCGTGGAGAGATGCTTGAGCTGGGCCAGCTCCACCTGCAACTTGCCCTCGTGGGTACGCGCACGCTGGGCAAAGATATCGAGGATGAGACCGGTGCGATCCAGCACCCGACATTGCAACAGGCGCTCCAGATTGCGCTCCTGCGAGGGTGACAGGGCATGGTTGAACAACACCACCTCGGCGCCGGATTCGGCCACCTGCTGGCGGATCTCCTCGGCCTTGCCACTGCCCACGAAGAGGCGCGACTCGGGCGCCTTGCGCCGGCCGGTAACGGTGCCCACCGGCTCGGCGGCGGCCGAGACCGCCAGCTCGCGGAATTCACGCAGGGTCTCGTCACCGTCGGTGCCGGTGCAGTTCGCAGACAACTCGCGGGATTGGAAACACAGGGAAACCAGCACGGCGCGTTCACCGCCGCGCGGACGCTCAAACAATCGGAACGCTCCCTCCGGTCAGCCGACCGGATAGATCAGTTGTTGCCCGGGCTGCCACCTTCGTCCGCCACGGGCAGTTTGACGTTGCGCGAGGGGACAACCGTGGAGATGGCGTGCTTGTAGACCATCTGGCTGACGCTGTTACGCAACAACACGACAAATTGATCGAAAGACTCGATTTGACCCTGTAACTTGATACCATTGACCAGGAAAATGGATACGGGGATACGCTCTTTTCGTAAGGCATTGAGAAACGGATCCTGTAACGCCTGCCCTTTACTCATAATTTATTGTCTCCTTGTGTACTTATTTTGTGGAGTCCTGCCGGGCGGTCGGTAATACCTCTCACAGTCCTGAAACTCCCCAAAAATACCCTCGATTTCCCTGGGGAAAAGGCCCCGGGCATCGCAAAAAAGGCCGACCCGCCTTACGGCTAGTCTAGCACATGGTGGTCCCTTCATTTATGGGGACGGCACGCAGGATTTCCAAGGCCTGCCCGAGGGGATCGGCCGACTCGCTGTCCAGCCAGTGTGCCCCGGACAGGGAACGCAACCAGGTCATCTGCCGCTTGGCCAGCTGGCGCGTGGCGGTGATGGCCTTTTCCACCATTTCATCATAGGACAACGTTCCTTCCAGAAATTCCCACACCTGGCGATAACCCACCGCGCGCATGCTGGGCAATCCCGCATGCAGATCACCGCGCATGCGCAGGGCCTCAACCTCCTCCACCAGGCCCGCCGCCAGCATGGTATGGAAACGCCGCGCGATGCGCTCGCGCAGCACCGCCCGATCCGCCGGCGCCAGTACCAGGTGCACCGGATGCCAGGGGAAATCCGCCGGGCGCACCTGTGCATGAAAAGCGCTCATGGGCTGGCCGCTCAACTCCCACACCTCCAGCGCGCGCTGGATGCGCTGGGGGTCGTTGGGATGGATGCGTGCCGCGGTGGTCGGATCCACCTCGGCCAGACGTGCATGCAGGGCCGCCCAGCCGTGCTCGGCGGCCTCCGCTTCCAGGCGCGCACGCACCGCCGCATCGGC
>DRKU01000101.1 GCA_011051615.1 Gammaproteobacteria bacterium
ACCTGGTGCGTTTCGATGAGGCGCGTATTGGCCTGGCGGTCATCGCCAGCCTGCTGGATATGAAGCCGGTACCGGACGAGGTCAGCGTTTCCGGTCTTGACCTCTCCATCATTCGGCACCGTGATGGCAGCCTGTCACTGGAGGGGGTTGACCTCGGTGCCCTGCAGACCGAGGCGCCGACTACCGGCGGCGCGTCTGCCGATGTCACCCAGTGGCTGTTCAGCCGCACACACCTGGAGCTGAACAACAGCACCATCCTGTGGCGCGATGATCTGCGTGGTCGTCCGGCGCTGAAACTGTCACAACTCAGAGTAGTACTGCGCTCCAGTGGCGAGCGTCACCTGCTGGATGGTTCGTTCATGCCGCCAGCGGGCTATGGTGCGCGTGCCGCTTTTGCCATGGATCTCAATGGCGATATCCAGGCGCCACAAAGCTGGCAGGGTCAGTTCTGGGCAAGTAGCGAGGACCTTTCGCTGGACAAGCTTGAAGATTACATTCAGGCGACAGTGGCCCTGCCCAGCGCGGGCCGTACCGGTTTCGAGATCTGGGGGGACTTCGATGCCGGGCGTCTGGACAGTCTCGAGGGCCGCCTGGTGGTAGACAGGCTGGCCTTTACCCCGGCCGGCGCCGGTGAGGCCATCACCTTTCCCGATGTGGAGACCCTGTTTGCGGTACGACGTCAGAATGGCGGCTGGCGGGTGGACATTGCCGACATGCGTATTCGCCGGGGCGTGGATGTCTGGCCGACGATGGACTTTACGCTTATCTATGATCCGCAGGCGGCGCGCGAGGTGGAACAGGTGCGCCTGTGGGCCGATGTCCTGCCCCTGCAGCGTGTCGCCGAGCTGGTGGCGCGCAGCGGTCTGCTGAGCAACAGGCAGGGCAAGGTGCTGGCCGCCCTGGCGCCGGCCGGGCAGCTGGAGTCCGTGTATCTCGCGCTGCCGGCGCAGAAGGGCGCCGGCCGGTTTGAATTTAGCGCCACCCTGCGCAAGGTCGATGTCCAGGCCTGGGGCAAGTTCCCCGGCGTCAGGGCGCTCGATGCGCGGTTGTGGAGCAGTGAGACACGCGGCTGGTTGCAGATCGATCCCCAGGCCACGGAACTGCGTTTTGCCACCCTGTTTCGCGATCCCCTGCCCATGGACCAGCTGGACGCGCGCCTGAGCTGGTTCCGCTATGGCGACGAATGGCATGTGGTCAGCGATCACCTGCATGTCATCAATGCAGACCTGCATGCCCAGGGCGCCCTGCGGCTGGTGATCCCGGACAAGCCGAAGGCGGCCTACATGGACCTGCAGGTGCGTTTCGGCGACGCTCATGTGGCGGCCGCCCCGCGCTATCTGCCGGTGGGGATCATGAAACCCAAACTGGTGAAGTGGCTGGATGCGGCGCTGGCGGGGGGGACCGCAAAGCAGGGCACCATCATCTACAACGGCCGCCTGGCCGATTTCCCCTTTCACGCCGGCGGCGGGCGTTTCCGCGTAGAACACGATGTGGAAGGGCTGGAGTTGCGTTATCAGCCCGGCTGGCCGGCGGTGCGTGACGGCCGAGGTACGGCCTGGTTCAGCAGCCGAGGTTTTGGCATCGATATCGACAGCGCCAGCCTGCAGGGCAACCGTGTCGCGCGCACCACGGTGGGGATCGCCGACTATCGCCGACCCGTGCTGGAAGTGGATGCCCGCGTCAATGGTACCACCGGCAAGCTGCTGGCCTTTCTTTCGCACAGTCCCATAGCACGCCCGGCGCATGATTTCGTCGATAGTATCGAGACGGCCGGTCGTGCCGCGACGGAATTCTCCATGCGCCTGCCGCTGAACCCGGCCATGAAGAAGGCGCGGCCCCTGCGTTTCAACGGGCGCGTGGAACTGAAACAGGCCGCCTTCCACCTCTTCGACGGACGCGTCAACGCCACCGGTCTCAACGGCGCCATCCTGTTCTCCGAGCGTGGCCAGAGCAGTGAGGACCTGCGCGGCATGCTGTTCGGCAAGCCGGCGCAGATCAACGTCTATTCCACCCACATCGACGGCCAGCGTCGGGACCATATTGCCGTCAGCGCCTCGGCCGAACTGAGCCTGCTATGGCAGCGCCTGGATCTGCCGGCCTTTCGCAAGCGTAATCAGCAGCTCAGGTTGCAGGGGGTCTACACCCTCGGCAGTTATGGCAGGAAACACTATGCCCCGCCGCAACTGGTGGTGACCACCGAACTGGAACCGGGCACGGTGGACCTGCCGGCACCGCTCGACAATCTGCGCGAGCCGCTGCCGGTGGTCTTCGAGGCCTTTCTCGGTAGTCGTACGCGCGTGCAGGGCGAGGACCGGCAGATCGGCATGGGACTCTACCTGGGTGATCGCATCAGCACCTGGATCCAGTTGCAACGCCACGAGCAACGCCTGGTTCCGATGTGGGGTGGGTTACATTTTGGGCGCGGCGCACCCAGACCCCCCGACGCCGAGGTCTTTCGTATTACCGGCAGTGTCGGGCGGCTCGACGTGCGGCGCTGGATGCGTCTGTTGCAACGGGAGCGTCCGGTGAGCGCTCCATCGACGCTGTTGCCCATTCAACTGGACATGGCGGAGGTCAACCTGCTCACGCCACCACCGGAGGAGGACGTACCGGCGGCACAGGCCGCCGCGCCAGATACCCCTGAGCGCGAGTGGCGACCGGCGGACTTCCCCGAGGTGGATGCACGTATCGGCAAGCTGCGCCTGGATGGTAAGGACCTCGGCCTGGCGCGCCTCAAACTGGTGCGCTCGGCCTCGGGGATCCGCCTCGACGAGTTTCACCTTGCCTCCGATGTCATGGAGATCACCGGGCGCGGGGAGTGGCGCACGCGCTTTGGCAAGCAGGACACGACGCTGTTCTTTACCACCCGCAGTCAGAACGTGGGCGACATGTTTCGCCGCCTGGGCTATACCGCCATCATCGAACAGGGCGAAGGGCAGGTGGACCTGACGCTCTACTGGACCGATGCCCTGCCGCGCTTCAGCTGGGAAAAGGCCTCGGGCGCGCTGTCGGTGAACCTGGCCAACGGCAACATCGTCGAGGTGGACCCCGGTGCCGGCCGCCTGCTGGGCCTGCTCAGTCTGTCGGCCCTGCCACGGCGTCTGTTTCTGGATTTTCGTGACTTCTCGAAGGGCTTTCGCTTCGATTCCATTGTCGGCAAGTTCAACATCCGCGACGGCAATGCCTATACCGAGGGCGATCTGGTCGTCAAGGGTACGGTGGGCAGGGTACTGCTGCGTGGACGCACCGGGCTGGCGGCGAAAGATTTCGACTCGACCATTACGGTTATTCCGGGCGCCACCGACGTGGCTGCCGGAGGACTGTTCGTGTTCTCGGAGCCCGCCTCCGCCGTGGCACTGTGGATCCTCAACAAGCTCACTGGCTCGTCGTTCGACCGCGGTCTGGCCAGTGAATACCGCATCACCGGCACGTGGAAGGAACCGGTCATCGAACGGATCAGCGGTGAGCCCGAAGCGCCTGCGGACGCGACGCCGACCGATAACCCCGACAATCCCGATGATACTCCGGCTACGGCTGCCGAAGACCCCGATGAGGACACGTAACCCTTCCGGGCCAATGCCGGCAGTCGTCAGAAATGGTATCCTGCGTGCGATGTCGAGAACCCTGCTTGCCATAGTCCTGCTGGCGCTGATGACGGCCGCACAGGCCGGAGAGTTCAGCCAGACCCTCAATGCACAGCTGTGGGCCCAGCCCCGCGACGGTGATACTGTGCGCCGTTTTGCACCCCTGCGCCGGGTGGTAGCCGCCCTGCAGGAGGATGCCACGGCGCGCCTGTTGATCCGTTACCCCGGTGGTGAGGAGGGCACGCTGTGGGCCCACGAACTGCGTGGCTGGCTGGTCTCGCTGGGCGTGGAATCGCGCCGTATCGACATGATCCCCGGCGGTGTGGCCGCCCGCTCGGTGCTGTTGACGGTACGCGGCGAGCAGGTACGCGCCGATCAACCGCCGCTGGTGGTCCCGGAAACCGAACCGGCGGCGAACCCGGCCACCGCCCACCTGACTGAACGAAGGGAGTAAGAATGAAGCGTGCTGCTGCGATCCAGATGGCCTCGGGGCCCAACGTGGGTGCCAACCTTACCGAGGCGGGGCGGCTCATCAGCCGCGCCGTCGAGGCCGGGGCCGGGCTGGTGGTGTTGCCGGAGAACTTCGCGCTCATGGGCATGAAGGAGGAAGACAAGGTCGCCATCCGTGAAAAGGAGGGCGAGGGCCCGATCCAGCAGTTTCTTGCCGAGCAGGCCGCCCGCCATGGTATATGGCTGGTGGGTGGCACGGTGCCGCTGGAAGCCGGTGATGCCGGCCACATCCGCGCCGCCTGCCTGGTGTACGACGAGGAAGGGAAGCAGCGCGCACGCTACGACAAGATCCACCTGTTCGATGTGCAACTGGAAGAGAACGGCGAGACCTACAATGAGTCGGCCACCATCGAGCCCGGTAACGAGGTGGTGGTGGTGGACACACCATTCGGCTGTCTCGGCCTGGCGGTGTGCTACGATCTGCGTTTCCCGGAACTGTTTCGCCAGCTGGCCAATAAAGGCGTGGAGATCATCGCCCTGCCGTCGGCCTTTACCGCGCTCACCGGCCGCGCCCACTGGGAGTCGCTGGTGCGTGCGCGCGCCATCGAGAATGTCGCCTACGTGGTCGCCGCCGGGCAGGGCGGGTATCACGTCAATGGCCGCGAGACCCACGGTGACTCCATGATCGTCGATCCCTGGGGCCAGGTGCTCGATCGCCTGCCGCGTGGCTCGGGACTGGTGGTGGCCGACATCGATCTCGACAAGGTCAGTCAGACCCGGCGCAGTTTCCCGGTCCTCGAACACCGTCGTATCGACTGCAACCTCGCACGATGAGCAGCTCACGACTCGATATCGCCCGCCAGGTTCTGCTTGAACCCGGTGGTCTCGGTGAATCGGATCTGGAAGGCGTGCTCGATGCCATCCTCGGCCACGCCGTGGATCGCGCCGATCTCTATTTCCAGTCCAGCCGCCACGAGTCCTGGTTTCTCGAAGATGGCATCGTCAAGGAAGGCAGCCACGGTATCGATCAGGGTGTCGGTGCGCGTGCCATCAGCGGCGAGAAGACCGGCTTTGCCTATGCCGACGAGATCATCCTGCCGTCATTGACCCGCGCCGCCGAGGCCGCACGTACCATCGCGCGCGCCGGACAGGCACGCCGCATCCAGGCCTGGCAGGCGGTCACTCCGCACCAGCTCTACCTGCCCCACGATCCCCTCGACAGTATCGGCGCCGATGACAAGGTTGCCCTGCTGCGTGAACTGGACGCCTTCGCCCGCGCCCAGGATCCACGCATCACGCAGGTGTTCGTCAACCTGGCCGGCGTGCACGACGTGGTCATGGTGGCCGACAGCGACGGTACCCTGGCCGGTGACGTGCGTCCACTGGTACGTCTCAATGTCAGTGTCATCGCCGAGCAGGACGGCCGCCGCGAGCAGGGCGGTGCCGGGGGCGGCGGGCGTTACGACTACAGTTACTTCTTCGATGGCGAACGGGCGCGCGACTATGCCCGCGAAGCGGTGCGCCAGGCACTGGTCAATCTCGACGCCGTGGCCGCACCTGCCGGCACCATGCCGGTGGTACTGGGCCCGGGCTGGCCGGGCGTGCTGCTGCACGAGGCCGTTGGTCACGGTCTCGAAGGTGACTTCAACCGCAAGGGCAGCTCGGCCTTCAGCGGCCGCATCGGTGAGCGCGTCGCCAGTCCCCTGTGCACGGTGGTGGATGACGGCACCCTCGAGGGCCGCCGCGGCTCGCTCAATATCGACGACGAGGGCGTGCCTACCGGCCATACGGTGCTGATCGAAAACGGCATTCTGCGTGGTTACATGCAGGACAAGCTCAATGCCCAGCTCATGGGCACGCGTTCCACCGGTAACGGCCGTCGCGAGTCCTATGCCCACCTGCCCATGCCGCGCATGACCAATACCTTCATGCTGGCCGGCGAGGACGATCCGGCCGATATCATCGCCAGTGTCGACCGGGGTCTCTACGCGGTCAACTTCGGCGGCGGTCAGGTGGATATCACCTCCGGCAAGTTCGTCTTCTCCGCCTGCGAGGCCTACCTGATCGAGAATGGCCGTGTCACCGCGCCGGTCAAGGGCGCCACGCTGGTGGGCAGCGGCCCGGAAGTGCTGACACGGGTGAGCATGGTGGGTAATGATCTTGCCCTCGACACGGGGGTCGGTACCTGCGGCAAGGAGGGGCAGAGTGTGCCGGTGGGCGTCGGTCAGCCAACGCTGAAGATCGACGCCATGACCGTGGGCGGCACCGGAGGCTGACGATCCTCAGTCACCGGCTTCGGCCAGCTCGCGCAGGTACCTGAACAACAACCGCGCCGCGCGTGGCGGTTTCTGCGCCGCCTGTTCGCGTTGCGCGTTGCGAACCAGCTGGCGCAGATGCTGACGATCGGCGGCGGGGAACGCATCGAGCAGTTCGGCGAGCGCGGTGTCGCCTTCGTCCAGCAGGCGATCACGCCATTGTTCGAGACGGTGGAAGTCGCGTGTCTGCTCGGCCTGACGCTCGGCACGCCGCGCCAGCGCCGTGGCGATGGCCTCGCTGTCGATGCGGCGCATGAGCTTGCCGATGTACTGGAGCTGGCGGCGGCGCCCGCCACGGGCATGAATGCGCAGCGCGGCGCGCAGGGCCTCGGCCAGTTCCGCGGGCACGGCCAGCGCCGGCCACTCGGCCTCGGGGATGGCGAGCAGTTTCTCGCCAAGGGCCTGCTGGGCATGGGCCTCGCGCTTGCGTGCCGACTTGCTCGGTGCCTCATGGCTGTCATCGTCCGGCTCGGGCCGATCATCGGCGGGGCTCATACAGTGGGCCTGCAAAGGGTGTCGAGAAGATGAAACGGATCATAACAGAGCCGGCGCGGGCTTTGGCGGCGCGCTGGCCACAATCAGCAGACAGGGGAAGCACATAACCACATGTCGGATCTCATGCAATCCATACCCGGCGAGGTCGCCGAGGAATTCGCCGTCGCAGAGCTGCGCGACTGCATCGGTCTGGTGCTGGAGGCGGCAAAGAGCGCGGGGGCCGACGCCGTCGAGGCCGGTCTCAATATCGAATCGGGCCTGTCGGTGAACGTTCGCCTTGGTGAGGTGGATACGCTCGAGTACCACCGCGACAAGGGGCTCGGTGTCACTGTCTATCACGGGACGCGCAAGGGCTCGGCGTCCACCACCGATCTCTCCGAGCGCGCCCTGCGCGAGACCGTGCGCGCCGCCTGTGATATTGCGCGCTATACCGCCGAGGATCCCTGCAACGGCCTGGCGCCTGCCGCACGCATGGCGCACGATGCGCCGGACCTGGATCTGTGGCATCCCTGGAACATCGCTGCCGAAGAGGCCATCGAGCATGCCCGCGCCACCGAGGCCACGGCACTGGAGCTCGATCCGCGCATCAGGAATTCCGAGGGCGCCTCGCTCAACACCCACAGTGGCCTGCGCCTGTATGGCAACAGTCATGGTTTCCTCGGCGGTTACGCCAGCACACGCCACAGTCTCAACGCCGCGGTGATCGCCGAGGACGATTCCGGTATGCAACGCGACTACTGGTACACGGTGTCGCGCGATCCGGGGCAACTGGAGTCCGCCGATACAGTGGGCCGTACCGCCGCCGAGCGTGCCCTGCGTCGGCTCGGTGCACGCCCGGTAGCGACGGGGCCACAACCGGTGATCTTCGAAGCCGGCGTGGCGCGTGGTCTGATCGGTCACTTCCTGCGCGCCATCAACGGCAACGCGTTGTACCGGCGTGCCTCGTTCCTGGTGGACAGTCTCGGTGAAACCCTGTTTCCGGACTGGATGCGTATCGATGAGCGGCCGCACCTGCGTGGTGCGCTGGGCAGTGCGCCCTTCGACAGTGAGGGCGTGGCCACGGCACCGCGCGACCTGGTCAGTCATGGTACCGTGCAGGGTTACGTACTCGACAGTTATGCCGCCTGCCAGCTGGGCATGGAGACCACTGGCAATGCCGGTGGCACGCACAACGTTTTTGTCAGCCACCAGGACATGGATTTCGACCAGCTCCTGCGCGAAATGGACGAGGGCATTGTCGTCACCGAGCTCATGGGCCAGGGCGTCAACAACGTCACCGGTGATTACTCGCGCGGAGCCAGTGGCTTCCGCGTCGAAGGTGGTCGCATCGTCGCGCCGGTGGAGGAGATCACCATCGCCGGCAACCTGCGTGACATGTTCGCCGGCATACGGCATGTGGGTTCCGATCTGGACATGCGTGGCAACATCGTCACCGGCTCCATCCTCGTTGATGGCATGACCGTGGCGGGGGAGTGAGCAGGGAAATTGTGGGGGGCGCCTGGACAAGCAGGCGAGCTTTTTTCATCAGGTCAGGTAGAGGGTCGCCAGTCCAAGGAAAGCGAAGAAGCCTACCACGTCGGTGATGGTGGTGAGTACCACCGAACCAGCCAGCGCGGGATCGGCACCGAGGCGTTGCAGGATCAGTGGGATGGATGCGCCGGCAGCGGCAGCGACGACGAGGTTGGCGACAATCGCCAGACCGATGACGATGCTCAGGTGCTCGTCGTCGAACCACAGGCCGGCGGCCACGGCGATGATCAGCGCCCAGAAGACGCCATTGAGCAGGCCTACCCCCAGTTCCTTGTTCAGCAGCCGTTGGGCGTTGTGTTCGCCCAGGC
>DRKU01000102.1 GCA_011051615.1 Gammaproteobacteria bacterium
GCCGGTTTTGTCTTCAGCTTCAATCCCGTGTCGTTTGCCTCCATCCCGGTCATGCTGGCCTACGTCACCCGCGCCTTCGACGACCATGAGCAGGAAGAGCGCAGTGCACTGCTAATGGGGACTGCCTTCGTACTGGGCATGGTCGTGACCCACGTGGTGCTGGGTGTGGCCGCGGCACTCGGTGGCGAGTGGGTGCAGTCGGTCATGGGTCGCCAGTGGGGCCTGTTCCTTGGCCCCTTGCTGATCCTGCTTGGCCTCATCTGGCCGGGCTGGTTGCCCATCCGCCTGCCCTGGTTCGGCATCAGGGGGCGCCGGGTGACGGGGATCTGGGGTGCGTTCCTGCTCGGTATCCCGTTCTCGGTGGCGGTGTGTCCCTTCTGTACGCCCGCCCTGCTGGTGGCGCTCACTACCAGCGCTGCGGTGGGTTCGGTGGTGTTCGGTTTCGGGCTGTTGCTGGCTTTTGCCCTTGGACGCAGTGTTCCCATCATCCTCGGCGCCTGGAGCATGGGCTGGCTGGAATCCCTGCGTGGCCTGTCGCGTTACCAGCGCGGCTTCGAAATCATTGCCGGTGTGGTTCTGATCCTGACTGGACTATACTTGCTCAACGAGTACTTCTTCTTTATTCAGTACTGACATGGCGAGCTACAAGATCAGCGAAGTCACCGCGCGCACCGGCCTGTCGGCCGATACGCTGCGCTACTATGAAAAGATCGGCCTCCTGCCCCACGTGGCGCGCACGCCCTCGGGAGTCCGGCGCTACGACGACAAGGATCTCTCTCGCCTGGCCTTCATCAAGCGTGCCCAGCGCATGAGTTTCTCCTTGCAGGAAATCAGGGACCTGCTCAGCATGCGCGAAGGACCGCAACAGGCCCGTGACGAAGTTCGTCAACTGACGGCGGAAAAGCTCGCCCAGATTGAGGAGAATCTGCGCGAGTTGGGGACCCTTAAGGATGAACTGACGCTTTTGCTCAACCTGTGCCGTGGCGCCGAGGATGGCTGTCCCATTATCGAGGATCTGGAGGGGAAAGCGGTGGGAGCCGAGGACTGAGTTGGTCCCACTCGGGCGCTGTTGCAGGCGATTACTCCACGGGCGTGTCATCGGCGCGCTTGTCACCGGTGACCATGGCACGCACGAGATTTTCACGGTGTAGCCAGCTCTCCAGCAGTACGCCACCAATGTGAAGGAATACCAGCAACAGGGTGAAGTTGGCCAGCACCTCGTGGACTTCCTCGAAGATATCCTCCCAGCGATGATCCCAGCTGGCCTTCAGGGCGGCCAGCGGGCCTTCGCCTTCCAGCCCCAGCACGGTCACCCCACTGAGGCAGGTCAACAGCACGAAGATCAGCAGGGCGATGATCATGGCACCACCGGCGGGGTTGTGGCCGAGATAGCGTGGCGCCTGTAGCCGCGCGACATTCTTCAGGTACTGGATGACGACACGCGGGGGACGGACGAAGTCACTGAAACGGGCATGGCGTGGGCCGATGAAACCCCAGGGGATGCGCAGCACCACCAGCGCCAGCACCAGGTAACCGGCCCAGTTGTGAATGGTCTGGAGATCATCCTCGGTGAAATAGGCAATGAAAAAGCCCGCTACCAGCAGCCAGTGGAACAGGCGCACGAAGGGATCCCAGACGCGGACTTGTTCGTTGCTATTCATGGCTATACTCCTGTTGTTATCGTTAGTATCTGGTCTGGTATCAAGTCTAGCTCAGCAAACTGAAGTCAGGCTTAAAACGTCGAATTGGCCGTCTGGCGGCAATTTAACCACTTTTTCGGAACTTTTGCGGGAAAGATGGTGTCGCGGCAAGATAGACACAAATCTCAGTAAAATTGGGTGATTTCTCACAAAATTAACAAATTATCGTTTCTTTTTCATGCACTTTGCTATTCTGGAAGACATGGAAGAGATCTACAAGAAAGATGTACTGCGGCTCACCGCGCAGATGAAACCCGCTTCTATCCTTGTCCTGGGAGGCGAGTGTGATCTGTTCAACGATTATCTGCACGCCTCCCCCCAGAGCCGCATTCTGTGTGTCAGCCATGGTGACTACATGCAGGGAATATCCGCCCTGTACCGCGTGGATCTGGCTTTCATTTCCGGGGTACTGGGTCGTATGAACAAACGCGAGGCGGAGATCCTGCTGGCCGAGTTGCGTGATGTACATGCGCAGCGGGTTATTGTTGTTTCCCGTGAGAGCGAGGGTGCTGCCTGGCAGGAATGCGATTTTCTTGCCATGGGTATGTACCGTATCGGCAGTTATGTTACCGACGACGATGAGATCAACGTCTATACCTTCGATCTCTACGACTACAAGCCTACCCCCGACTGGCTCAACAGCAAGGACTGGGCCCACCCGGAACTGTTCGACAAGCACTGGTGGTAGGAAACCGGTGGTGAGTGGCGAGTAGCGAGGATCATCTCCCCCTCCATCCAGCGTACAGTCTTGAGCGGGAACCCTGTTTTTACCGCAAAGGCCGCGACGATACGCAAAGCCGGACAGGGGGATCTTTTGCCTTGCGTCACTTTGCGACCGTGGCGGTTGAAATGTTTTTGATCCAGATCGGTCTCGGGACAGGGGGTATTCGCCATGCGCGGCATGGCTGCGCCCGGCATGACGCATTTTCTCTTCCCCGTGTGCCCCGTGCTCCCCGTGGTTAATGCGCTTTTGTGTCGTCCGGAGTTAATACTCGTTACTTTCTCCTGCGCCATGCAAGGAGCAGCAGCAGGGCACAGGGGATCCCCACCCAGATCAATTCGCTTTTCACCACGCGCCAGCCCCATTCACTGAAGAAGGCGCGCACGCCGATGGGCGAGACGACGATGGGTCGCCAGGGCAGGAAGTAGCGCGCGTCGTCGAAGGGCGCGAAGAAGGCCACGCCGAGGCCGCCGTTGGTCATGGCATCGAGCAGGCCGTGGGAAGCGGTTACCAGCGTAAAGAAGGCCACCAGTCGCCACCATTTGACTTTGAACACGGTCAACGATGGAAAACCGGAGCGTGCCACGATCATCCCGGTGAGCAGGGCAAAGGCCAGCGAATGGGTGATACCGCGGTGGCCCCACATGGAGGCATAGGGTACCCCGAGCCAGTGCCACAGGGCGTCGATGTCGGGCAGGGTGGCGCACAGGATCGCCAGCCACCAGAATCGCGCGACCGCCGTGCGGTGGGGATAGAGCTTACCGGCCGTTACTGCGACCAGGCTGTGCGCCAGCAGGGATGCCATGGTGTCGGTTCAATGAACCTGGCGGATGAAGGGCGGTTGTGGATTTCGCGGGTGGTCGTAGTACATCAGGCGGCCGGTCTCGCAGTCCAGCTCCCGCCAGTGTTCGATATCCAGTTCAAGGCTGATGATGGTACAGGTGGCGAGATCATGTACCTCGGTATCGTGGGCGAGGCAGTCGGCCAGATGGGCCATACCGGGATTGTGGCCGACTACCATGAGATGATAGATCTTGTCATCGTAGTCGCGGATCACGTCCATGATGGTCTGGAACTCGGCATTGTAGAGCGCATCACTTTCTTCGATGCGCGGCGCAGCCTGCGTTTCCTCGTCCGTCAGTTCGGCCTGTAATATTTGCGCCGTGGCCAGTGCGCGCCGGGCGTTGCTGGTGAGGATAACCTCGGGCATGACGCCGGCGGCACGGATGCGCTGGCCCATGTCAGGCGCATCGAGTTCACCCTGCGGGTGCAATGGGCGTTCGAAGTCAGGGGTTGCCTCCGGCCAGTCGGCCTTGGCATGGCGTACGAGGGTGATGCGTTTCATACGGGCAGTTTAGCCTCCATGGCCGCAGGCGACAAAGCAATTTTGTGCCTTGTCCGGCAGTTCCTTCATGCCGAAGGTATTTTCCGCCGTCTCAAATCAATACCGGGATCAGGGGATCGGGGCTAATCTTCATCTGAATCGGGCAGCCCGCCACGGGTGAGGCGCAGCGGATCGAGCAGGCGGCGCAGCTCGGCTTCATCCAGATCGGTTTCTTCTTTTGCCACTTCCAGCAGGGGACGGCCTTCGGCAAAGGCACGCTTGGCAATGGCGGCGCCCTTTTCATAACCGATGACGGTATTGAGGGCGGTAATGAGAATGGGGTTGCGATCCAGTATCTCGCGCATGGCCTCGGTATTGACCGTGAACCCGCTGATGGCCCTGTCGGCCAGCACGCGTGCGCCGTTGGCGAGCAGACTGATACTCTGCAACAGGTTGTGGCCAACCAGGGGCAGCATGACGTTGAGCTGGAAGTTGCCCGACTGCCCGGCGATGGTAATGGCAGTGTCATTGCCCATGACCTGTGCGCAGATCTGGGCGACAGCCTCGGGGATCACCGGGTTGACCTTGCCCGGCATGATCGACGAACCCGGTTGCAGGGCGGGCAGGGCGATTTCCCCCAGGCCGGCCTGCGGACCGCTGTTCATCCAGCGCAGGTCGTTGGCGATCTTCATCAGCGACACGGCCAGGGTCTTCAACTGGCCGCTCATCTCTACCGCGGCATCCTGGCTGGCGAGTCCGACGAAGGGGTTCTCCATGGCGCGGAAGGTGACGTGGGTCGTGCCGGTGAGGACTTCGCATACGCGCGGGCCAAAGTCGGGCAGGGTGTTGATGCCGGTGCCGACAGCGGTGCCACCGATGGGCAGTTTGCACAGGCGCGTCAGCGAGGCCTGGATCCGGTAGATGTCATCGCGGATCTGCTGCGCCCAGGCCGCCAGTTCCTGGCCGAGAGTCACGGGCATGGCGTCCATCAGGTGGGTGCGCCCGGTCTTGACCGTGTCCTGGTGTTCCTCGGCACGCGTGTCGATGGTGGTAGCGAGGTGGTTCAGCGCCGGCAGCAACTGCTGGTTGATCTCAAGACAGGCAGCGACGTGGATGGCCGAGGGAAAGACGTCATTGGAGCTTTGCCCCATGTTGACGTGGTCGTTGGGATGCACCGTTTCGCCAGCATACCCGCTGGCCAGATGCGCGATGACCTCGTTGGCGTTCATGTTGCTGGAGGTGCCCGAGCCGGTCTGGAACACATCGACGGGGAAGTGGGCATCGTGTTTGCCATCGGTTACCTCGTCGGCGGCCTTGATGATGGCATTGGCCTGACTCTCATCGAGCAGGCCCAGTACCCAGTTGACCGTGGCGCAGGCGCTCTTGATACGACCGAGGGCGTGGATAAGCGGTGCAGGGAGGGGCTGGCCGCTGAGCGGAAAGTTTTCCACTGCGCGCTGGGTCTGCGCGCCATAGAGGGCATCGGCGGGGACCTGGAGTTCCCCCATGCTGTCTTTCTCTGTGCGGTAGTCCTTATCCGACATTGTGTTTTTGCGTGCCGCCGTGTTCCCAGTGGTTGATGTTTTCTTCCACCACGCGCCAGTGTTCGCCGTCTTCCTGCTCGATGATGATGTCCTTGTCGATGATAACACAGGCCCCGTTGGCCGCTGTCATGGTTTCAGTGACCTTGAAGCGAATACGCCGCAGGGTGATCTGATGGATGCTGAGGTCACTGTAGGTCAGCGAGGCGAGCAGGCCCTTGCGCAGCTCGTTGCGTCGGCGTTTGTGCCAGCCTTCGTAGTCGATGGTTCGGTCGCCCGGCAGGCCATAGACCTGGACGTTGCGCGACACCAGCGCCATGTGTGCGGCCAGGTCGCGGCGTGTGATACTTTCGGTCATGGCATTGAGCCACATGCGGGCGGTCAATTCAGACATCGTTGTTCTTCTTGCTCTCCGGCGGTGCGGGTTCGCGGTGATACCCGGTTATCGGCATAGGGGCGGATTTTTCCAGCCGTGGCGCGTGGAGGGTATATAAAAGGTGGGGACGGGCGGGGTACAAGCCGTGGGCCAGTGGGCAAATACATCATAACTTATTGTTTTTATAAGTAAATTTGCAATAGCGGGCGCGTTTTTCTTGACCTGAGGCCGCAAAAGCCTGATCATACGCGGCTTCGCGGCGCTGTATGCTATCAGATCTGTGCCGTAAGCTGTTAATTTATAACAACTTACCATAAAGGACCCCCATGAACGACGCCGATAAAAAACGTCTGTTACGCGAGATGATCCTCTACCGCCGTTTCGAGGATCGTACCTTCGAGGCCTACATGGAGCGCAAGATCGGCGGATTCCTCCACCTCTATTCGGGCCAGGAGGCCGTAGCCACCGGCGTACTGGAGATGGCCGTGGTGGGTCAGGGCAGGAAGAACGACTACGTCATCACCGGCTACCGCGATCACATTCATGCCATCAAGACCGGCGCCGATCCGAAGGAAGTCATGGCCGAGCTGTATGGCAAGGAGACCGGCTCCTCGAAGGGACGTGGCGGCTCCATGCACATCTTCGATGCCAGCCAGAACTTCATGGGTGGTTATGCCCTCGTCGGACAGCCTTTCCCGCTGGCGGCCGGCCTGGCCATGGGCGCCAAGCACCAGAAGACCAGCCAGATCGCTATCTGCTTTCTCGGTGATGGTGCCAATAACCAGGGCACTTTCCACGAGACCATGAACATGGCCTCGGTGTGGAACCTGCCGGTGCTGTTCGTGTGCGAGAACAACCAGTACGCCATCGGCACGCGCATCGATCGTTCCACCGCCGTGACCGACCAGTACAAGCGCGTCGAGGCCTATAACATGAAATCCAGCCAGCACGATGGGATGGACATCGACGAGGTCATGGCCGCGGCGAAGGATGCCGTCGACTACGTGCGCAAGGAAAGCAAGCCCTATTTCATCGAATTCATGACCTACCGCTTCCGCGGCCACTCCATGTCCGACGCCAAGGGTTACCGTACCCGCGAGGAAGAGGCCGAGTGGGAGAAGCGTGACCCCATCAAGATCTACAGCCGCAAGCTCATTGAGGCCGGCGTGGTCACGCAGGACGACATCAGGGCGATGGAAAAGGAAATCGATGACTACATCGAGAACGAGGTCATCAAGTTCGCCGAAGAGAGTCCCGAACCGAAGGTCGAGGACCTGAACAAATACGTGCTGGACGACAACCCGGATCCCCGCTGGATCGGTCCATTGCAGCAATAAGAAATTTCATAGAGGAACCAACATGGCAGAGACAGCGTACTGGGAAGCGATCCGTCGCGCCCACGATGAAGAAATGGCCAATGATGACCTGGTGATCGCCATGGGTGAAGACATCGGCGTCGCCGGCGGCACCTACAAGGCCACCCTCGGCCTGTACGACAAGTACGGCGAGGAGCGCGTCATCGACACGCCCATTTCCGAGAACTCCTATACCGGCATCGGTATCGGCGCCTCCATGACAGGCATGCGTCCCATCATCGAGATCATGTCCATCAACTTCGCCCTGCTGGCGCTGGATACGCTGGTCAACGCGGCGGCCAAGATCCGCTACATGTCCGGTGGGCAGATCGCCTGCCCCATCGTCATGCGCACGCCCGGCGGTACCGCCCACCAGCTCGCCGCCCAGCATTCGGCGCGCCTGGCGCGCATGTTCATGTCCACTGCCGGCCTGCGCGTGGTCACGCCGCGTGGCCCGCTGGATGCCTACGGCATGCTCAAGTCCGCCGTGCGCTGCAACGATCCGGTGATCATCATCGAGCACGAACAGATGTACAACCTCAAGGAAGACATCCCCGACGAGGAATTCTTCCGGCCGCTGGAAGGCGCCGAAGTGGTGCGCGAGGGCAGCGACATCACGCTCATCGGTTACAACTTCAGCGTGCACCTGTGCCTCGAAGCGGCGCGCCGCCTGGAGGCCGACGGCGTCAGCGCCGAGGTCATCGACCTGCGCTCGCTCAAGCCCATCGATCGTGAAACCATTCGCCGCTCGGTGGAAAAGACCCACCATGCGCTCATCGCCGAGGAAGACGAGGCGCCGGTGGGCGTGGGCTCGGAGATCATCACCGGCATCATCGAGGACTGTTTCTTCGCCCTCGACTCGCAGCCGGTGCGCGTGCATGCCGCCGACGTGCCGGTGCCCTACAACCACACGCTGGAAAAGGCCGCCATCCCCGACGCCAATGACGTCTACCAGGGCGCCCTCAAGGCATTGGGTAAGATTTAGGTTCATGCGTAGGAGCGGCGCCTCGCCGCGATTACGAATATGATTTATCGCGCCGTGGGCGGCGCTCCTACATGACGAAGAAAAAAGAATGAGCGATCCTTATTTAATCAAAATGCCGAAGCTCTCCGACACCATGGAGGAGGGCACCATCGTTACCTGGGAGAAGAACCTGGGTGACAAGGTGGAACGTGGTGACATTGTGGCGACCATCGAGACCGACAAGGCCATCATGGACCTGGAGGTATTCCGCGAAGGTTACCTGTCCGGCCCCATGTTGCCGGTGGACAGCGTCGTGCCCGTGGGCGAAGTCATTGCCCGTCTTGTAGCAACGCCCGAGGAAGTCAGCGACGGCGAGGGTGCGGCGCCCGCTGCCAGCGAAGAGGCGGCCACGGAAAATGGTACCGATGAGACGCGTGCCGATGAGGGTGTGCCTGCCGATGCCCATCCGCTGATCATGCCCAAGCTCTCCGACACCATGGAAGAAGGCGTGGTGGTGTCCTGGGAGAAGAACATCGGTGACAGGATCGAGCGTGGCGATGTCATCGCCCAGGTCGAGACCGACAAGGCCATCATGGACGTGGAGATTTTCCGCGAGGGGTATCTCTCCGGTCCCATGGCCGAGGTGGACAGCACCGTGCCGGTGGGTGAACCCATTGCTTACCTGGTGCCCGATGCCTCGCAGGTGGTGGATACGCGCAAGACCGTCTCCGGCGGTGGCGCGAAGGCCGCGGCCAGCGCGCCGATGAAGTCCGAACCGGCCGGTACCGCCAAGCCCAAGACGCGTATCCCGGCGCAGCCCTCGGGCGCGACGCCGGCGCCGCGTCCGCGCAACGCCGCAGCCACGCCCTATGCGCGCCAGCTCGCCGGCGCCCACGGCATCGATCTCAACAGCATCACCGGCACCGGCCCCAACGGCGTGATCATCGCCGCCGACGTGCTCAACGCCGACGTCCAGAAGACCGCCACCAAGCGCATCTTCCAGGTGCCCGGCGAGGGTCGTCCCATGACGGCCATGGAAAAGGCCGTGGCGCACAACATGGAATATTCCCTTTCCATGCCGCTGTTCCGCGTCACCGTCAATGTGGATCCCGCCAGTCTCAAGGCGGCCTCAAAGAAGAAGGGCTTTTCGCTCACCGTCACGCTGGCCAAGGCCGCGGCCCTGGCCATCGCGAAACACCCCAGCATCAATGCCGTCTATCAGCACGAGGATCGCATCGTCGAGCGTGAGCAGGTGGACATCGGTCTCGCCGTGGAAACCGAAGGCATGGGCCTCGTGGTGCCGGTGCTGCGTGACGTGGTCAACCGCGACCTCAACGCGCTGGTGGCCGACTGGAAGGACCTCGTCGATCGCGCCCGTGCGCGCCGTCTCAAGCCGGACGAGTATTCCAATCCCACCTTCACCATTTCCAACATGGGCATGCTGGGCGTGGCGCTGTTCGATGCCATTCCCTCGCCGGGTACCTCGGCCATCTTTGCCATCTCGACCCTCGGCCCCAATGGCATGCCGGTGACGGTGACCGCTGATCATCGCATCGTCAACGGTGCCGATGCCGCCAAGTTCCTCAACACCTTCAGGGAACTGGTGGAGAACCCCACCTGGCTGGACGCGGCGGCGACCCCCGTGGCCAGCGAGCCGGCCACCTCCGGTTTCCAGATCCCGCAGGGTGACTGGGACTACGACGTGGTGGTCATCGGTGGTGGTCCCGGCGGCGAAGACTGTGCGCGCGATCTGGTCGGCGCCGGTCTCAAGGTGGCCATGGTCAACGATTCCCCCTTCCCCGGCGGCGAATGTCTGTGGCGCGGTTGCATCCCGTCCAAGGCCTGGCGCGCGGCTGCCGATCGCATGCGCGACCGTGCCCACGACGCCATGCTCGGCATCAAGGGTACCAACAAGCCGACGCTCGACTGGAAGAAACTGGAGACCCACCGCCGTGGTGTGCTCGAAGAGCGTGGCAAGATGGCGCTCAACACCGACAAGGGTGTGAAGATCGACGTCATCCAGGGCTTCGCCCGCTTCCAGGACGACCACACCGTGATCGTCGATACCGGCGGCAACCAGAAAGATCCGCACACCCGGCCCGTGCCCGGTGACGGCAGGAAGACGAAGACGCTCACCTTTGGCGTGGCGGTCATCGCCACCGGCGCGCCGCCCTTCGTGCCGCCCATCCCCGGCGCGCAGGAAGGCGTCGAGTCCGGCGGGGTGCTGACCTCCGACACCGTGTGGGGCCTCAAGGAGGCGCCCAAACGCCTCGGTGTCATCGGCGGCGGCGCCATCGGCGTGGAGATGGCGCAGATCTTCCAGGACTTCGGCGCCAAAGTGACCCTCATCGAAGGCCAGGAGCGCATCCTCGCCGAGGTGGAACCGGAAGTGGCCAAACAGCTCACCGCGGTGCTCAATGACGATCCGCGTCTCAGTATCGAGACCGGCGCGAAGGTCACCGGCATCAAGGGTGAGCCCGGCGCCATGAAGCTGAGCTTCGAGGATGCCGAGGGCAAGAAGCGCAGCCTTACCTGCGACTACGTCATCATGGCCACCGGCAAACGCCCGGTGCTCGAACCCCTGCAACTGGACAAGGCCGGTGTTGCGGTGGAGAACGGCGTCATCAAGGCCGACAATCGCTGTCGCACCTCGGTGCCGCACATCTTCGCCGTGGGTGACGTCATCGGCGGACTGATGCTGGCGCACACCGCCGGCCAGCAGGGCCGCGTGGCGGCGCACATCATCAGCGGCGAGGACATGCTCTACGACCAGAACAAGGATTCGGGTGTCATCTTTACCCGACCCGAGGCCGCCTTCGTCGGCCTGTCCGTGGCCCAGGCAAAGGAGCAGGGCATCGACGCGGTGGAAGTGAAGGTGCCCATGAGCATCGACGCCAAGGCCATGATCAATGGCGAGACCCACGGTCTCATCAAGATCGTCGCCGACAAGGTCAGCCGTCGCATCGTTGGCGTACACTTCCTCGCCGACCATGCCGACACCCTCATCGGCGAGGCGGTGATGATGGTCTCGGGCGACATGACGCTGGACCAGGTGGCCCACGCCATTCATCCCCATCCCACCCAGACCGAACTCTTCGGTGAACTGGCGCGTCGCCTGCTGGCGCGCCTCAAGCGCAGCGCGCGGAAGAAAAAGTAGCGAGTGGCGAGAACGAGCCAGGTTTTTTTTCTACGGTTGACTCGCCGCCCCGTCGTCGGGGCCTCCGGCTTCCGGCCCTGCGTGAGTCAGCCTTCGCCCCCGAACGGCGGTACGGCGAGTCAGGGGCGAGTGGCAGGAAGGGTTCCCCTCAAGACCAGAGACAACCGTCATTCCGGGGGGCGCCGAGTGACGCGAGGCGGCAGCCCGGAATCC
>DRKU01000103.1 GCA_011051615.1 Gammaproteobacteria bacterium
AAGCCCATCTACAGCAACCCCTTCGACGCCGACACCCTCGAAGACCGCGCCCGCGATGCCGGCGAAGCCGCCGGTGAACTGCTCGAAGAAACCGGCCGCGCCATCCGCGATACGCTCAAGGACGAATAAAACCGTACAATTCAGGGTAGGAGCGCCGCCCTCGGCGCGATGGATTAATGCAGTGGGAAATTCATCGCGCCGAGGGCGGCGCTCCTACCCTGAATCGTACGGTTTTACTCGTCCTTGAGCGTATCGCGGATGGCGCGGCCGGTTTCTTCGAGCAGTTCACCGGCGGCTTCGCCGGCATCGCGGGCGCGGTCTTCGAGGGTGTCGGCGTCGAAGGGGTTGCTGTAGATGGGCTTGTCGCGCCCGAGATTGACGCCGAACCACAGGCCCAGCAGCAGGCCGATGAGGATCCAGAGAATGGCGGTCTTGATGGATTTCACGGTCGTCTCCCTTTCTTTCCCGAGCGTGGCCTACACCTTATCATATACACGATGACTGACCACCCCACCCCTGTCGCGGCGGCCTATGCGCACTGCCAGGCCCTCGCCCGCCGCCACTACGAGAACTTTCCCGTCGCCTCGGTGCTGTTGCCCGCGCACCTGCGCAAGCCCGTCGCCGCCATCTATGCCTTCGCACGCGGCGCCGACGATATCGCCGACGAGGGCGACGCGTCCCCCGAGGCACGCCTTGCGCAACTGGCCGAGTGCCGTGCACGGCTCGATGCCATTGACGCGGGTGAGACCATGGACGATCCCGTTTACGTGGCCCTCGCCCATGCCATCGCCGCCCACGATCTGCCCCTGTCCCTGTTCCACGACCTGCTCACCGCCTTCGAGCGTGACGTCACGCAGACCCGCTACGCCGACTTCGATGCCGTGCTCGACTATTGCCGCTATTCGGCCAACCCGGTGGGCCGCCTGCTGCTGCACCTGTACAGACGGGCTACGCCCACTAACCTCGCCGCCTCTGACTGCATCTGCACCGCCCTGCAGCTGATCAATTTCCTGCAGGACATCGGCCAGGATCTCGACGAAAACGACCGCATCTATCTGCCACAGGTCGACATGCAGGCCCACGGCGTCAGCGAGGACGAACTGCGCGGGCGCCGCAACGGCCCCGCCCTGCGCGCACTCATCGGACAGCAGATCGACCGCGCCGTCGCGCTCATGGCGCAGGGCCGCCCGCTGGGCCGCGCCCTGCCCGGGCGCATTGGACTCGAACTGCGACTCATCATCGCCGGTGGCACGCGCATCCTGCAGCGGCTGGCGCAACAGGAAGACGTCTTCGCCCGCCCGCGCCTCACCACCGGCGACAAGCTGCGCATGCTCGCCGGCGCCGTTTTCTTTCACGCCAGTGCCCCGGCGGTGGGTGACGGCGGCAAATTGGGGTAACATAGCCCACCCGTTTCGAGTCCTTCGTCCATGAGCCCCGACCAATACTGCCAGCAGCGCACCGCGCAGAGCGGTTCCAGCTTCTACTACAGCTTCCTGTTCCTGCCCGACGAACAGCGCTGCGCCATCACTGCCCTGTATGCCTTCTGCCGCGAAGTGGACGACGTGGTGGACGAATGCCGTGAGAAGGATGTAGCACGCGCCAAGCTCGCCTGGTGGCAGACGGAAGTGGAGCGCCTGTTCGCCGGTGAACCGCAACACCCCGTGGGCAAGGCGCTGTTGCCCTTCGTCACACAGATGAACCTGCCGCGTGAGCTGTTCGAGGAGATCATCCAGGGCATGGCCATGGATCTCGACCAGCAACGCTATGCGGCCTTTCGTGATCTGTCGCTGTACTGTTATCGCGCCGCCGGCGTGGTGGGCCTGTTGTCCGCCGAGATCTTCGGCTACGAGGATCGCAATACGCTCAAGTACGCCCAGGACCTGGGCTTTGCCTTTCAGTTGACCAATATTCTGCGCGACGTGGGCGAGGACGCGCGGCGCGGACGCATCTATATTCCGCAGGAAGAAATGCAGGACTTCGGCGTCAGCGAGAATGATCTGCTCGAAGGCCGCTATACGCCGGAGGTGGTCGCCCTGCTCAAACACCAGGCGCAGCGCGCCGAGGAATACTACCAGCGCGCTTTCGCGCATCTGCCCGAGGGCGATCGCTTCAATCAGCGTAGTGGCCTGATCATGGCCAACATCTATCACCACCTGCTGCGCAAGATCGAAAAACAGGGCTTTCGCGTGTTGCATCAACGTGTCTCGCTGACGCCGTTGCGCAAGTTCTGGACTGCCTGGCGCAGCCTGCGCCATGAACAACGACGCCACCGTCGCTGGCTGAAACAGCAGACCGCATGACGAGCCCCCGCGAACCGGTGCTGGTGGCGGGCGGCGGCTGGGCGGGTCTCAGCGCCGCCGCCACGCTCGCGCAACAGGGCGTGCCCGTGCGCCTCGTCGAAGCGGCACGCCAGCTGGGTGGGCGTGCGCGACGCGTGCGCCTCGGTGACTTCGCCGTGGACAACGGCCAGCATCTGCTCATCGGCGCTTATCGCGAGACCCTCGCCCTCATGCAACAGGTGGGCGTGACCCTCAACGATCGGTTCCTGCGCACGCCCCTGCACCTGGAGAGCTGGCAGGATCGTCGGCGGGTGCTGCGACTGCGCGCACCGCGCCTGCCCGAGCCTTTTCATCTCCTTGTTGCCCTGCTGCACGCCCGTGGCCTGTCCCTGCGCGATCGCTGGCGCGCGCTGCGCTTCGGTGCGTTCATCCAGCGCCGTCGGGGCGAACTGGCGGACGACTGTACTGTCGCCGAACTGCTGCACGGCCACGGCCAGACGGCCGCCACCGTGCGCATGCTGTGGGAACCCCTGTGCCTGGCGACGCTCAACACGCCTGTGGCCGAGGCCTCGGCGCAGATCTTCGTGCGCGTGCTCTACGAAGCCCTGTTCCGGTTTCACGGTGATTCGGATCTGCTCTTTGCCCACGGCGATCTCGGCACGCTGCTGCCCGATCCGGCGCTCGATTACATCGAGTCCCGCGGCGGCACGGTGCAACTGGGCAAACGCGTCACGGCGCTGCACGTGGATGATGCGCGCCTGCGCGGCGTGGAGCTGGACGGCGAACCCGTCCCGGCTACGCGGTTGATCCTCGCCGTGTCCCCCGAACAGTGCCTCGCCCTGTGCCGCCCCCACGCCGCGCTTGCCACGCTGGCGCATGATCTCGCGCAACTGGACTACCAGCCCATCTGCACCGTCTATCTGCAATACTCGCCCGACACGCGCCTGCCCCGCCCCGCCATCGGCATAGTGGGCGGCCTGTGTCAGTGGCTGTTCGACCGCCGCCATGCGGGCGAGGCGGGCAGGATGGCGGCGGTGATCAGTGCCGACGGCCCGCACATGGACATGGACAACGCCGAACTCATCGCCGCGGTGCGCGAGGAGATCGCCCGCGTCCGGCCGCACTGGCCGGCACCGCGGGACGCGCGCGTGATCCGCGAAAAGCGCGCCACCTTTGCCTGCCGCGCCGGGATCGCTACACTGCGTCCTGCGGCGGCAACCCCGGTGGCGGGCCTGTACCTCGCCGGTGACTACACCGACACCGGCTACCCGGCCACCCTTGAAGGCGCGGTGCGCAGCGGGCGGCTGGCCGCCCGACAGATTCTCGAAACCCAGCAGGAAGAACCGACATGACCACACGCCGTACCCCCGACAACTACCAGCCGCCGGCCGGTGCCTTTGCCGACCGCACCGTCCTCGTCACCGGCGCGGCCGCCGGGATCGGTCAGGCCGTCAGCATCGGTCTCGCCGAGGCCGGCGCGCAGGTGATCCTGCTCGACAAGAATGTGCCGGGGCTGGAAGCCACCTACGACACCATCGAGGCGCGCGCGCCCGGCAAGCCGACCATCTATCCGCTGGATCTGCTCGGTGCCATGCCACCCGACTACGACAAACTGGCCGAGACCATCGAAAAAGAATTCGGCGCCCTGCACGGGCTGGTGCATTGCGCCAGTTTCCTCGGCACGCGCTCGCCCATGAGCCAGTTCGACGCCGAGCTGTGGCTCAAGGTCATGCAGGTCAACGTCAACGGCCCGTTCATGCTCACCCAGGCCTGCCTCGGCCTGTTGAACAAACCCGAGTCAGCATCGGTGATCTTCTCCACCTCCGCCACCGGCCGTCACGGCACCGCCTACTGGGGGGCGTGGTCGGTGTCCAACGCCGCGCTGGAGAACATGATGCAGATCCTCGCTGACGAACTGGAATCCAACACCGCCATTCGCGTCAACTCTCTCGACCCCGGCGCCGTGCGCACCGCCATGCGCCTGCGCACCCATCCCGGCGAAGACGCCAGCCAGTTGCCCGCACCCGAGGACGTAGTGCCCGCCTACCTCTACCTGCTGGGGCCAGACAGCACCGCGTACAGTGGCGAGCAGTTCTGCGCACAGGGATAAGAGCAGGGACGAGTAGCGAGTTGCCAGCGGCGAGGATCGGTTACGCGCGCTTCCGATGCTTACCGTCACCCCGCACTTGATACGGGGTCCAGTGGAATTGCCTCTGGATTCCGGGTTGCCGCCCTGCTCCGCACGGCAGCCCCCGGAATGACGGGAAAGATAGACCGCGAAGGACGCAAAGTACCGCAACGTGAGCAAAAGGCCGTTGGCGCCGCGTTCCTTTGCGATTGATGCGGTTGTATCGAGACGAGCAACCTGGCCCCGTCATTCCCGCGCAGGTCAGGGACGAGGCAGGTTTTCCGTCATTCCGGAAAGGGCGTCAGCCCTTGTCCGGAATCCAGTGGAAATTTCCATCCTGCGTGATGACACCACCCGGAGATCG
>DRKU01000104.1 GCA_011051615.1 Gammaproteobacteria bacterium
CGGCCTGGTATCGGTCAAGCTGGTGGCCGAGGCCGGTGTGGGTACCATCGCCGTGGGCGTGGCCAAGGCCTATGCCGATCTCATCACCATCTCCGGTTACGACGGCGGCACCGGCGCCTCGCCACTGACCTCGGTGAAGTACGCCGGCAGTCCGTGGGAACTGGGCCTCAGCGAGACCCATCAGGCCCTGCGCGCCAACGATCTGCGCGAGAAGGTGCGCCTGCAGACCGACGGCGGCCTCAAGACCGGCCTCGACGTGATCAAGGCCGCCATCCTCGGCGCGGAGAGCTTCGGCTTCGGCACCGGCCCCATGATCGCCATGGGCTGCAAGTACCTGCGCATCTGTCACCTCAACAACTGCGCCACCGGTGTCGCCACCCAGGACAACGTGTTGCGTTCCAAATACTACCTGGGCGAGGTGGAATGGGTGATGAACTATTTCCGCTTCATCGCCGAGGACGTGCGCCAGCTACTGGCGAAACTGGGCGTGCGCCGCCTCACCGATATCATCGGCCGCACCGATCTGCTCGAGGTGCTTGAAGGCGAGACCGACAGGCAGCGAGCGCTGGATCTGGCACCGCTGGTCAGCGATGCCGGCGTACCGGCCGACAAGCCGCAGTACTGTATCAGCGCCTTCAACGAGCCCTTCGACAAGGGTGAGCTGGCCGAGCAGATGGTGCGCGATGCCCTGCCCGCCATCGAGGGCAAGCAGGGCGGCGAGTTCCACTACGAAGTCAGGAATATCCATCGTTCCATCGGCGCGCGCCTGTCCGGCGAGATCGCCGCACGCCACGGCAACCTGGGCATGGAAGACGCGCCCATCGTGCTGCGCCTGACCGGCACCGCCGGCCAGAGCTTCGGCGTATGGAATGCCGGCGGCCTGCATCTCTACCTGGAAGGGGACGCCAACGACTACGTGGGCAAGGGCATGGCCGGTGGCAAGCTGGTCATCCGCCCACCGCAGAAAGCCAGTTACACCAGCCACGAGACCACCATCATCGGCAACACCTGTCTGTATGGCGCCACCGGCGGCAAGCTGTTCGCCTCGGGCCTCGCCGGGGAACGCTTTGCGGTGCGCAACTCCGGCTGTCACGCGGTGGTCGAGGGCGTGGGTGATCACGGTTGTGAATACATGACCGGCGGTCTGGTCACGGTGCTCGGTGATACCGGCATCAACTTCGGCGCCGCCATGACCGGTGGTTTCGCCTATGTCTACGACGAACACAACCGCTTTGCCGACTGCATCAACGACGACGTGGACATCGAGCGCATCGCCCCCGAGGCCATGGAGGCCCATCGCAATCACCTGCGCGAGGTCATCGAGGAGTTCGTTGCCGAGACCGGCAGCCAGCGCGGCCAGTATATCCTCGACAACTTCGCCGACTGCGTGGCACGCTTCTGGCTGGTCAAACCCAGGGCCGCTACGCTCGAAGAACTGCTTGAAGACCTGCAGGAGCGAGCAGCATAAAACCAGTAGCGAGATTCGAGTGGCGAGGGACGAGGGAACCTCATCCAGCTACCTTCGCCAACGATTAGACAGCAATTATTCGAAAGCGCCCTGTCCATGTCTCCTCGCGGAGCAACGGTTGACACGGTGCCTGGTGGTTCCGGCGAAGCGAGCAAATGATTTCCTCGCCACTAGCAACTAGAAACTATGTTTTTTATGGGAAACAACTTTCAATTCATCCAGGTGGAACGCCACGACCCGGACAAGAAGCCGGTGGACGCGCGGATCCGCGAGTACTGTGAGATCTACGGCGGCTTTGCCACCGAGCGCGCCGCCGAACAGGCGGACCGTTGCCTTGACTGTGGCAACCCCTATTGCTCGTGGAAATGTCCGGTGCACAACTATATCCCCAACTGGCTGGCACTGGTGGCCGAAGGCCGCATCGAACAGGCCGCCGAGCTGTCGCATCGCACCAACTCCCTGCCCGAGATCTGCGGCCGTGTATGTCCGCAGGACCGCCTGTGCGAGGGTGCCTGTACCCTCAATGACGGCTTTGGCGCTGTGACCATCGGTGCCATCGAGAAATTCATTTCGGATACCGCCTTCGAAAATGGCTGGCGCCCGGATCTCTCGCACGTGAGCGACACTGGCCGGCGTGTGGCCATCGTCGGTGCCGGCCCGGCGGGGCTGGCCTGCGCCGATGTCCTGACGCGCAACGGCGTCAGGGCCGTGGTCTTCGACCGCCACCCGGAGATCGGCGGCCTGCTCACCTTCGGTATCCCCGAGTTCAAGCTGGAGAAGACCATCGTGCAACGTCGCCGCGCCATCCTCGAAGGCATGGGCGTGGAGTTCCGTCTCAACACCGAGATCGGCCGCGACATGGAGGTTCAGCAACTGCTGGACGACTACGATGCCGTGTTCCTCGGCATGGGTACCTATACCTACATGAAGGCCGGCATTCCCGGCGAGGACCTGCCCGGCGTGCACGCGGCACTGGATTTCCTTATTTCCAACATCAATCACTGCCACGGCTTCGAGAAGGACCCCGCCGACTACGTCAGCATGGAAGGCCGCAACGTCATCGTGCTGGGTGGTGGCGACACCGCCATGGACTGCAACCGCACGTCCATCCGCCAGCAGGCCGCCAGCGTGACCTGTGTCTATCGCCGCGACGAGGCCAACATGCCCGGTTCCAGGCGCGAAGTCGCCAATGCGAAGGAAGAAGGCGTACAGTTCAAGTTCAACCGCCAGCCCATCGAGATCGTGGGTGACGGCAAGGTGGAAGGCATCAAGGTCGTCACTACCAAACTGGGCGAGCCTGACGAGCGCGGCCGCCGCCGTCCTGAACCGGTGCCAGGCTCCGAGGAGATCATTCCCGCTGACGATGTCATCATCGCCTTCGGTTTCCGCCCCTCACCGGCAGACTGGTTCGGCGCGCAACAGATCGAAACCGACGAGCGTGGCCGTGTGCGCGCCATGCCGGACCAGCAGTACAAGTTCCAGACCAGCAACCCGAAAGTCTTCGCCGGTGGCGATATGGTGCGTGGCTCGGACCTGGTGGTCACCGCCGTGTTCGAAGGCCGCCAGGCAGCGGAAGGCATCCTCGACTACCTGAAGGTTTGATCCTTCTTTAACCACAGAGAGCATGGAGGGCACGGAGTTTTTGCTGCGGGGAGGTTGTGTTTCCGGCAGGGGGCCTGCCGGTACACCTTCAACGAGACCGTCGGCCGCAGGGACGCGGCCGTCGAGCCGGCAGGGAAGCCGGTTTTTGCGTGTCTCGTGGAAGGTGTACCGGCAAGGCGCCCCCTGATAATTCCTGCACCCTCCGCCCCCTCTGTGA
>DRKU01000105.1 GCA_011051615.1 Gammaproteobacteria bacterium
CCGGGAAACGCCCAGCCCGGTGGCGGATTTCGGCGCTCAATGAGAATGATGGGTCGGTCGGGCCGATCACGAAGTTCAATTATGATATCGACGGTAAGACGTGGTGTGACAATATCTGACATGAGGAAAACCTGCTCCGCGATCCGCACTCACTCGGCCTGCTTGCGAATGAAGCGATGAATATGGCGCCGCATACGCTTGTCGGGACGACGTGCCGGCCGCGGGGTAGCATCACGTAACTGTTCACGTAATAGCGCACGTGCCTGTTCACTGTCCTCGGTTTCATGGTAGAGCTGTTGCGCCACGCGCGCCGGGCCACGGCGATCACTGAGTGCATCGACCACCACGGTCCAGGTGTAGCTGCCCTTACGAATACGCAAGGTATCACCCACCACCAGTGGTCGTGACGGCCGGGCCGGCTCGCCGTTGACACGTACGTGCCCACCCTTGATGGCCTCGGTGGCCAGCGCACGCGTGCGATAAAAGCGTGCCGCCCACAGCCACTTGTCCAGTCGTACCCGTGTCACTTCACCCTGCATGCGCCATCCTGCTTCAGATCCGCCTCGCACCCGTGTGCGGCGAGTCTAGCACAGCGGTAAATCCCTCAACAGCATCGGGGTTGTTGTCACGGGTGGCTGGGTTAAGATGCCGCCTTATGAGTGAACAGCCCGCCAGCGAGCAACTCCACCCGACGGCCACCCTGTCCCGCGCCGAGATGATTGCGGCATTGCAGCAAATACTCCCGGCCACGGCCGTCCTCCACGAGACCGAAGATCTGCGCGCCTATGAATGCGATGCCCTGTCGGCCTACCGCCGCCTGCCCTGGCTGGTGGTCCTGCCCGAAACCATCGAGCAGGTCCAGGCCATCGCCATGCTGTGCCGGCGACATGGAGTGCCACTGGTGGCGCGCGGTGCCGGCACAGGCCTGTCGGGCGGCGCCCTGCCGCACGAGGCCGGTATCCTCCTCAGTCTGGCCAGGTTCAACCGCATCCTCGCCATCGATGCCGACAATGCGCTGGCGCGGGTGCAACCGGGCATCACCAATCTCGCCATCAGTACCGCGGCTCGCAAACACGGGCTCTACTACGCACCAGACCCCTCCTCGCAGATCGCCTGCACCATCGGTGGCAACGTGGCGGAAAATTCCGGTGGTATCCATTGCCTCAAGTACGGTCTCACCGTGCACAACCTGTTGCAGATCAAAATCGTCACCATCGATGGCGAACTGCTGACGCTCGGCTCACTCGGCCTGGAATCACCAGCTTACGATCTCCTGGCCCTGCTGTGTGGTTCGGAAGGCATGCTCGGCATCATCGTCGAGATCAGTGTTCGCCTGCTGCCTCTGCCCGAGACAGCACAGGTGATCATGGCCAGTTTCGATGACGTGACCCACGCCGGCGAGGCGGTGGCCGCCATCATCGGTGCAGGGATCATTCCCGCCGGACTGGAGATCATGGATCACCTTGCACTCTGTGCGGCGGAAGACTTCGCCAATACCGGTTACCCACGCGACGCCGCCGCCATCCTGTTGTGTGAACTGGACGGGACGCACGAGGAAGTGAAGCAACAGATGGATGTGCTCGAAAACCTGTTACGTGGGGGTGGCGCCACCGCCCTGCAGCGCTCGCGCAACGAAGAGGAACGCCTGCGCCTGTGGGCCGGACGCAAGGCCGCCTTCCCGGCGGTTGGCCGCCTGGCGCCCGACTACTACTGCATGGACGGCACCATCCCGCGCCACGCCCTGCCGAGGGTGCTGGCCGGGATTGCGGAACTCGCTGAGGAATATGGCCTGCGGGTAGCCAATGTCTTTCATGCCGGCGACGGCAACCTGCATCCCCTCATCCTCTACGATGCCAACCAGCCCGGTGAACTGGAACGCACCGAGGAGTTCGGCGCACGGATCCTCGAACTGTGCCTTGCGGTAGGTGGCACCATTACCGGCGAACATGGCGTAGGCGTGGAAAAGATCGATCAGATGTGCGTTCAATTCGGCAAGGCGGAGCTGGCACAGTTCCATGCCATCAAGCATGCCTTCGATAGCGAAGGTCTGCTCAATCCCGGCAAGGCGGTGCCTACGCTACACCGTTGCGCAGAGTTTGGCGCCATGCACGTGCATGGGGGACGCCTGCCCTTCCCCGAGCTGGAGCGCTTCTGAATAGTACCGCCATGCCCTTTATTACCTGAGTTAACCACGTTGCACACCACGTTTTCCCGCCAATGAGTCATCCGCATGTCACAGGATATTGAAGAACAGCTGCGTGACGGCGTGTGCCATGCGTACGCGGAAGGTACGCCGCTGTGTATTCGTGGCAGTGGCAGCAAGGACTTCCTCGGTGGAACACCACGGGGAACACCACTGTCGACATACGGGCATCAGGGCATCATCGACTACGCACCTGTAGAACTGGTGGTAAGTGTACGCGCCGGCACCACGCTGCACGAACTGGAGCAGACCCTGGCAGACGCGGGTCAGATGCTCGGCTTCGAACCTCCTCGCTTTGGCACCGATGCCACCATCGGCGGTACCGTGGCCTGCGCCCTGGCCGGGCCACGGCGCGCCTTTGCCGGTGGCGTCCGCGATGCCCTGCTCGGTTGCCGGATCCTCAACGGGTGTGGCGAAGTAATGCACTTTGGCGGCAGGGTAATGAAGAATGTTGCCGGCTACGATGTCGCACGCCTCATGGCCGGTGCCATGGGTACCCTCGGCGTATTGCTCGATGTCTCCCTGCGCGTACTACCCTGTCCCGAGACCACCCTGACCCTGCGCCAGGAATACGACCAGAAAACGGCCATCCGCCATATGCGCGAGCTGTGCCGCCGACCGTTGCCACTATCCGGCCTGTGCCACGACGGCACCGCCCTGTACCTGCGCCTGGCCGGCACCGCGGCAGGCGTGGCCAGTGCCCGTGAGCAACTGGGTGGCGACACCGTGGACAACGATCCCTGGCGCGACATCCGCGAGCAACGACACCCCTTCTTCACCGACACACGGACACTGTGGCGCCTCGATATGGCGCCTGCCACGCCGTTGCCCGACTGGGGGGAATGGCTCATCGACTGGGGTGGCAACCTGCGCTGGCTGAAGACGGATCGTGCAGCACAGGACATTCATCGCCATGCCGCAGAACACGGGGGGCAGGCAAGACTGTTTCGGCGTGCACAGGACATGGCTGGTGAAGACTACACCGCACTGCCATCAGCCGCCCTGCGCGCCCTGCACCGGCGACTCAAGGCAGCCTTCGATCCGAAGGCGATCCTCAATCCCGGCCGCCTGTACCCGGAAGACTGATATGCAGACCCGCCTGCCCGCCACGCTGTTACAGACTCCCGAAGGCCAGCGCGCCGATGCGATCCTGCGCCGTTGCGTACACTGCGGGTTCTGTACAGCGACCTGTCCCACGTATCAGTTGCTGGGCGACGAACTGGATGGCCCGCGCGGGCGGATCTACCTGATCAAGAACATGCTCGAAGGCGAACCTGCCACTCGTCGCACCCGGATACATCTGGATCGCTGCCTTACCTGCGCTTCCTGTGAAACCACCTGTCCATCGGGTGTCGAGTACCGGCAACTGCTGGCCATCGGCCGCCGCTGGGCGGCGCAACATATTCCCCGCCCCTGGCCACAGCGCCTGAAGCGTGCGTTGCTGCGGGCCATCGTGCCTCACCGGCAGCGCTTTGCCATCCTGTTCCGGCTGGCACGAGTCATGCGCTTTCTCCTGCCACGCGAGTTGCACGCGCAATTACAAGTGCGCAAGACCACTCCCTCACGGGATCAGGCTGCAAGGGCCGATGCCACGCCACGCAGAATGATCCTCATGCAGGGTTGTGCGCAACCCACCCTGTCACCGGCCACCGTGGCGGCGGCAACGCGCGTCCTGGCGCGTTCCGGGATCACCTGTCTCGCAGTGGAACATGAAACCTGTTGTGGTGCGCTCAACCACCATCTTGACGCGGAACAGGCCGCACTGGAGCAGGCGCGCTGCAACATCGATGCCTGGTGGCCACTGCTGCAGGACGGCGTGGAGGCCATCGTCAGTACCGCCTCGGCCTGTGGCCTGATGATCAGCGAGTATGGCGATTTACTTGCCGATGATCCCCGCTATGCCGAGCGCGCCCGCGAGGTAAGCAAGCGGGTACGCGATATCGTCGAAGTGTTCGAAACAACCGACATCCAGAGACCGCGTAAGGAAGAGCGCCGTGTTGCCTTCCACCCACCCTGCACCCTGCAGCATGGCCTGCATCTGGGCGAACGCGTGGAACGACTGCTGGGCGAAAGGGGCTTTGACCTCGTGCCGGTGGCCGACACGCACCTGTGTTGTGGTTCGGCCGGGACCTATTCGATACTGCAACCCGAGCTGTCCAGACAACTGCGGCACAACAAGCTGGATAAGCTGATGCGTGAAAAACCGGATTGCATCGTCACGGCCAATGTTGGCTGCCAGCACCACCTGCAGATCGGCAGCGAAGTGCCGGTGTTTCACTGGATCGAACTGTTCGACACTGAAGAAGGATCGGTGTGATCCGGGGCCTGGCGCCTCAGGGAAACATCATGTTGGTCTGCAGCAGGTGAAACAATACCGGTGGCGTGTCGTCGCGAAACTGACTGTGTAACACACCTGCCGTCATGCCTTCATGCGCAGAGCAGGCGCCGTTGTGCAACATTGGAATGCCGTCGTATCGGAATGCCTCGACAAGATTCCCCTGGTTACGCATCAGACGTGCATTTGCAAAATCCGAAAACGGAAAGGCTCGGCACCCATCGTAGGCCGCTGCGGCGTTGTTGCGCACCGGTGTCACCATCAGGTAGTAACCGCCACCCTTGCGTACCAGCTCGGCCGCGGAGAAATTGCGATGGCCGGTAACACTGGCATCGGCAGGCGTAAGAACACGCCCCTTGTAGGTCCAGCTCCCTGCCTGCGTGATGTTACATGGATTGGCGCAACTGAACATGACGATGTAGGCGTCGACACCGGTTCCGTTGAGGTACTGGCAATTCATTGCCAGATGGAGTCCATCGGAATCGGCCAACAATGCCGGCTCCGCCCACACGCACATACTCAGCTCGGCAAGATCTGCGCTGGCAATTGCGCTGTTCAGATCGGCGTTCAGCGCTATCTGCGCTGGTCCGGCAACCGGCGAGAAGGCAGGCGCGCCACTTTGCTCTCCCGCCGCCTGGATATACTTCCCACCGAACAGCTTGATCGTCGGTGCCATTGCCAGCTCGGCGGGTGTGGCGGCCATCTTCAGCGCCACCCAGGCATAGTCGACGAAATAAGAGGTTCCGTTGGCCTTGAGATACTGGTGCCAGACGATCTTCCAGCGCTCCGATGCGGGTGCATTGGCATCGTAGATAAGCGAAGACGTTTCGCTCTGCCAGGTTCCATCACTGTTGGCAGGAATATTGAGTGCGGGATTGACCGACGGTAAGGGTCCAACGGCCCGGTCTTCGAAAGAACTGACGACCACCCCGGCATTGGTCCAGCTCCTGCCACCGTCGTCGGAATAGGCCAGTCGAATACCGACCCCCAGGTGCTGGCTGGAACTGAAATAGATCGAGGGGTCCACGTAGGAATAGCTCATCCACAGACGTGAGCTGCCGGGGTCGCGGGCCACGGAAGGATCAAAGATACCATTGGTGCCGATACCACTGAAGCTGATCTCGGTGGCAGGGGGCACACCGGCCGGCAGGGTACTCGAGCCACCGCCACAGGACACCAGCAGTCCGGCTGACACAAGTGCTACCAGATGAAAAAAGCTTCGCATGCCCACATCCTCCCGAATCTACCGCTCGCCCCGGCAAAAACAGTATGTTTCCTGGAACGGGGATAGATCAGCACATCTGCGCACACTGAAAATGTGGCGCAGCTCATATATTGTCAGGATTCGACCGCGGCCAGGATGCAAAGTTGCGATCGGCGTTGGGCGGAAAGGAAAACGAAACTACTGGATATTGTAGTAGATCATATGGGCATTGCTTACCGAGGCCGACTTGCCGAGGCTGATGAAACCGGAGCCGGAGAGCGGCACTTCCTCGCCCTGAATGTAGACTTCCTTGCCACCCTGGGTCTTGACGAAGG
>DRKU01000106.1 GCA_011051615.1 Gammaproteobacteria bacterium
CAGGGTCACATGTGACAAATCGGCAGGATAGCCGATTTGGTCGCACAGACGTCCGTGTCTGCACGCAGGTTTTTTCAACATCAGGCCTGCAGCTTGAACTGGTTTACCAGGCTCTGTAGCTGGGCGGACAGCCTGGCCAGTTCGTCGCTGGCGGTGGTAGTTTGAATCGCGCTGGTCGCGGTCTGCTCGGCGATCTGGTTGATGTTGATGATGTTACGGTTCATTTCTTCGGTCGTTGCGCGCTGTTGTTCTGCGGCACTGGCGATCTGCGTGTTCATCTGGTTGATGGTGGCCACGGCCTTGGTAATGGCATCCAGGGCCTGCACAGCCTGCTTGGTTTGATCAACCCCGGTACGTGCTTTTTCACGACCGTTTTCCATGACCTCAACGGCATTCCTGGCGCCGTTCTGGAGTTGCTCGATCATGCCCTCGATCTCCTTGGTAGAATCCTGGGTGCGGCTGGCGAGGGTGCGTACCTCGTCGGCGACCACGGCAAAGCCACGGCCCTGCTCGCCGGCGCGTGCCGCTTCGATGGCGGCATTGAGGGCGAGCAGGTTGGTCTGTTCGGCAATACCCTTGATAACGTCCAGCACCGCGCCTATGGATTCACTGTCATTGGCCAACTGCTGCACGACCTGGGCGGCTGACTCCACTTCATGGGCCAGGTTTTCGATGGAGGCCGTCGTTTCCCGCACGACGGCCCGACCGGCACCGGCCTCGTTGTCGGCATGGCTGGCTGCCCCGGCAGCCTCCGAGGCGTTGCGCGCCACTTCCTGCACGGTGGCCGCCATCTCGTTCATGGCCGTGGCGACCTGCTCGGTCTCGCGTCGCTGGTTGTCGATATTGGTAGCGCTGTCCTGGGAGATCACGGAAACCTGTTCCGACGCCGAGGCCAGTTGCGTCGTGGCGCTGACGATCTGTTGTACCAGGGCCTCGAACTTTTCTGCCATGTGATTGAAGTCGTGTGCGATCTGCTGCATCTCATCCTGGCTTTCGATGGCCATGCGGGCAAACAGTTCACCTTCGGCCAGCTTGTGCGTGGCCCGACCCATAATGGCGATGTTCTCCTTGATTCCGGCATAGAGGCCGGCGAAAAGGTAAGTCGCAAGCAGGAAGGCCAGCAATATGAAGCCGGACTCCAGGTAACCGGCAACTGCCTCTTCTTCGCCGCGTTGTTCCCACAGCCCATCGAGGATCGGTACCAGCTCATCGAAGAGCTTGTAGCTTCCGGAGATAGCCCGTGACGCGGTCTGGAAGACCATTTCACTGTCCACCTCGATGGTGTCGGACTTGAGCAGTTCCTCGCGTAACAACCGTTGAATGTTCTGGATGGCCTGGTTGTTGGCCGTGATGGCCTCGCTGAGGGTGGCCTTGAGTTCAGGGTTTGTCTCCATGGCGGCGTCGAGTCCGGTGGTCAGGCGACCGCTATAGATCTCAAGGTTGTTGGCCAGTATCGCCAGCCTGACTCGACTGGCCGGTGTATGTTCACCGCGCGCGGCTACCGAGGAGCCCACCGCACGGGCCTGACCCATGTAATCGATCAGTCGTGGCATATCGTTGGCCAGGGCTGCTGCCAGATGGTAACTGTCCAGTTCGTGATCGAGGGACATGCCCGAGGCATCGGCCACATGGCTCATGAGGTTCAGCAGACCGCCGACCAGCTGGTTGTGCGCCTTGATGGCCTCAGCAGGTGGTTGTTTGAGGGAGTTGGCCTTGATACTGGCCCACTGTTTTTGCAGGGGTGCGAGCTGTCCGGCGGTCTGCAGTTCTTCACCCCATTGCGTATCTCGCTCGGCCAGCCGGGCCAGCAGTGTATCGATCTCCTTGCGTTTGGCCAGGATACGGGGATGGAATTCGGCCGCCCCGTTGAGGTAGGCCGCGGTCATGCCGCGGTGCTGCTGGATCCGGGCAAGGGGTTCACGGATGGCCTTGAGGTAGGCGAGACCAGTGCGTTCGTGGCCCAGAAAACTGACTTCACCGGCGATCTGTGAGACGAGGCCATAGGCGAGGTAGGCCATGGGCAGGAACAGGATCACCATCAGCAGAGCAAACTTGTAAGCGTACTTCATGCGACTCATGATGGTGGTCGCCGGGGTCAACAGGGCCTTCATCGGAATGTCTCCAAAGATTCTTGTTGCCAAGCTATCCCTCTGTTTTTCAGGGGAAACCTGGCTGGCAGGCTGGTTATATCCTCTATCGGTAATAGTCCAGCAAACTTTAGGGATACAGCCCTGCGGGCAATGCGGGCTTAGCGGTAGAAAACGAGAATCAGCCCCAGGGCAAGCAGGTTGCCGATGGCGTGGCTGAGCATGCCGGGCAACAGGCTGCGGAAGCGCTCGAAGGCCCAGGCCCACACCAGCCCACTCCACAACACCGAGACAAAACCCATCAGGGAATAGAAATGCAGGGCCGCGAAACCGCCCGCACTGAGTGCTGCCGCAGGCAAAGGAGACAGATAGCGGCGCAGGGCGGTATACAACAGGCCGCGGAAGGCCAGTTCCTCGAACAGGGGTGCCCAGACGATGAGATTGATTGCGCCGAGCCACTGGTTGTCGTGGGTTGGCCACAACCAGCGTTCGCTGATGCCATCGGCCCAGTGGGGTGCGAGTCCCAGCTGATATCCGGCCCAGCCAAGAAACAGGGCACCGGCGCGTTCGATGGTCATGATCAGGGCCGTGGCCAGCAATAGCGCAAGCAACTGGTGTGATGAGACGCGGAGTCCGAAGGCGCGCACCCAGCTCAGTCCGTGGGGTCGCAGCAGGCGGTAGTGGATCAGCAGGAGCATGGGCAGCCCGGCGGTCAGCGTGGTCCACTGGCGCAGGATCACCAGTTCTTCCGGCAGGGGCAGGATGGCGAGAGCGAGGAAGACGACGATGCCGAGGGCGAGTGACAGCAGCAGTACCTGGATCCCGACCATCGGTGACCAGGCGGATTCCAGCGCGGCGGCATGCCATGTGGTGGTGCCTGGTCGGCGCAGGGAGAGAAATCCGGCCACGCCCGCGAGGCCGGCCGCCAGCAGGCCGAGGCTGAGCAACAGGGTGTCGCGTTGCAGGCGCTGCCCCTGGGCCAGCAGGCGTTGCCGGGCCGGGACCGCCGCCGGCACGTCGGCGCGTGCATAGACCAGGTAGCGGATCTTGTTACGTGTCCAGCCGCTGGGGAACAGGCGCAGACCGGCGTGAATTTCCTCCATGGAGACATCTGCGCGTAAGGGCCGGTCATAGGCATAGCGCACGGTATCGGCGATGACTTCTTCCTCGGGCATGTCTCCCAGTGCCTGCAGCTGGTTTTCGGCCGCCATGTCGTCACCCATCTCCATCAGTAATACAGCGAGTCGCACACGGGTATCGCGCAGGTCCCAGCTCTGTGCACGCTCGGGGTGAGCGGCGAAGTAAGCGAGGATCTCGCGATAGGCGGTCAGCGCCTGCCGCTGGATCTCCTGCTTGTCACCGAAGAGGGCATGGAAGAAGCGCCGTTGCCAGGCGGGAATGGCGTGCTCGTTTTCATAGAAGGCCAGATGGCGTTCCATCAAACGTGCGCCCGACTGCGCCGGGTGGGCCAGTGCCGAGAGGGCCTCGGGACTGTCCTGGCGGAGGATAAAACCGAGAAACAGTCCGATGATCAGTATCGCGAGCAGCGTACCGGTATGCCACACCCAGCGCCGCCGGCGTGGGGACAAAATGGTGTCAGGAATACTGGACATGCGTTCCCCGTCATTGTCTGTCTGCAAGTATAGCTAGCGAGAAGCGTGCCAGGTGTTGGTGGTACAAGTGGCTGATTTACGGGAGCGGGATTGCACTGGTCCGCTGTGCGACGTGCAATCCGCAATCACTGGCTGCAAACTGAGATCTATTGCTGGCGTTCGGCGACCAGCACGGCTTCCGGGACATGCAGCTTGATGCAGGCGGCGATCTCCAGGCACAGGCCGTGGCGTGGACGCAGGCTGATCCACAGGGTATTGAGCCTGAGGTTGAGATCGGCGAAGACGATGTGTTCGTGGTAGCGGTGCAGGACATACTCCAGACGTTCGACGGTGCGGGCGATATGGGCCTGGCCCTGTTTTCCCAGACGGGGGATGAGCATGAGAAAATCGGCAAGCAGTACACCGTTTTCGTCACGCGTGGGGACGCGTTTCCACAGTGGCTCGGCCGGGGTCACCCCGGAGATGTGCCGTAAGCAGGTATCTTTCCCGTGGCGCAACAGGGACATCCGCGGGTTCCTCGTCGATTGCGTCTCTCAAGCATTGGTGAGCGAACGGCGCTTGTCAATTTTTCTTCTTGCGGGGCTGGCACTGTTCTTGACAGCCTGCGCCGGGTCGCGCGTGCAGGAGAGGGCCTTGCCACTGGCCGACGTGCACCTGCATTTCAACTGGGATCACCGTGAGCTGATCAGCGCCGATGCCGTGATTGCCCAGCTGAAAAGACAGTCGGTGCAACTGGGCGTCGTGTTTTCCACGCCCTCTGAACTGGCCCGGGAACTTCATGCCGCCGACCCACGGCGTATCATTCCCCTGTTCAGTCCTTACACCACGCCCACGGCCCGTCACACCTGGTTCGGGGATGCCGACTTGCCGGGCAAGGTACGTGCTGCGCTGGCCAGCGGCGTCTATCGCGGCATCGGCGAGGTGCATCTGTTACCGGGAATAGGCCCGCGGCGCGACAACCCTGTCCTGTTGCAACTGCTTGCCCTGGCGGCGGAATTCCATGTGCCCTTCGTGATCCATACCGAGGCCGCCAGCCATCGCTATTTCCTGCGCCTGTGCCAGCGGTTTCCCGGTGTGCGCTTTCAATGGGCCCATGCTGGCGGCGTGCTGGGACCGGCGGAACTGGCGCCACTGCTCGATGCCTGTCCTAACGTCTGGCTCGAACTGTCGGCGCGGGACCCCTGGCACTATGGCAATTTCGCCGACACCGACGGGACGCTGTCACCGGCCTGGCGGGCATTTCTGATCCGTTACCAACGGCGCATCCTGCTCGGCAGCGATCCGGTATGGAACGCCCACCAGATCGATCGCTGGTGGGAGGCGGATGAAGGCTGGCAGCACTACGCGCAACTGATCGCCTTCCATCGCCGCTGGCTGGCGACCCTGCCGCCGGCGGTAGCCGAGCGAATTCGTCTCACCAATGCGCTGGATTTCTACCGACACGGGGGCGCCCGTCCTTCACCGTGAGGCCTCTGGCGCACCGCGCAGCCAGTCGATGATGGCCGTCGCCCCCGTGGCGAGGCCCTTGTAGGCCCTTTGCGCCGGCGTCATGGAGGCGATGGCCTCCGCCAGGCGGGCGCATTTCGCCGGCTCGGTGTTACGCAGGCGATGGAGATCGGTGAAATACGTGCGGATGGTAAACAGTGCCGCGTCCATGTCCGGCAGGCCATGGATGGTCTGGCGTTCCACGCGCAGATAGAGTGCGCCACCTTCGGGGGCGAAGTCCCGACCGGCCCAGCTACGGGGATCTTCGCCGGGTGGTGGTTCGGGATGATGGTTGAGGCGGGTGTCGCTGGCCAGGCCCCAGGCGAAGCGCACATAGGGACCACGCTGGATGAGGGCGTCGATGAGCGGGCCACTGCGGCGATTGAGCTCTGCCATACCGGCCACCGGTTGATGCACGGCGGCGAACGGCTGGCCGAACTTGTCCGCTGCCGCCCAGTGATTGGGGAAGCACAGGTGCAGGCAGCGCAGGCGGTCTCCATCCCCCTCGCGCTGGACGAGGCTGAGGTCCTCCTGCACCTGGCAGGCCAGCGCATCGATACCATCGATACAGGCCGGCTGGAGGCCGCTGTCGAGCATGTCGATAAAATCGAATTCGGCGCCAAACCGTAACTGTTCGCCACTCAGCGCGCAGTGCAGGTGCCGTTCGCCGGCAGTGGTCTGCAACTGGAACAGTGCCGGGTGTTCGCGGCACAACCGCTGCACGAGGAAGGCCTGCAGCCTGCGCTGGTCCTCCGCCGCGAGGCCGTTGCGGTAGTACTTGGCGAGATCCTCACTGCGCGCGCGCTCCTTTTGTGTGCGGTAGTGCGCCCATTGGGTATCGAACTGAAAGATCTGTCCGTCCGCCGCACCGTTGCCGAAGTCCGTGCCCAGGGGATGCAGGTCCGGCGTGACACGATAGTGCCCGCTCCGTGGCGGGAAATAGCGGGCCGGTGGGGACAGGTGGGGCTTTTTTTCGTTTGTGCTATCCACTTCTGGCGGTCGCTCTTATATTCTGGCCCCTGTTGATCGATTCACAGCATAGCGGCTCGCCGCCGCCGGTAAAACATACGCATGAGTAGCAGGGCAACAGGCAGCGTGACGGCCGCCGCGGGGGCGCCACCAGACCGCTCCGGCATGGCGGCCCTCCTCGGCGAGCTGGCCGACGGGCGTTTCCACTCGGGCAGCACCCTGGCCGCGACGCTGGGTATCAGCCGCACCGCGGTGTGGAAACGCATCCAGCGTCTGCGCGAGGCACTGGGGCTGGATATCGCCGCCGTGCCGGGGCGTGGCTACCGTCTGCAAAGCCCACTGGAACTGCTCGATGCAGAACGTATTCGTGTCGCCATGGTACCGCGCTGGCGCGAGGCGGTGGCCATCCACACCCATATCAGTCTCGACTCCACCAACCGTCACCTGCTCGAGCGGGCCGCCGCCGGTGCGGCGGCGGGTGAGGTCTGTTTCGCCGAGCACCAGAGTGCCGGGCGTGGCCGGCGTGGGCGGTCGTGGGTCTCGCCGCTGGGGCGTAACCTGTATTTCTCCATTCTCTGGCACATGCCCACCGGGCCCGGCAATCCCGCCGGTCTCGGTCTCGCCGTGGGCGTGGCCCTGGCCGAGGTACTCGCCGGCTGGCTGAGCGAGCGCGCACCAAAGGCGGCCGCCGGGCTGGCCCTCAAGTGGCCCAATGATCTCTACTGGGAGGGCAGGAAACTCGGCGGCATTCTGCTGGAAATGCGCGGCGAAGTGGGTGCGACGGGCACGGTGGTGGTGGGGATCGGGCTCAACCTCGCCATGGGCACGGCCAGCGGCGCGGGTGAGATCGATCAGCCGTGGACCGATCTGCAACGTGTCTGTGGGCAGGACGTGGATCGCAATGCCCTGGCGGGTGCACTCCTCTCGGCGGTGATGGCGGCACTGGCGCGCTACGACGAAGCGGGGCTGGCGCCCTTCATGGCGGGCTGGCGGCGTTTCGATGCCTTTCGCGATCGGCCGGTGGTGCTGCTGACCGGCAGTGGTCGCGTGGAGGGGGTGGCCCGCGGTATCGATGCCGCGGGGGCGCTGCGAGTGGAAAGCGGCGGGCGCATGCAGCGTTTTTTCTCCGGCGAGGTCAGCCTGCGCGCCGCCACGCGCTGAGGTCAGCACGGGCTGGCTGGATCTGTGTGCGGAAGTGGGTAGAGTGCGCATATGGATTTACTGGTGGACATTGGCAACAGCGCGCTGAAGTACCTTTCGGCGGAGGCCCTGTTTGCCGGCGAGGCGCCGGTCTGTCATGCGTATGTGGATGCCGGGCTCGAGGCCGTGCTGGCGCGCCAGTGGGCCGCCCTGCCGCCACCGACGCGGGTAACCGTGGCCTGTGTCGCCCGCGAGGCCGGTGAGATCCTGCGCCAGTGGTGCGAGCGACACTGGGGGGTGAGCCCTCACTTTCTGAAGACCGGTATGGACGAAGCCGGCGTGACAAACGGCTATACTGAGCCCGCGCAGCTGGGCATCGACCGCTGGGCGGCGCTGGTGGGTGCCCACAGCCTGGGGCCGGCCAACTACTGCATCGTCGATGCCGGTACCGCGGTAACGGTGGATTTTCTCGATGCCCGAGGCCACCATCACGGCGGCCTGATCCTGCCCGGCGCACGTCTCATGCACGCGGCAGTGGCGGGACAGGTCGATGCGCTGGCCGGAGATGTCGTACCGCCCCCGACGTCCATGGCCGACGGGGCCTTCCCCGGCCGGGATACCCACGCGTGCCTGGCGGCCGGCTGCCGGACCGCCATGGTGGGGTTTGTTCGCGAGGCGCTGGTGCGCGCGCAGGCCCTGTTCGAAGGCCCGCCGCGTTGTCTGCTGTGTGGTGGAGATGCCGCTGAACTGCTTGCGGCACTGGCGGCGGCCGGCACCGCCGCCCGGCATCGGCCGGAACTGGTGCTGCGCGGCGTGGCCCGGCTTGCCGGCCTGGCGGTGGCCTGAGTCAACCGAAGGAGACGTCTTGAAGTTCACTATCTACACGCTGCTGCTGCTCAACCTGGGCTTCTTCGTCTGGCACTATCGCCCGGGTGATGCGGGCCTGCCGGCGGTCGAGCCCATGAGCGGGCCGCGCCTGTTGCGCTACGGGGAGGTGGTGGCGACGCCAGCGGCGGCGGCACCCGCCGGCCAGTGCGTCACCCTTGGACCCGTCGCGAAACAGGCCCGCGCCGAGGCGGTGCGGGCCCTGCTGGCGGAGTTTGGCATCCAGGCCGAGACCCGCATGACACGCGACACCAGCCGGAAAGGGTACTGGGTCTACCTGCCACCGGCCAGCAGCCGCCAGGCGGCGCGCGAGACGGTGCAGGCGCTCAAGGCAAAGGGGGTGGAGGACTACTTCGTGGTCGTCACCGGTGGCCAGAAGAACGCCATCTCGCTGGGTGTCTTCTCCCGTGCCGAACTGGCCCGGCGTCGACTCAAGGCCATGAAAAAGAAAGGATTTCCGGCAAAGATCGAGCGCGTGCCCCTGCCGCGGCGCGAGTACTGGCTGGACTGGCCGGTGAGCGCGCACCCCCCGCTGGATGCCGATCGATTGGCGCGCCTGGGCGAACTCGCTCCCGATCTCGGCCAGGTCCAGCAAGCCTGCCCCTGAAACCGCGCGCGGGTGTGCAGGGACCACTTTCCCATTTGCCGGCAATTGCTTAGAATCGCGCACTCCCGTTACGGTACACGGGGCACACGCTGGCGTAGCTCAGTTGGTAGAGCAGCTGATTTGTAATCAGCCGGTCGGGGGTTCGACTCCTCTCGCCAGCTCCATTTTTTCTCCTGTCGGATGAACGGCTGTCACCACGCCCGTCCCGAACTGCTCGGGAAACCGCCGAATCCTGGCCTGGCCACGGCCGGAGGCGCAAGTGGAGACAATACAAGCACTTTTTCACCAAAATCGGTGCGCCGGATGTTGACAGCGGCAGGGGCGTCGTCGAAAATAGCCGGCTTCGTTTCGACGGAGGGGTTCCCGAGTGGCCAAAGGGATCAGACTGTAAATCTGACGGCTCAGCCTTCGGTGGTTCGAATCCACCCCCCTCCACCAATATCCAGGGGCGAGGTGCCAGGGGCGAGCTGCCGGGAAAGCAACTTTCGAGTCAGCGATGCCTGATCAGAAGACAGGCAGGAGCGTAAGGTGTTCCTGGTTACCAGATCCTGGTAACTAGAAACTGAATTTTATGCGGGTGTAGTTCAATGGTAGAACTTCAGCCTTCCAAGCTGACTATGTGGGTTCGATTCCCATCACCCGCTCCAGGATACAAGTTGCGAGGTGCGAGGAACGCGTAGTGAGGAAAAGGCAGTCGTTTTTTACCTGCTACCAGCCACTCGATACTCGTTGCTGAGGTTTTGGCCCATATAGCTCAGGCGGTAGAGCACTTCCTTGGTAAGGAAGAGGTCACCGGTTCAAGTCCGGTTATGGGCTCCAGATTTACCACGGCGGGTATCTCGAGCACACCTTATTTATATAGGCAGGTGACTCGGGGTATGCGCAGATTTTTAACAGCCTGTTTGTACATTTGATATTTGACTGAGATTTCGGGGAGGTCTTCGATGTCCAAGGAAAAATTTGAACGCACAAAGCCGCACGTAAACGTGGGCACGATTGGTCACGTTGACCATGGCAAGACGACGCTGACGGCGGCGATCACCAAGGTCATGGCGGAAGCGCAGGGCGGCGAAGCGAAGGCC